>CBDUOT010000056.1:0-21128 GCA_965368915.1 uncultured Rhodobacterales bacterium | reverse complement strand
CGCGTCAGCGCTTCGAGAACTGGAAGGACCGGCGTGCTTTGCGCTTACCGTACTTCTTCCGCTCGACCACGCGGCTGTCGCGCGTCAGGAAGCCTGCCGCCTTCAGCGCGGGGCGCAGGCTCGGCTCATACAGCTGAAGCGCGCGGCTGATGCCGTGCTTCACAGCGCCGGCCTGACCCGAGAGGCCACCGCCCGCAACGGTTGCCATGACGTCGAATTGACCTTCGACATTGGCGACCTGGAACGGCTGGCGCAGGATCATCTGCAGAACGGGGCGCGCGAAGTAGGCGGCCATTTCCTTGCCGTTCACGGTGACCTTGCCGGAACCCGGCTTGATCCAGACGCGGGCGACCGCGTCCTTCCGCTTGCCCGTTGCGTAAGAACGGCCGAGCGAATCGCGCTGCGGCTCAAGCGGCACGTCAACGACCGGCATCTCGGCGACATCGCCCGAGACAGCCGATTTCAGATCGTCCAGGGATTTGATTTCTTCGGCCATGCTCAAGCGCTCCGGGTGTTCTTCGGGTTCATCGACTTGACGTCGAGGACTTCGGGGGACTGCGCCTCATGCGGATGCTCGGCGCCGGCATAAACGCGCAGGTTCGACATCTGCTGCTTGCCAAGCCGATTGCGCGAGATCATGCGTTCGACCGCCTTGATCACGACACGCTCGGGGTGTGCACCCTCGAGGATCTGCGCCGCCGAGCGGTTCTTGATGCCGCCCGGATGGCCAGTGTGCCAGTAATAAAGCTTGTCGGCGCGCTTGTTGCCGGTCATCTGCACCTTGTCGGCGTTGATGACGATAACGTTGTCGCCCATGTCCATGTGCGGGGTGAAAGACGGCTTGTGTTTGCCACGCAGCCGGGTGGCGACGATCGTCGCGAGGCGACCCAAAACAACGCCTTCAGCGTCGATCAGGATCCACTTCTTTTCGATCTCCGCCGGTTTCGCGGTATAGGTCTTCATTGTCTGCCCTTCGCATTCGGGATCGCGGGACGGCCGGCAGGGCCGGTCCAAATTCGGATGCAGGCTTTTGCGACACTGGCGCGCAACCGTCAAGGGCTTGGTTGCGAATTTATCCTAGTGATTTCATATGCTTAATAATTAGGTATTAATATACCCCAATAAAATCGTGCTCAAACGGCCTTTCTGGTGCGTCTTCTGCGCTTCAAACCCGCGAGAAGCACGATCGCCCCACCGAGGCCAGCCCAGGCAGGCGGCAGCGGAATGGGCGCGGGAACTGCCGGCAACCCCGATCCCAGCACGGGTGTCCGGACAAGCGTGCTCGACTGCGGCAGGCGCTTGTTTGATGGGATCGTCTTGAGATTCAGCGGTGAGCGCACCGGTATGAACAGGGGCGCGATGGGCACAGGGCGCTGCGCGACCGGTTCGTCAGGTTCACTCGACGTGAATGGGATCAATATGGATCCCCATGCGACCGTCCATTCCGCAACCGGTCCTTTCCGGTTCCAGAACAGGATGCGTGCTGCAGCCTCACCGGGGAAAACGAAGTCGCTCGCATCGATACCTGCGATCGGTGCACCGATGTTCATTACGGGCAACCCGATCGGAATCGGGCCGAATCCGGAAAGCCCGGAGCGCAACCGCCCCAGATCGACGCGGAGCAGGTGCACATCGGACCGGTTGGACTGCGCCACTCCATCGGCGAAGAAGTTCATCAAAAGTCCGCGGGCCGCAAGAAGAGCTTCGCGCGGCGAAAGATCGCTCAGCGCCCGGCGCTCCGGCATGCCCTTCGCGCCATGGCGGGCGATGGGACCCGACGCCACGAGCACCTTGCCAGTCAGTGGTTTGCAGTTCGTCGCGCCGTCTGCGCGGGGACCGTCCGAAAGATCATGCGTGCAGAGCGCCGGCACCGTCCCCACGCCGACCGTTGCGGTCCGTGCAGGCACGGCAAAAGCGGCTGCGACAAGCGCAGCCCATGCCAAGCGACCTATCTTGCCCTTCGGGCGCATTACCTTCTCCCACGCAAGCCTGTCCCCACGACAGACTCGCCCGTTTAGGTTGATAGATCGGTAGTTAGGCGCAGTTGTGTCAGCGGTTTGGCGGGATTGAGTACGTCATGTTTGCCCTCGCGACCGGCTCGGCCATTCCGTCTGAACGGATCAGAACATCGCCCACAGCCAAGACCCGACCAAGCTTCAATAGCCGTCCTTCGCCGATGAGGTCGGTCCCGGCGGTGGGCTTGCGCAGGAAGTCGATCCCGCCATTCGTCGTGACCGCAAGCGCAACGGGACCGATCCGCGCAAGTATCGCGAGATATATCGCGACGTCCGCCAGGGCAAAGATCGAGGGACCAGACACCGTCCCGCCTGGCCGCAGGTGCCGCTCGGCCACCTTGAGCCTGACGACGACGCCGTCGTCGGTCAGCCGTTCGATGGCGAAATCGTCTTTAACCTGCGGAAACTCCCGCAGGAGGAACGCGGCCAGTTCCGCTTCGGTCATAACCGGCTTCATCTTCCCTCCCCGCGCTTTGCGACCTAGACTTTCTTCAACCACGGGAGAAATGACAAGATGAGCGACGACCTTCTCTTGCGCACCGACGAGGGCGGCATCGCGACGCTGACGCTTAACGCGCCGGGTAGCCTCAATGCGCTGTCGGACGCGATGCTCGCGGCGCTGAAGACGGAATTCGAGCGGCTGGCCGAGGACAACGCGACCCGCGTCGTGATCCTGAAAGGCGCGGGCAAGGCCTTTTGCGCGGGCCACGACCTGAAGGAAATGCAGGCCGGCCGTGCCGCCGAGGACAAGGGCCGGGCCTACTTCGCCGATCTCTTCGCCCGCTGCGCCGAAGTCATGCAGATGATCCCGGCCCTGCCCCAACCCGTCATCGCAGAGGTTCACGGCATCGCGACAGCCGCGGGCTGCCAGCTTGCGGCGACCTGCGACATGGCGGTCGCCGCGGAAGGCACGCGGTTCGGGGTGAACGGAGTCAATATCGGCCTCTTCTGTTCGACGCCCATGGTCGCACTCTCGCGCAACGTGCCGCGCAAGGTGGCGTTCGAGATGCTTACGACCGGCCAGTTCATCGACGCCGCCCGTGCCGCCGAGATTGGCCTCGTGAACCGCGTGGTGCCCTCGCAGACGCTCACCGCCGAGACGCGGGCACTGGCTGAACTCGTGGCCGGCAAGCTTTCCGCCGCCGTCAAGATCGGCAAACAGGCGTTCTACGACCAGATCGAAATGACGCGCGCGATGGCCTACGACTACGCCGCGCAGGTGATGGTGGAGAACATGCTCTGGCGCGACACCGAGGAAGGCATCGCCGCCTTCATCGAAAAGCGCAAACCCGACTGGTCCTGACCGAGGGTCAGATCCCCCGCGCCCGAAGCCAAAGCGCGCTGGCGAAGGCGATCAAGCCCATTGTCAGCGTGACCGAAAGCAGCAGCGTCACCCCGCCCGCTCCGATCAGCAATGCACCGAATACCGGCGCGGCCGCGGATGCCAGAAGCGGTGCCATGGCCAAAGCTCCGCTGTTCGCGCCGAAGTTCTCGGGTCCCAGAGCCTCGGCGGTCAGGAGCGGGCGCAGGATCGACTGCACGCCGATCGAAGCGCCCTGCCCGATCGCGTAGATGAAGAAAAGCCAGACCTGCCCGGACACGATCAGCAGTGCTCCGCTTGACAAGACCATGCCCAGCGCGATGGCCCGCGCTGCGCCGCCCGCGGGAATGCGCGCGCCGCCCAGCATCAACAGCACCCGCCCCGCCACTTGCATCGGCCCAACGGACGACGCGACAAGGACCGCCAGCGCCTGTGATGCCCCACGTTCGGTCAGCACCGGAAGCGCATAAGTGGTCAGGATCATGTGATTGCCCATGAGAAGGCCGAAGAACACCGCCAGCGCCCAGAACTCGGGCTGGCGCAGCGTTCGCAGGATCGCTCCTTTCGGCGTCGGCACAAGCGGCCCGCCCCGCCGTTCACCTCGGCGCAGCAGGGTCACGCCAAGCACGTTCACCGGCAGCGTGAGGAAAAGTTGGATCGCTGCGAATAACAGGATCGCACCGCGCCAGCCGAGGGCCGACCCTGACCAGGCCCCCAATGGAAAGGCGAAGGTAGAGGCGAACCCCGCCACCAGCGTGACACGGATGATCCCGCGCCGGGCTTCCGGGCCAAGGCGGCGCGTCAGAAGCGAAAAGCAGGTCTCGTAAAGCCCGGCCGCCTGCGCCGCACCTATCAGCAGCCAAAGCGCGTACCAGGCAAGGAGGCTTTCGACCCGCGACAGAAGCGCGAGGCAGAGCGCCCCCGCAAGCGCCGAGCCGCCGAGCAGAAGACCCCCGCGTCCCTTGTCGACAAGCCGCCCCATGAACGGCGCCAGGATTGCCTGCGCGACGAGCGCGAGTGTCGGCCCCAGCGCCAGTTCCGCCCGCGTCCAGCCGCTGCCGGATTCCAGAGAAAGGATGATGGCCCCGAAGATATAGACGAGCGACGCGTAGCCTGCCGTCTGACCGATGGCGAGCAGCCAGACACCGCGGCTTTCGTCGCGGCTCATCGCTCAGAGACCGTAAATCGCGCCGAACTTCGCCTCGAGATAATCGAGAAGCGGCTCTTCCGTGGGTTCGAAGCCGCAGGCGCGCTCGATCACTTCCGCGGGCTTGTAGAGACCGCCAAATCGCTGGACCTTGTCGCGCAGCCACTCTGTCGCCGGATGCGCGTTGCCCTTCGCGAGTTCGGCATCCAGATCCGGCACGTCCTCGCGGAGCGCTTTGTGCAGGCAACCGGCATAGACGTTGCCCAGCGCATAGGTCGGGAAATAGCCGAATAGCCCGACCGACCAGTGCACGTCCTGAAGCATCCCATGCGCGGGCTTGTCCACCGCCACGCCGAAATCCGCGGCAAAGCGGGTGTTCCACGCATCCTCCAGATCGGAGACCTCGATCTTCCCGCCGAACAGCTGACGCTCAAGATCGAAGCGCATCATGATGTGCAGGTTGTAATGCACTTCGTCCGCCTCTGTACGGATGAAGCCCGACTGCACACGGTTCACGGTGTGATAGAACTCCTCGGCCGATGCGATGCCGAAATCGCCGAAGATCGCGTGCATCTGGCCATGCAGCCAATGGGTGAACGCCCGGCTCCGGCCAAGCTGGTTCTCGTAGATCCGGCTCTGGCTTTCGTGAACGCCCATCGACACGCCCTGCCCGAGCGGGGTGAAAAGATAGTCCTGATCTATGGCAAGTTCGTAGGTCGCGTGACCGACTTCGTGGATCGTTGAGTAGAAACAGTTGAACGGATCGTTTTCGACAACCCGCGTCGTGATCCGCGCATCGTTGCCCGAGCCCGACGAAAACGGATGAACGGCCAGATCGAGCCGCCCCCGATTCCAGTCGTAACCGAAGGCGGTCGCCAGATCGCGCGCGAGGCCAAGCTGGCGGTCTTCGGCGAAGTGGCCCTGAAGCGGCTGCGGGTGCTTGTCGGCACCCAGCACGTTCTCGCGCAGCGCCTTGAGTCTCGGCCGCATCCGGTCGAACATCGCCGCGATGCTTTCGGCCGTAGCCCCGGGTTCATAATCGTCCAACAGCGCGTCGTAGGGATCGCCATGACCGTATCCCGCAGCGGCCAGCGCCTGCCCCTTCTCATGCAGAAGCGCCACGACCTTTTCGAGCGTCGGCAAGAAGTGCGCCACATCGTTGCGCGCGCGCGCCTCGGCCCAGATGCCCTGCGCGACGCTCGTGACGCGCGCGATCTCGGCCGCAAGCGTCGCGGGCACCGCCGCGTTCCTCCCGTAAGCGCGAGAGATCAGCGCGATCGACCGGGCCCCCGCCGCGTCCGGCGCTTCGGCCTTGGACAGCCACTCACCCACA
Source organism: uncultured Rhodobacterales bacterium (assembly GCA_965368915.1). Taxonomy (GTDB): domain Bacteria; phylum Pseudomonadota; class Alphaproteobacteria; order Rhodobacterales; family Rhodobacteraceae; genus Albidovulum. Next base: position 15,312 of record CBDUOT010000056.1, on the reverse strand, counting down.
TGCGGATCGGTGCGGCGGGCATGCAGGACACCCTCTATCGCCGCCATTTCCTCCCCGCGCTGTTCGGCCGCCCCTTCGGGCATCATGGTTTCCTGATCCCAGCCCAGGCGGCCTGCAATCTGCGCCAGCGCCTCGGTATCGCGCTGGAACGCCATGAGATCTGCGAATGCGGTCATCGGCTGCTCCGGATGGACTGGACAATCGGATATTCGGCGCGGTGCCGGGCGCGCAGGATCAGCACCCAGACCAACACCGCCACCAGCTGGTGTGCGAGGCCAAGGGTGAGCGGTGCCGCGTGCAGGACGGTCACAATCCCGATCACGACCTGACCGAACATCATAACGGCCGCCCAATCGAACGCCGCCTTTGTCGCGGGGTGGGCAGACTTGCGCGCCCTGCGCCAAACGATGATCGCGAAGATCAGAAGCAGATAGCCCGACATGCGGTGAACGAACTGCACAAGGCCCGGGTTCTCGAAGAACGCCAGCACGGCGGGACCGCCCTCGGGCAGGTAGAAGGCGTCAGCGGGGAAAAAGCTCTCGCCCATCAGGGGCCAGGTGGGGAACGCCCTGCCCGCATCGATCCCGGCGACGAGCGCACCAAGAAGGATTTGCAGGAACGCGAAGTGCATGAGACCCGTCGCCATGGAAAACAACTTCGGCTCGCGCGAGCGCCGCGCCTGAAGAAGTTGCTGTTCGCTGCGGGACAGTGACAGCATGTACCAGGCGATGAAGCCGAGGATCACGAAAGCAAGCCCGAGGTGGATCGCAAGCCGGTACGAGGCGACATCGACCATGCGCCCTGTCAGCCCGGAGGACACCATCCACCAGCCGATCGCGCCTTGAAGTCCGCCAAGAAGCCCGAGCCCAAGCAGCCGCCCGGTCCAGCCCGGCGGAATGCGCTTCGTGGCCCAGAAAAAGACGAATCCCGCCGCCCAGACCAGACCGATGACGCGGCCCAATTGCCGGTGGCCCCATTCCCACCAGTAGATGAACTTGAACTCGGCCAAGTCCATCTGGCTGTTCTGAAGCTGATACTCCGGGCTTGCCTGGTACTTTGCGAACTCAGACTGCCAGTCGGTCTCGCTCAGCGGTGGCAGCGCGCCGGTGACGGGCCGCCATTCGGTGATGGAAAGACCAGAATCCGTGAGCCGCGTCAGACCACCCACGGCGATCATCACCACGACGAGCGCGAAAAGAACGCCAAGCCAGATCCGGACCGCGCTGCGCGCACCGCCCCGGCCCTTGTCGATCATTCCACCCTTCGGCGCTTCGGCCGGTTTGGTCCCCTCACCGACTTCCTCGAAGATGCTGCGTTTGCCGGCCATGCGCCCCTCCGTTCAACGCGCCGGACACTATGCCCGGCTCGAACGAGCTTCAAGTGCCCCGGACGGAAAGCGGCCACGCTTTCCTCTCTGCCGATGACTCTGCCTTGGGGTGGCGGCGCGCCCTACCGGTCCCGATGCCGGACGATCTTCCTGAGCAACCCGTGCAGCGTCTGAACGTCCGCCCGTGTCAGCGGCATCCGGCTCCAGAGATTGCGAAGGTTCAGCTTCATCCCCTCGGCCTTCGTCTCCGGAAAGAAAAACCCGGCCTCCTCCAGTCGCTGTTCGTAGTGATCGCCAAGCTTCTCGATCTCGATCGCGGGGGCGAGTTCGGTCCCGGCAAGCGCCAGAACCTCGGGCGGAACCGCCTCTCCCTGCCGCCGCCATTCGTAGGCGCACAATAGCACCGCCTGACCGAGGTTGAGCGATGGGAAGTCCGGGTTCACCGGTACCGAAATGATCGCATTCGCACGGCTGACATCCTCGTTTTCCAGTCCCGCACGCTCCGGCCCGAAGAGAACGGCGACCTTCTGACCCGCCGCCGACAGGGCCCGGGCGTGTTCCATCGCGCGTTCCGGCGTCATCACCGGCTTCGTCAGGTCTCGCGACCGGGCCGTGGTGGCGAAGACGTAAGCGCAATCGTGGATCGCCTCGGGCAGCGTGCCAAAGACCCCGGCGCCGTCGAGAACCCGGCCCGCAGCGCCCGAGGCCATCGCGACGGCGCGCTGATTGGGCCAGCCATCGCGGGGATCGACCAGCCGCATATGGCTCAGCCCGAAGTTCAGCATAGCACGCGCGGCGGCGCCGATGTTCTCGCCCATCTGGGGGCGGACGAGGATGAAGGCGGGTTGAAGGTCTGACATGCGCGTTCCCGTAGCTTGGCGCGCCTGATACGATGGGCGGACCCACATCGCAAGGAGGGTGGCCATGGCGATCGACGAAGGGCTCTTGCAGATCCTGCGTGACGATCTTGTGGGCGAACCCATTACCGAGAAGAAGATGTTCGGCGGCGTCGCGCTGCTTCACAACGGCAACATGCTGTGCGGCGTCCACAAGGGCGGCGGCGTCTTCCGCGTGGGGAAGGAGAACGAGCCTGCCGCTCTCGACATGCCCGGCGTGACCCCGATGGCCTTCACGGGACGAAGGATGGGCGGCTGGGTCGAGGTCGTGGACGACGTCTTGACCGACGACAGCCGTCGCAGCCAACTCATGGCGCTTGCGCTTCCCCTCGTAAAATCGCTGCCGCCGAAGTAAGGCCCCGTAGCCAAGCGCCGATTTCTGCGCTAAGGCCCCCTCCGACCTCTTAGACCCGGAGTCGGCAATGGCAGACAACGACCGCCCGCAGATCTACCTCATCACTCCCGCCGAGTTCGAGCTCGAGGTTTTTACCGACCGGCTCGCCTCCGCCCTCGACGCGCTGCCCGTGGCATGCGTCCGGCTTGCGCTTGCCGCGAAGGACGCCGACCGGATCGGCCGGGCGGCGGATGCGCTGCGGGCCGTTGCGCATGACCGCGACGTGGCACTCGTCATCGAAAGCCACCTGAAGCTTGTCGATCCCCACGGTCTGGACGGTGTTCACCTGACCGACGGTGCGCGTTCGGTGCGCACGGCGCGGAAAGAACTCGGGGCGGACGCGATCGTGGGTGCGTTCTGCGGAACTTCGCGCCATGACGGAATAAACGCGGGCGAAGCAGGCGCCGACTATGTCGGTTTCGGACCCGTAGGCGACAGCCCGCTCGGGACCGGCGCGCGGGCCGAACGTGACCTCTTCGCGTGGTGGTCAGAAATGATCGAGGTTCCTGTCGTGGCCGAGGGCGGCCTTACAGTCGATCTGGTGACCGAACTTGCACCCGTCACGGACTTCTTCGGTGTTGGCGATGAAATCTGGTCTTCCGAAGACCCGGCAGCGGCGCTCAGGTCGCTTCTCGCCCCGCTGGGTTGACGCCCGGACCCGCCTCGGGGGCAGCCTCCGACGGATCGGTATCCGCCCGGTAGTCAGCGCCCAGTCTCTTGCGAAGCGTCATCCGCACCGCATCCTCGCAATGCCGGGCAAGCGCCTTGCGTGAAGGAAAGGCATCAACTGCGACCGGTTCGTGGAAGGTGACTTCGATCCGTCCCTGCCCCGGCTGGGACAGCACTTTCAGAAGGTGCAGGGCGTAGGACATATCTCCCCACCAGCCGTAGAATTCCCGCGCCCGCCCGCCCGGCGCGAAGTAGGCGACACTCACCGGCTGAATCTGCATCACATGCTCAAGGCCGTGGCTGTAGAAGGCCGCGAACAGCGTCGACTTGAACGGCAAGACGCGAAGTCCGTCGGTCGACGTGCCCTCGGGGAAGAACAGCAGCTTGTGGCCCGCACGAATGCGGTCCTCGAAGATCTGCTGCTGCACCTTCGCCTCTTTCGGATTGCGCGCGATGAAGACGGTGCCGTTCGCGCGCGCGAGCCATCCGATGACCGGCCATCTCGCGACCTCGGATTTCGACACGAAGTGGATGTGCTGGCAGGCGTTCAGAGCGAAGATGTCGAGCCACGAGGAATGGTTGGCCACGACCGCCCCCCTTTCCTTCATGGGCCGCCCGGCAACGCTGTAGTCGATACCGCAGATCATCAGGCTCAGCCGACAAACGGTCCGCGTAATGTGCGGCGACACAGGGCGCTTGTGACCAGCCAGAGGCCACTCGACAAGCCTGACTCCCAGCAAGACAAGCAGGCCGGCGTGAATGACCGTCAGCAGCGACACGCCGCGCAGCCCGATCAAAGTCAGCCCGACGGGACCCAGGCGCGCGGGGTCCGAAACTGCGTCGTTCTTCCAGGTGGTCACGCCCGCGCCCCGTGCTTGCGTGTGTAAAACCCCTTGTGCCGGACGCTCATCGCTTCGGTATCCATCAGCAGGCAGACATCGGTCGTGTTGAACTCGTGATCGACGTAGGCACCCTCGCCCACGAAACCACCAAGCCGCAGGTACGCCTTGATCAGCGCCGGCATCGCGATCATCGCTTCACGCCGGTCAAGGTCCTCCGCCGGCACGAGGTTCATGCTTTGGAAATGCGTAGGCAAAGCCCGAACCCTTAACTTTTCCGGCGCAAGATGATGGTGGTGAAGCCATGAAAGCTGCACCTTCAACGGCTCGACATCCGTTCCGTGAAAGCTCGCGACTCCGAACAGCACTTCGATCCCGTGTTCGAGTACATAATCAGCCAATCCGTTCCACAGCAGAAACATGGCCGTCCCACCGCGATATTCTGCATCGACGCAGGACCGCCCGAGTTCCAGAAGCCGCCGTCCCGAGGCTCGCAAGGGCCCCAGATCGTACTCTCCGTCGCAGTAGAATCGCCCGAAGCCGGCCGCCTTGTCGCCTCTCAGCAACCGGTAGACGCCCACGACATGGTCGAGCGCGGCCGCGTCCCGCCGCGGGTCGACGAGGATCAGGTGATCGTTCACCGGATCGAGTTCATCCCGCTCGAACCGGCCCGCATGATCGACGAGGGGACCGTCGCCCCCCAGCTCTTCGACGAATACCCGATAGCGCAGACGTTGGGCGGCAAGCAGATCGGCCTCCGCGACGGCCAGGCGGACCTGGAGTGGCGTGTCGTCAGGGGTCATACGCGGCGTTCGGACCTTGCATCTGGGATCGGCGCGAGTTTTAGGGGCGCACCCCGCCATTTGCAACAGACGCGCATAGGATCAGCCCTCGTTGACACTACCCATGGTTGTGATTAGCTTTCGAAAACACCCGAAATTCAATCCCCAGGCTCAATGACAAGAACAAGCTCTACCTGCCTGCCGTCAATTACCACCTTGCCCACATTTTCAAAGTTCACCGTTATCCGCGCTCCGATGCGGGACTGCACCTGACCAAGCCCCCAATCATCGTGAACCGGATGTCGCACCAGCATTCCGGGTTCGAAAATCTCGAACATGACCATCTCCAGCGAAAGAACCGCCATGCCCTCTGACAGCCCCGACCTCGTTGCGCTCCTCGGGTCGCGCATTTGCCACGACCTTATCAGCCCACTTGGCGCTATCGGCAATGGGGTGGAGCTTCTAATGATGTCGGGCGCGGCTGCGGGGCCGGAAATCGCGCTGATCTCGGAAAGCGTGGCAAGCGCCAATGCGCGCATCCGTTTCTTCCGGATCGCCTTCGGCGCCGCAGGGAAGGACCAGCGCGTGGCGCGCGCCGAAATCCGTTCCATCCTTACCGATATGACGCGCGGCGGTCGCCTCGTCATCGACTGGGGGGTCGCGGGCGATCCACCCCGGCCAGAGGTCAAGGCGGCCTTTCTCGCTCTGCAGTGCCTGGAGACGGCCCTGCCTTATGGCGGTCGGGTCAAAGTCGAAGCCACGAACGACGCATGGCGGATCGTCGCGACGGCGGACAAGCTGAAACTGGACGAGGCACTCTGGACGGGACTTGAGACCCCGGGTGCGGCTGCCGAAATCGCCCCTGCCCACGTTCAATTCGCCTTGCTTCCGCTGGAAATAGACCGGCTCGGCCGTGTGCTTTCGATAAAGGCCGCATCGGACCGGATCGAAATCGACTTCTAACCGGGCCGTCCCGCGCAGATTACGCAGGTCACGACTGCCGGATCAACGTTCAGCCGGCCTTCGCCGATGAACTCGCCGCAGCGCGCGCACCAGCCGAACTCGCCCTCGCCCATGCGCCGAAGCGCGGCTTCGAGCGCCGCCCGACGCTGGCCCCGCCGCGCCTCGACCGCCGCAGCCATCGCCTGACCTTGCATCGCATCCATCCGGCTCAGCCGTCCAACGCTCTGCTGATCCAGTTCCACGGGCTTGCGATCGCTGGTCGTCGCCTCGGTCGCGGCATCCAGATCGGCAAGCTCTGCCTCGATCCGTGGCCGGTAACGCGCGGCGAGTTCCTCGTCCGTGGGGTCCGCGCTCACGAGCGAACGGTTCCGTCGCCTGTCACGAGATACTTGAAGCTCGTCAGTTGCTCGGCACCGACCGGCCCCCGTGCGTGCATCTTGCCGGTGGCGATGCCGATCTCTGCCCCCATGCCGAACTCGCCGCCATCGGCGAACTGGGTGGAGGCGTTACGCATCAGGATCGCGCTGTCGAGCCGCGTGAAGAACCGCTCTGCCGCCCCGTCATTCTCGGTGATGATCGCCTCGGTATGGCTCGACCCGTAGCGCCGGATATGGGCGATGGCGCCATCCACGTCGTCGACGACCTTGGCGGCGATGATCATGTCGAGGAACTCGCGCCCGAAATCGTCGGCCTCGGCAACCTTGCTGCCGCGCAGCCCGTCAGCCCGAACCTCGACCCCGGCCGCCATCAGATCGTCCACGATCTGCTGTCCGAGGGTCGCGGCGACATCCTTGTGGACCAGCAGGCATTCCGCCGCCCCACAGATGCCCGTCCGCCGCGTCTTGGCGTTCAGCACGATCTTGCGCGCCTTTTCAGGATCGGCGTCCTTGTCCACATAGATATGGCAGATGCCTTCAAGATGCGCGAAGACAGGCACCCTCGCCTCTTTCTGGACAAGGCCGACAAGCCCCTTGCCACCCCTCGGCACGATGACGTCGATGTGTTCCACCGCCTTCAGCATCTCGCTGACCGCTGCGCGGTCGCGGGTCGGAACCAACTGGATCGCCGTTTCGGGCAGGCCCGCCGATTTCAGGCCTTCGACCAGGCAGGCATGGATCGCACGAGACGAATGAAAGCTCTCCGAGCCACCGCGCAGGATCACCGCATTGCCGGATTTGAGGCAAAGTGCACCCGCATCCGCCGTCACGTTGGGGCGGCTTTCGTAAATGACGCCCACGACGCCGAGCGGCGTCCTGACGCGGCGGATGTTAAGGCCCGAGGGCATATCCCAATCGGCGATCACTTCGCCCACGGGATCCTTCTGCTCGGCAACCGACCGCAGCCCGTCCACGATCCCGCGGATGCGCCCCTCGTCCAGCATCAGCCGGTCCATCATGGCGGGGCTCAGCCCTTTCTGGCGGCCATAGGCCAAATCTTCGGCATTCGCCGCGATGATCTTGTCGCGCGCATTCCAGACCGCCTCGGCCGCACCGATCAGTGCCGCGTGCTTCCGCTCGGCCGTGGCGAAGGCAAGATCCGCCGCCGCCGCTCGTGCATTCGCGCCGATCTCCGCCATCAACGCGGGAATGTTATCCAGATCTTTCATCGCGCTTCCTCTCATCCTGCACGACGCGCTTACGCCCGCGTGTTCCGCTCACAGCACCATGTCGTCGCGATGCACCATCGGGCCGCGCCCGGCATAGCCGAGAATGGCCTCGATGTCACCTGAACGGCGCCCCGCGATCGCCTTCGCCTCGACGCCCGAATAGCGCACAAGCCCCTTGCCGAGCGCTTCGCCTCGCGGCCCGAGGATCGCGATGGGATCGCCGCGTTCGAACCTGCCCGTGACGGCTGTCACACCGGCAGGCAGCAACGATTTGCCCTGCCCGAGCGCCGCGACGGCACCCGCGTCGAGATGGACATCGCCCCTGGGCTTCATCGCGGCGATCCAGCGCTTGCGGGCGATCTGCGGGGTGCCCTCGGCCACGAACCAGGTGCATCGCGCGCCCTCCGCCAACGCCTTGAGGGGACGCATCACGGACCCTTCCGTGATCGCCATTGCGCAGCCACCCGCGACAGCAGTCTTGGCCGCCATCACCTTGGTTTTCATTCCGCCCTTCGACAGACCCGATCCGGCATCGCCGGCCATCGCCTCAATCTCTGGCGTGATTTTTTCAATCAGATCAAACCGCTGCGCATCGCTATTGATCTTAGGGTTGTCGGTGTAAAGGCCATCGACATCGCTGAGAAGGACAAGTTGATCCGCCCCGATCGTAACCGCGATCTGGGCCGCCAACCGGTCGTTGTCGCCAAAGCGGATTTCGTCGGTCGCGACCGTGTCGTTTTCGTTCACGATCGGCACGACGCCCATGCCCAGCAAGGTCTCCATCGTCGCGCGAGAATTCAGATAGCGGCGGCGGTCCTCGGTATCCTCAAGCGTGACAAGCACCTGCCCCGCCGTCAGACCGTGCGGCGCGAGCACCTCTTCGTAAGCGCGGGCGAGACGGATCTGACCCACCGAAGCCGCCGCCTGGCTCTGATCCAGGCTAAGCGCACCTGTCGGCAGCCCGAGCGCCGCGCGCCCCAGCGCAATCGAACCGGAGGAAACAAGGATCACGTCGGAGTTGCGCGCCTTCGCTGCCGCCACGTCCTCGGCCAGCGCGGCAAGCCAGTCGCGCCGCAATCCGCCCGCAGGATCGACGAGCAGCGCAGAACCGATCTTGACGACAAGCCGTCTGGCCTTCGCGATATCGGGTATCACGGCTGCCATTTCGTCGCCTCGGGCTCAACCTCCGCGGTCCGAGTCTCCTTGATCACCGTCCAAAGTGCGCGCAGCACGTCTTGCACACCCTGACCGGAGACGCCGGACATCAGATGAACCGGCCCGCCGGCGGCCTTCTCAAGGCTGCGCTTCCGGTTGGCGAGCGTCTTGGCGTCGAGCGCGTCGACTTTGTTGAGCGCTGTGATCCGTGGCTTGGCTGCCAACGCCTCGGAATAGGCGTCTAGTTCCGCCACGATCGTCTTGTAGTCCTTTGCAATAGTGTCGGACGTCCCGTCCACAAGATGCAGAAGGACGGCACAGCGTTCGACATGGCCAAGGAACTGATCGCCAAGCCCTCGACCTTCCGATGCACCTTCGATCAGACCCGGAATGTCGGCCATGACGAATTCCTTGCCGTCGACCCCGACAACCCCGAGGTTCGGCACCAAGGTCGTGAACGGATAATCCGCGATCTTCGGTCTTGCGTTCGAAACGGCGGCAAGGAACGTCGACTTGCCCGCATTGGGAAGGCCAAGCAGACCGGCATCTGCGATAAGCTTCAGCCGTAGCCAGATCGTGCGTTCAACACCTTCCTGGCCCGGATTTGCACGCGACGGGGCGCGGTTGGTCGACGACTTGAAACGCAGGTTGCCCCAGCCGCCATTGCCGCCCTGAGCCAGCAGTACGCGTTGCCCCACCTCGGTCAGATCGGCGATCAGCGTCTCTTCGTCTTCGTCCAGAATTTCCGTTCCGACAGGAACCTTTAGGACGATATCCTCACCTGTTTTCCCGGTTCGCTGACTGCCCATACCCGGCTGTCCGTTCTTGGCGAAAAAGTGCTGCTGATAGCGGAAGTCGATAAGAGTGTTCAGCCCCTCGACCGCCTCGGCCCAGACAGAACCGCCATTTCCGCCGTCGCCGCCGTCGGGACCGCCGAACTCGATGAACTTCTCGCGCCGGAACGAGACACAGCCCCCACCGCCGCCGCCGGAGCGGATATAGACTTTGGCGAGGTCGAGGAACTTCATGGGACAGGCTTTCCTTGGGTCTGAAAGGCGATAGTCGGTGGCAGTGATTTTCGCAAGGGTGCGCTTGGTTTCACGAAGACTCGCGGGCTGTGTCCCGCCACGCCCCCGAGGAAGCTATCACTCGGTTGAAGACGGAAGGGTGAGACGCCAGATCACGTTCGGCGCCGGGTCAGGCCGCGCGCGGGAGGTGCCCATTCCGGTGCCTATCCGGGTGAACCCGAGCTTCTCCAGCACGCAGCCCGACGCGGGATTGTCGGCGAAATGGTCTGCCTCGATCTCGGTCAGTGCGAAGTACGGGACGGCCCAGTCAAGGAACGCCTGCATCGCTTCGGTGACGTATCCCCTGCCCCAATGGTCGGGGTCGATGAAGTACATCACGTTGACGGGGTCGGGGAAAAGACCCACCACGCCGACGAGTGGACCGTCTTTCAGGAAGATGCCCAGCCGGAAGCCGGTATGGCCGCGCCAAAGTGACCGGTTCACCCAGCGGCGCACCTCGGCCTCGGGCCAGGGCGACAACACCCAGAGAAGCATGGGCGCGACGCGCGGGTCGCCACCGATCCGCGACAGGTCACGCCAGTCGCGGTCGGCGTTCAGAGGTTTCAGGACCAGCCGGTCGGCGTCGACGATCAGCGGATTGGCGTTTAACCAGTCGCTGCGGGTCAAAGACACGGTATGCGCCAGCACCTCGTCTTCCGGACGTGAAACGGGTCGGACACTGCGGAAGCCATCGCCCCGGAACCCGAGATTCGCGAGCACACGGGCAGAGGCGGCGTTCCCGCTGAAATGGCTGGTTCGAACGGGCCCGGCCGCCGGGTCGGCGAAATGCGCGGCCAGCACTGCCCGCGCGGCCTCGGTCGCGTAGCCAAGGCCGTGCCGATCCGCCGCAAGCCAGTATCCGAGCTCGCGACCAAGACCAACTGCGCCGACCAAACCGGAGCTGTCGACGATGGCCCAGACCTTGCCGCGCTGCGCGGTCGGCAGGAAACTGCGGAAATGCTCGGGACCATAGGGATGCGGCACCGCCGATAGCCAACGCGCAACGTCCCGGTTGCCGATACCGGCAATGACCCGGTCCTCGTCCGAGGCTTCAAACGGGCGCAAGGTAAGCCGCGCCGTTCTGATTACAGCGCGGAGGGTCATGGGCGTCAGTCCATCCGGCGCAGATAGGTCCAGGTCGGCACGGTGGCTCCGCGCGCGACCGAGTACGCCTCAGCATCGCCGAGATATTCGAACCCGCAGTTCGTCAGAACCCGGGCCGAGCCCGGATTGTCCTGAAACGCCTCGGCGAACAGTGTCCTCGTGCGGTGCGGATTGGCTTCGACCAATGCGCGAACCGCTTCGGACGCATAGCCCGTGTTCCAGAAGGCGGGCGCGACCCAATAGGCGATCTCGCTCTGATCGCGTTCCATGCGTGTCAGGCTCACGAGGCCCAGCACTTCGGCGAGTCCGCGTTCGGAACCGTCGAGAACCCAGACATCCTCGTTCCGATCCTCGTTAAGCGCCCTGGCGATGAAAGCCTCGGTCGCGCCGGGGGGAAGCGGATGCGGAATCGCCCTCGTGCCTTCGGCCAGCCGACGGTCGCCCATGTAAAGAGAAATCAGCCCCGCATCCGACCGCCTGATCGGGCGCAATACGAAACGCTCAGCCGCCAGCGCGGGCTGGACGACGATAGGTTCCTGAATCATGCCTTCCCTCCTCCAAAACGTAGTACGACGGACACGGCCCTCCTACCTGCCGTATCCTCCGTCGGCGCCCGGCCTTACCGGCCTGTCTGGCGCCTGACTTCCTGTTACGCCCGAAATGGGGCGCGAGAATGGCCGGATCAACCCGCGTGCATTCACGCCTTTGCGGCCAATACTGACTTTTGCCTGATCTCAACCGTTCACTGGCGGGTTCCTGCCCGCAAAGAGAAAAGGGACCGGCGTTTCCACCGGTCCCCTCCTACAATCGAATTGTAAAAGTCCGGCTTATTCGGCCGCCTCCGCTACTGGGAGAACCGAAATAAAGGTGCGGCCCTTCAGACCCTTCTTGAAGGTCACGCGGCCTTCGGCGGTCGCAAAGAGCGTGTGGTCACGGCCCATGCCGACGCCTTCGCCCGGCCACCAGGTGGTGCCGCGCTGACGCACGATGATCGCGCCCGGGATGGCTGCCTGGCCACCGTAGAGTTTCACGCCAAGACGGCGTCCGGCCGAGTCGCGACCGTTGCGGGAGGAACCGCCTGCTTTTTTGTGTGCCATGGGGTCTTACTCCTTCTCAGCGGCCAGTTTCTTGGCCTGCTCGATCCAGCCTTCGCGCTCGATGCGGCCTTTGAACGAAAGCTTTTCGTCAAAGTCAGCCACATCGGCTTCGGTCCAGGCGGCGATCTGGGCGAACGAGGTCACGCCGAACTCGTTCAGTTTCTTCTCGAGCGCCGGGCCAATGCCCGAAAGCTGCTTGAGGTCGTCTGCGCCAGCAGCAGCGGCCTTGGCGGGCTTCGCAGCGGCTTTCGCCGGCTTGGCGGCCGGCTTCTCGGCTTTCGCGGCGGGCTTTTCGGCTTTCGCAGGCGCGGCGGCCTTCTTCGCGGGCTTCGCGGCACCACCTTCGGCGTTGTGCGCGGCGACGCGAGCAACAGCCGTGCCGATCGCTTCCTTCACGCCCGACTTTTCCGCGCCCGAGGCGAGGATGTCGGTGACGCGCAGAAGCGTCAGCTTCTGGCGATGACCACGCGTGCGCTTCGACGAGTGCTTACGGCGGCGCTTGACGAAGGTGATGACCTTGTCGGCCTTGATCTCGTCGATGACCTCGGCCTGCACGGCCGCGCCATTGACCAGCGGATTGCCGAGCGTCGGCTTGTCGCCGCCCAGCATCAGAATTTCGTTGAACTGGACTTTTTCACCAGCATCGGCGGACAGCCGTTCCACGCGGAGCACGTCGCCCGCCTGAACCTTGTACTGTTTGCCACCGGTCTTGAGGACCGCGAACATGGGTCATTCCTTCTTCTTTGCCGCGCCCTTTGGCCCCGGATGCTCCGGCGTTTCGGGATCGTCCCGCCTCGGGCAGCGCGCCCCCGTTCGGGAGCGACATTTCCAAAATTTATAATCCCGGTCGAGTCAGAGACCCGCCGGGATGCGGGCTTATCATGCAGCGAGGTCTGAAAGTCAAGCGGTGCGGGCCGGAAATCAATCCGGAGGAAACGCCCCGCCCTCTGCCGTGCGGCGCGCGATGAATTCGGCAATCCGCGCGCCACGTTCGTCCGCGCCATCGGGCGCATGGAACTCGGCCAGAACCTGCTGCCAGATCGCTGTCGCGCGCTCGGTCGCGGTTTGCGCGCCTGCCGCTTCCCATGTGCCGAAATTCGACAGATCGGCAACCAGCGGCGCGTAGAAGGCGCGGTCGAAACGCTCCATCGTGTGCCCTGTCGCGAAGAAATGCCCGCCGGGCTGAACGTCGGCGATCGCCTCCCAGCCCAGCTCTTCCTGAGGCGAGGCGAGCGGCGCGCAAAGCTCGGCGAGGGTCTGGAGCGCCTCGATGTCGTTGATGAACTTCTCGTAGCCAAAGGTCAGACCACCTTCAAGCCAGCCTGCCGAATGGACAGTCAGCGTCGCGTTGGCCATGAGATTCGCCCAAAGCCCCATATGGTTCTCTCCCGCCGCCTGCATGTCGGCCACGTTCGCGGCCGATCCCGCCGCAGATCGCCACGGCAGACCGACATGCCGGGCAAGCTGCCCGGTGCCGATCGCCATGCGGATATGGGTGGGCGTGCCGAATGCCGGCGCACCCGACTTCATGTCGACATTCGACGAGAAGCCACCATAGCTGACCGGCGCGCCCGGCTTCGCAAGCTGGGCGAGGGTTATCCCCGCCAGGCATTCGGCATGCTGAAGAACCATTGCGCCTTCAACCGTCACCGGGGCCATTGCGCCCGCCAGACAGAACGGCGTGATGATCGACATCTGCCCACCGCGCGCGAAGTCGATTATGCCTTCCGCCATCGGCTTGTCGATCTGGCGCGGAGAGTTCGTATTGATGACCGTCGTGCACCACGTGCCGTCGGTGAAGTCGTCCTCCGACAGCGCATTGGCGAGGCGGATCATCTCGAAGCTGTCCTCGATCTGCCCCCTTCCCCGCGCATAGACGAACAGGGGCTTGTCCGAGAGCGTCATCTGGCCCTTCATCATCGCGTAGTGGCGCAGGTTGGCGGGCACGTCCTGCGGCTCGGCAGAGGGGCCGAGCTTGTGGATCACGTCGAAACTCTGGTGGAGCTTCAGCGTTTCCTCATAAGTCGCAAGGTTGCCGGGGCGGCGACCGCGGACACGGTCGGTCGCGTTCGGACAGCCCCCGGCCGGCGAGAATATCATCGCGCCGTCTTCGTATCTCTGCTCGCGTTCGGGATTGACCGCGCGAAGGCGGATCGACTTCGGCGCCGTAGACAGCGCCTCGGCCACCATGTCCCGGCCGATGCGGACCATTTCGGTCGTCTCGTCGACCAGCGCGCCGCCTGCCGCGTAGATCGTTCGCGCCTCTGGCAATAGGATCCGCAGGCCAAGATCCTCGAGCACCTTCAGCGACATCTCGTGGATCCTTGCGACGGCATCGTCACTCAGCACCTTCTGGGGCGCGAAGGGATGCCGCAGGTGGCGGTAGTTCACGATCCGCGCGGGCGCCTCCGTGCGCCGGGCATTGCGGCCCTTGCGGCGATGCGTCTGCTCCATCTTCGGCTCCTCGCGCTGGGTATCAGGGGCAGACTTTCACGCGCGTCCCTTGGCATCTTGTCCGTAAACGACACCGAGCCATCGGGACCGCCTGCCGAAGCTCATACACCGAGATGCCGCGCGACCACATCCTCGCCCAGCTCCGCCATCGCGCCTTGCCACACGGTCCGGCCCCGCTCAACGATGGCTGCCCTGTCGGCGACGGACCGAAGCTCGTTCAGCGACTTGTCGATGACGAGGATCGATATCCCCTGCGCTTTGAGCGCATGGATCGCCGCCCAGATTTCCGCCCGGACCACCGGTGCCAGCCCCTCGGTCGCCTCGTCGAGGATCAAAGCTTTCGGATTGGTCAGAAGCGCGCGGGCGATGGCCAGCATCTGCTGCTCTCCGCCCGAAAGCGTGCGCGCCGCCTGCCCCATGCGCTCTCCCAGACGCGGGAAAAGTTCGATCACGCGGGCCAGCGTCCAGTCGCCGGGCCGTGCGGCGACCGACAGGTTCTCTGCCACCGTCAAGGGCGCGAAGCAGCGCCGCCCCTCGGGAACGAGGCCGAGGCCAAGCCGCGCTGCGCGGTAGGATGGCAGGCGCGAAATGTCCTGACCCGCAAAACGGACACGCCCTCCGGCAAGCGGCAGCATCCGCATGATCGTGCGCACCGTCGTCGTCTTGCCCATCCCGTTCCGCCCGAGAAGCGCCAGCACCTCGCCCTCGGCCATCGTCAGGTCGATGCCGAATAGCGCCTGCACCGGCCCGTAGGCAGCCTCCACCCCCTCGAGTTCCAGAAGCGCAGTCATGCGTCCTCACCCAGATATGATCTACGCACGTCGTGGTTGGCGCGGATCTCCTCCACCGAGCCGGTCGCGATGACCTTGCCGTAAACAAGCACCGAGATCCGGTCGGCCAGCGCGAAAACGGCGTCCATGTCGTGTTCGACCAGAAGGATCGGCGCTTCGGCCTTCAAC
>CBDUOT010000055.1:0-21354 GCA_965368915.1 uncultured Rhodobacterales bacterium | reverse complement strand
AAGTCGAAAAAATCAAAACCAATATCGCCGCAGAGTGAAATGAAAAGGGGAAGGCTCTCAGCCGAGGGCCGCCACATCCCGCGCGTCGATGATCAGCGCCAGGTTCCAGAACGCCGACATCTCCTCTTCCCACGCCGACTGCGCCTCTGCGTCGTCACCGACGAAGCGTTCGACCCTGAAGCCGAAGCGCTCAAGGAAGACCGCGCCTTCGCCGATGGCAAGGATTACCGGGCTGACCCCGCGCTCCAATGCGGCCGAGGCGAGCCTCAACGCGATGGAAATTTCCGAGCCATGGAACGACTCGTCGATTCTGACACCGATGTAGGACGCGTCGTACTCTGATCTGTCCCACAGACGCGGCGAAGGTGCAGTCGTCTCCTCGCTCCAGACCGAAAGCCCGGCCCCTCGCCGGGGCAACGCTTTCGTAGATAACTCGGCTCCGATATCGGCGGGCTGCTCGGTTCCGAGGCGTGCGAGGACAGACTGCCAGTGTTCCGGGGTCATCGCTCGACCCTCCCCATTTCGATCAGACGGGCCGCGCTGGCATTACCGCGCTCGGGCAGGTCGACGGAAGCCAATGCCTCGCCGACGGTTGCAGCCCTGTCGCGATCGAGAAACTCGGTCATCTTCCTTTCGAGCAAAAGAAGTTCGTGCGCCAGCACGATGTCAGCCAGTCCCCTATCTGCAGCAGCCCGCGCGCGGCGTTCCTGATCGTCCATGAAACTCGCCATCTGTGGCACGAAGATCGCAGGGATGCGGTGAAAGATAAGCTCATGAAACGAATTGTAGCCAGCCGCGGACACAACGGCATCAGCGACCTGACACAGGGCAAGAGCCGCCCGGGTCTGCACGACACGCGTATTGGGCCAATGCTGAACGCCTGGCGGCACCACGGCACCGGGCCAAAGCACGATGAGGTGAAGGCAATCCGGTCGGGAGGACAACATGGCGGCGAGCGCCTGCATTTGAACGCTCCGGTCCGCCGCCACGCCACCGCCGAGCATTGTGACGACAAGCCTGTCGAAGTTTATCCCGAACCGCTTGGCCAGCGCGCGGCGCCGGCGGGTGCGTTCAGAGGCCTTCGGCGTCGGAAGGTCCTGCACGATCGGCCCAACCCAATGTGTGCGAGGGGTGAAGAACGGCACATTGTTCAGTTCCTCGAACACTTCACCAGGCAGGATCACGCGGGAAAAAATGCGTTCGCGCTCCATAGGGGTCCGTTGGGACTGACCCGCCTGCCACAACCCGCGGCGAATCCAGACCGCATCAAGTCCCTTTTCCAATATGACCCGGTAGATGGAGTCAAAAATGTAGCCGCCATCGAACACAAGCTGATCGCCCGACTTCGCGCAGCGATGCAGACGCAGATAGGTCAAAAGATCGTTGGCGTGATCTTCGGGATGATCAGGGCTTTTGGCCACAAGCGGCAGGCAATCGAACCCCTTTTCGCGAATAAGTCCGACACAGCTTGGGAACGCGGCGAACATGCAGCTTTCCGGCTTCTTGAACTCTGATGCGACGAGCGTACAGCGTTGAGCGTGGCCAAGACCGACACCGTTCGTTGGAACGAAGATGCTGTGCGGATCGGACGGTTGATTGCCGGCGCCTTCGTCGAGCGCGGAGGGTAGACTGAGTGCCGCTTCCAGTGCCTCGATGCCACGTCGGGTGAGCCACGGGCTTTGTCCCGCCTGGCGGCCGATCTCTCGCCGATTGACGAGAATTGTATGTTCGATATGTGCGGCAAGTGCCGTCATGTCTTCGGGCCCGCGCACCGCGGGCGCTCCCGCCGTGACAAACCCTGCGCCCGCCGTGCAGTCGACCACGACCTTGCCAGACCGCAGCAGGTCCAGTGCGAAAGCAGCCATGCGTTCACCCGGCACGCGGTCGCCAAAGAAGGCGCCTATATCGGCGATCGCCGCGAATCCTGCTGGCGACAGCTCGGAATAGGAGTGCACGAGCAGCCCGGAATAGCGCGACATCCGAACCTGTTCCTTGCCCCTTCCCGGCAAGATGAGGTTGAGCCGGTAGGAAGGCACCTGATCCATCGCTCCGAGAATCGGAAGCGTCTGCGGCTCATCAAGCGCCTCCGTCGGAAGGAAAAGGAAGATCTGGGGAATATCGGCCGCGGGGCTGTTGAGGGCCGGCGCTGCAGCGAGTGGGGAAATCGCACCCGGAACCAGCGGTTGCCCCTGAAGTTCCGCAAGATCCAGCAGGTCCGGTTCCCGCCCGGTCGCATAGGCAATTTTCGCTCGGGCGGCGATCGCCGACTGCCGGTCCTCGAAGCGCCCGATGGCGGTCACCCGCGTTTGTGGCCCGTACTCCGCCGATCTGAGGTTCAAGGCGGCATCCGCGCCGAGGTTATCGGCCCCGATGACCAGCACGCGCGAAATCACGGAGGGATCGACCTCTGTCAGGAACCTCGCGGCGTCGTACTTCTGGAAGCGGTCCACACGTTCAGGCATGGTCCGGTCGTCGAGCACAACCTTGTGCCCCCTGCCTGCCAGTTGCATGGCAAACAGAAGCTTGGCATCGAACGCTCGTTCGCTGACTTCTCCGGCCTCGATCAGGATCATGCGGCCGCTCCGGTCGGGGTGCGAAGGCCCGTTAGCCGTTGGAACCGATCGCGGAATGCATCGGGTGAGAACCGGGACAGGACGGTCTGCGCCGCCTTGACGTGCGAGACATAGCGCGCGGGCTCGGCAATGAGCGATTGGATTATGCCGTCGACCTCTTCAGGCTTGGCGCCTATGACCGCACCATCGAAACTGGCTGCCGTCGCCGGATCGCTGATGACGACCTTTCCGGCGGCAATGCCCTCTGCCAGAACGCGGCCGAAGCTTTCGCGCCATCCAGGTGCGGTGAAATAGACCATGAAATCAATCATTTCGAAATAACGCCCCACATCAAGCCCCCTGAAAGGGTGAAGTCGCCAATGCGGTCGGGACTCTCCGCCCGCGATCAGCATGTCCGCGCCCAGAATGACATTCGCCTCGGCATGGGCCGGAAAGAGCAGATCGAGCGTTGCGGGTGTCGGAAACTTCTCAGGCCCCGGGCGCGAGTGGCGGCCGCGCCGGTCGCGGGGCCGATCAGTCGGCTCTGCCATCTCGAAGTCGCAGATATTGAACCAGTCTTCCGGCAAAACGTCCCATCCGGATGGAAGGCCAAAGCCCGCCGCCCAGTCCATGACCGTTTCCCGGTTCGCGGCTGAGATAGGCGCGACGGACTTTCTCAGCGCAAGCGAGGCAGCGTCGATCAAGTTAAGGCAATGGGCGACATCGAATGCCTCCTCGTCCCCCGGGCGCAAGAAATTTTCATGCGTCACGACGATCAGATGGCGCGCAACTATCTGCCGATCAAACATTTTCTCAAATTTCAGAAATGATGGATTGTGAATGACGACGATCTCGGCACCAATCGTGCGTTGAACTTCGAGACGCTCAATTTCCAGCTCATCCATCGCGCGCCCAAGCTGCGGCGCGATCTGGCGACCATTGAACATCGACGACTCAGCCGAATGCAGACCGATGCTTCCCAGTGAGGCCGTCACGGCAAGCTCCGCCGCAAGGGCCGAGGACGTTCCACCGGGAAAACGAGGCTCGACCAAGTATGCGAGGTCCCTTCCCCGCATTAGTATGGCCTTCGGACTACCGCGCCCGTCAATACGCAGCGCTCGCGGCGAAGTTGACGACCGGACCCGTCGTCAGCGCAGTCTGGGCTGTCGTCGTGGCCGTCGGCGCATCGAAGCAGTCGATCTGGCCGCGCGCCGTTGCGTCTGCGAAGACGCGCAATTCAACCGAAAGCGCATCGCTTCCCGACATGATGCCAGGATTGGCCTGCAGGTAGATCCACAGTGCGCCACAATCCTTTCCGAGGATCAACCGCTCGATCTCTTCAAGCTGGCTGACAGTATAGTCGGCACGGGCGGGCGAGTTGCCGCCAACGAGCATGAGTGCCGTGATCAGGGCGAGAAGACGTGGATGTGGCATGAATTACTCTCGTTCTACCTTTAACTCGGTTTCACTGACTTACAGATGCTCTCCGTTGCGAAGCCGCCGAAGAATACGGCTGCGCAGCTGAAGCAGCTTGTTGGTCTGTTTCGGCTTTGGCGCGACCTTTTTGCTCTTGGGCGCGGCAGCCACTTTGGGCCCTGAACCAGAAAGCCATATTTCGATCGTCCCGACCGGGGGTGAGGGGCTGAAATCGGTGAAATCCCGCGCTTGCGCGCCGATCCGATCGGCAAGACTACCCGCAAGCTCCGCATCCTCCGGATGGAAGTAACGTATGTTGCTTTTGCTGATCGAGAACGAAACGCGTCGAGCTTCGTCCAGGCTGTACCCATCTCCGCCCAGCTTCGCCATCACGTCGGCAAGCGCTGCGTTGGAGACGCTTGTAGGAGCGTGAACGTGGACGACGCGACTTCCGGCATCCGGCGCGGCTGGACTCCTCACCTCCGGCTGGACAGGGAGGGCGAACGGGGTATCCGTTTCCTTTGTCGCAGGCGCTGGCAAGGCGAAGAACTGATCCGGTTGCGCCCATGGCAGGGCCGCAGTTGGGGAGGCGATGGCCACTTCCTGCGGCGAGAGAGATGCGAGCGTCTCGGGAACTTCGCCCAGATCGGGGCGGAGAGGAACCGGCGACACCAAGACAGCCGCAGGAGCGGACTCGCCCAAGACCCAAGTCAACGCATCAGGCAGCGCCACGCGATCCGGCGCGCTTAGCATTGCAGGCCACTCACTCGAAGGCTCAGGCAGCGAGAATACCGCGAGGGCCGCCGGAATGGCGCGTGGCAGCGTCGGCGCAACGCCCGGCAATGCGTCGGCCGCGCCCGGTAAGGCGGGCTGCGTCATCCTCGAAAGCGCGGAAGTGGGCGCGGGCAGCGCGACCGCTAGCGCGGGGTCGGCAAAGGCGACGATTTCGGAAGGTGCAGCGCTCGCTGCGGTGGCGACGGGGCTGGTGGCGAGAGGCCGTGCATCGGGGGTGTTCGCTCCCGCCGTTTCAAATGCGGAAGGAGGATCAACTCTCGGCGCCGGCGCCACGAGCCCCGGGACAAGCGGAGGAGCCTGAAAGTCGGGCGCAACGACCGAGGACGCCGGTGCACTGACGGATACGACCACCGGATTGCTTACCGCGATCGGCGCAGCCACACTCGTCTGCAAGATCGTTTCCGGACCCGTTGGCGCGACATCACCACGACCCAACATGAATGCGCCGACCATACCGATCAGCACCCCGACGCCGAACCCAACCGCAATCCTGTGGTCGCGCTTGCGACCGATCGCTGGCGCAGTCTCATCGACACCGGCGGGGTAGAGAATAGGCTGCGGAGACAGGGTGGCGACAGTCGCCTGAGGCGCGACGGGCAGCTCAAGCTCTTCCCAGTCCTCGGCTGAATACGGCGCCTGAGGCACGTACTTTTCTGCTCTAACAGGAGAAGCAGGGCGCGCGGCGGGCGGAGCTTTCGGCTGTTCCGGCGCCTTCAATTCCGATTTTGGCTGAGTCTCTGCGACATCTTCCAATACCGGCGTCGGCTTTGCTTCGCCAACCGATTCGGTTTTCTCATCCGTTTTCGTGGCGACGCCCATCTGCTTCAGGGCGTGCGACATCGCCAGAATGGCAGGATCGTTCTTCCGCTTGGCTGCGGTTTCGTCCTTGCGTTTTGGTTGTGACGTCTCAGAGGGGGATCTGTCCCAAGGCTTGCGGCCGGGCGAAAGAATGAAGTCCGTATCGTCGGATTCGGACTGCTTCGCGAGCGTTTTTTCCCTTTCGGCCCGCGCCTTGGCAAGGCGCGCGTGAAATGAACCCTTTGCCAGCAATTCCTCGAACGCAGGCAGGTCGCCCCTCTCATGACGAGGGGAGGCGACTTTCGTCGCTGGTCTTTGCATACCCCACCCTCTCAATTGGCAGCGAAGATGGCCCAATGTGACCCGGCCGACCGAACTGAAATATGTATCCGCCCATGCAGATAGAGCGAACCGGTCAACCAAGCCTCAGTTTACCCTTCAATCAGGAAACATTCAAACGCCGAAGAGACGAATTGACCCCGATTGCGGCGATCAGACGCGGATCAGCGCTGCCCAGAGCAGGTTCTAGATTTTTGCGGCGATCCGCTGAACGGTCGCGATCTCAGATTCGATGGAGATGGTCAGCCGACCGTTCGCGACGATACGCCTGCCGCGCGACACGACATCGAGAACGTCGTCTCGGCCGGCTGCATGAACGAGCGTCGAGTAGGGGTCGTAGCAAGGGATCAGATGCGGGGCATCACGACGGATCACCATGAAATCGGCTCGCATTCCGGGCATCAAAACCCCGGTTTCAGCGCCGAGCCCGATTGCCGCTGCCCCGCCGCGCGTCGCCATTGCGACAATGTCGCGCGCAGGCAGCGCATCGGGTCGGCCCGAGGACAGAACGGCAAGGTGGGCGGCAAGCCTCATCGCCTTCCAGATATCAAGGTCATTGCCGCTGGATGCACCGTCCGTTCCCAGCGACAGAGTCACTCCGGCCGCCTTCAGGTCGGCAATCCGCGCCATTCCCGAGCCGAGTTTGGCGTTCGAGAGCGGGCAATGCGAGATCGCGACACCCGCGCCCGCCAGCGATTCGATTTCCGCGTCATCAAGATGAACGGCATGGGCGAGAAGCGTTCCGGGCCGAAGCAGTCCGCACTTTTCCAGAATTCGCACAGGCGTCGATTTATGCTGTTCGGCAACAAGACCCATTTCGGACGGCGCTTCGGCCGCGTGGATGTGCACCGGCAGATCAAGCCTCGTGGCCATCTCCGCCACTTTGCCCAGCTGATCGGCGTTGAGCGTATAGGCCGAATGCGGCATCAGCATCAG
Source organism: uncultured Rhodobacterales bacterium (assembly GCA_965368915.1). GTDB lineage: Bacteria > Pseudomonadota > Alphaproteobacteria > Rhodobacterales > Rhodobacteraceae > Albidovulum. The sequence goes on along the minus strand of CBDUOT010000055.1, from coordinate 14,518 downwards.
CTCGATGCCCTCAGTTCCGCGCTGCTCGGCCACGAAATCTTCGGCGAAGCGCAGGCGATCCGGCCAGGGCAGATGGTCAATCCCGTCGAACCCTATGAAGACGGGTCCCGTCGTCAAGCCGAGGCCAAGCTTTTGCGCCGCCTCCACCGTCGCTGCCGGGTGGAAGTACATGTCGACGACATGAGTAACCCCGCCCAGCGCCATCTCGGCCAGACCCAGAGCCGCGCCTGCCTTGACGGTCTCGGGCACGACATGCGCTGCTTCCGCCGCCCAGACCGTTTTCAGAAAGCCGTCGAGCGGCCGGTCGTCGGCCAATCCGCGAAACAGCGTCATGGCCGCGTGGCAGTGCGTGTTGACGAAGCCCGGCAGGACCAAACCGCCTTTGGCATCGATGACCTCGTCAGCTTTCACTCCGCTCGCATCCGCCATCGGCCCGACCGCCGCGATGCGCCCGCCGCTGACGGAGAGCGCGCCATCGGGCAGATCAGTCATGTCGTCGTCCATCGTCAGAATATGGGCGTTCGTGACAAGCAGGTCTGCACGTTCGGGAAAGGCGGTCATGAGTGTTCTCCCGGAAGCGCGGGAATAAGCGCCTCCATCAGCGCTAGGAACCTCGGTTGGATCGCGCGGGCGGTTTCCCACACCTCGGCTTCCTCCGTCACATGAGGGTCATCGACGCTGTCCACGGCGATGTTTGTCACCGCCGAAACCGCAAGCACCCGCATGCCGAGATGCCGGGCCGCGATGACTTCGGGCACGGTCGACATGCCAACAAGATCACAACCCGCCGACCGCAGCATGCGGATCAGCGCGGGCGGCTCGAAGCTTGGTCCGGCGACATGGGCATACACACCGCGCTTCAGCCCGCCCACGCGTTCGGCGAGTGCGACAAGTTCGGGATCGTAGGCGCGGTTCATCGAAACGAAGCGCGGCCCCATATCCGGATCGTTAGGACCCCGCAGCGGGTCGAGTCCCGCCGCGACGGCCAATGACAGGTGATCCTCGATCACCACGAGATCACCCGCAAGGTAGTCCGGGTTCATACCACCCGCCGCGTTGGTCAACACAAGCGTCGAAGCGCCTAGCGCCTTCAGGACGCGCATCGGAAAGACGACCTGCTGCGGCGAGTAGCCTTCATAAAGATGGACGCGTCCCTGCATCACGGCGCAATCGCGCCCGAAAAGCCGACCGAGGATCAGGCGGCCCTCATGTCCGGGCGCGGTCGAGACGGGAAAGTTCGGGATCTCGGCAAACGGGACCGCCTCGCCCTCGACGCTCTCCGCGAGCGGGCCGAGGCCCGATCCCAGCACGATCGCGATTTCGGGCCGGAACGCCGTGCGATCGCGGATATGGGCTGCCGCCGCTTCGATCGCTTCGCGCTCCATGCTCTCTCCTCGGATGCATCGCCAGTCGTGTTTCGCATCGGGTTTGCGGTGCTGCAAGTCCCCACGCTTAAAGAACCCGGCGCAGGAACTCCCGCGTGCGCGGCTCACGCGGATCGGTGAAAATCCCTTCCGGCGTGCCTTCCTCAAGGATCCGGCCGCGATCCAGAAAACAGACCTTGTCGGCGGCTTCGCGCGCGAAACCCATCTCGTGCGTTGCCAGGACCATCGTCATGCCCTCGGATTTCAGCAGCCTCAGCACGTCGAGCACGTCGGCCACCAGCTCCGGGTCGAGCGCGGACGTAACCTCGTCGAACAGCATCACCTCAGGCCGCATCGCAAGGGCGCGAATGATCGCCACGCGCTGTTGCTGCCCCCCGGAAAGCTGGTCGGGGTAGTGGCCCATATGCTCTTCCAGCCCGAAGCGGGTGAAGAGTGCCTCGATCCCGGCTGCAAGCTCTTCGCGTGACTTTCGCAAGACACGGCGCGGGGCGAGGCTCACGTTTTCAAGCGCGGTCATGTGGGGGAAAAGATTGAAGCTCTGAAAGACGATCCCCATGCGCTGCCGGATAGGCAGCGGGTCGAGTTCAGGGTCCGAGATGTCCACACCATCCAGCAAGATGCGTCCGTCGTCGATCGGCTCCAGCAGATTGAGGCACCGCAGAAGGGTCGACTTTCCGGATCCCGAGGACCCGATCAGGCACACCATCTCGCCCTTGCCCACGGACAGGTCGATCCCGCGCAGGACATCGTTCGTCCCGAAGCTTTTGATGACGTTCTCGACGCGCAGCTTCTCTTCCATGCGGCTTAGCTCCTCGCCCGGTTCTGGCGCGCGATCATGCGGTCAACAGCTCGGGTCGCGGGAACCGTAACGCCAAGGAAGATAAGAGCGGCCCCGAGATAGGGCGTAAAATTCGCCAGAAGCGATTTGTAGACGCCGGCCTGACGCAGGATCTCGACCGGGCCAATGAACGAAAGAAGCGCCACGTCCTTCTGAAGCGCGATGAACAGGTTCATGTTGGCCGGGATCACGCGTCGCACCGCCTGCGGCAGGATCACGTAGCGCATCGTGTCCCAGTGGTTGAGACCCAGCGAGGCCGCCGCCGCGCGTTGGGATTCGTGGATCGACTCGATGCCCGTGCGATAGACCTCCGCGACGTAGGCCGAGTAGGTCAGGATGACGGCGACCGAACCCCAGAGATACGGGCTGTTCCACGGCCGGGGCAGGCCGAGCCCGGGAACGCCGAAGCCCACGAGATAGATGACCAGGATGACGGGCACGCCCCGGAAGACATCATTGTAGATGATCCCGAAAAGCTTCAGCGGGTAAAGCGCGGGCGACCGCGCGTCACGGGCAAGCGCGATGACAAGGCCAAGCACGGCGATGATCGGCGCGCACCAGGCGAAGATCGCGACATCGAGGAGGAAAGCGCGCAGCAGACCCGGAAAAGTTTCGGCGAAGATCGGCCCGTTGAAGAAGGATTTCTGGACCCGCTCCCATCCCGGCGCCATGGGCACGAGGATGACGATCAGCGCGATGACAAGCGCGGTGCTTGCACTAGCGATAATCGCGCTGCGTCGCTTGAGGCGACGCTCGCGCAGTTCCCGGCGCGTCGGGTGACGCACTCCACCTTGGGCGGCCCGCGCAGGGCCGGCCGCCCCCTTCATTCCGTCTTCGGTCATTGGCCGCCCTATTCGATGACGGGAACGCCGGTTGCCTGTTGCAGCCACTCGGCCTCGATATCGGCCAGTTTGCCGTCTGCCACCATCGCGGCAAGCGCCTCGTTCACGCAGTCCCGCAGCGGGCTCCCGTCCTCGAAGACCAAGCCGAACTGATCCGGCGCTTCTCCACCCGTCGAGAACTGGCCAAGAACCACGCCGTCATCCAGAAGCACCGCGGATGTGTAAAGCGCGGACGGCAGATCCATCAGCGTCGCGTCGATCTGACCCGCCTTCAGCGCTTCGGCGGTATCGGCCGTGTCGTCATAGAGAAGCGTGTCGGCCTCGGGGCCGATCAGGTCCGCGATCAGTGCAGGCGCAGTCGTGCCAGCCGCAGCACCCCATTTCAGCGCCTTGAGTGAGGCGGTCGTCGGCTCCGCCCCAGCATCCATGGTGGGCTGACGCACGAGAACCGCCTGCGCGGCGGTGTAGTAGGGGTCAGAGAAGTCGACCATCTGGTCGCGCTCGGCCGTGATGGAGAATTGCTGAAGATTGAAGTCGAAGTCCTTCGGACCGGGCTGGATCGCCTGATCAAAGCTTGTCGAGGTCCACTCCACCTTATCGGGCGCGAATCCCATGCGCGCAGCCACCTCATAGGCAACGGCGGCCTCGAACCCTTTTCCGGCGACGGGATCGTTGTCGATCACCCAAGGGAAATAGGCGGGATTTCCCGTGGCGATCGTCAGGACGCCGTCCTTCAGCGTCTTTCCAGCCGCGCAATCCCCTTGCGCTGCCGCCATTCCCGCGCTCATGGCCACCATCCCCAAGGCGGCGACCGTCGATCTTGCGAAACTCATCTCTGTCCTCCATTCTGCGAAGCGGGCACCATCCGCCGTTGTCCGGCGCAATCAGAGTGCCTGTGCCCGACCGCTGTCAACGCCCTTTCTGTCGCGATCGTCGCGTAACCGAGGGCGATCGGGCCTCGACATTCGCTTTGTTTTTTCTAGGTTTAGCGCAGACACCCAAACCCGTCACGGGGCTGACCATGCCGAAGCCGATTTCTCCCGCACCGATGACCGTTGCGTTTCTTCTGACGCTTTGCGCAACCGCATCCCTTCGCGCCGAGCCGCTGGCAGTTGAAGTGGTTCGCGCCGAAGCCAGGCCCGATTCGCGGCTCTATTCGCTTACAGGTGAGGTGCGCGCACGCGATTCTCTGACGGCGGCCTTCCCTTCGGGCGGGCGCGTGTCAGAGGTCCTGGTCGATGCGGGCGACACGGTGAAAGATGGTGCTGTGCTGGCCCGGATGCAGTCCGTGCAGCAGGAACAAGCGCTTCGCGCCGCCGAGGCGGGTCTGTCGACCGCGACTGCGGATTACAGGCAGGCCATCGAGGATCTTCAACGTCAGGACGCGCTACTTGGTCGCGGCGCCACGACCCGGATCGCGCGCGACAGCGCCGAAGATGCGCTCAGGATCTCTGAAGGCGTTCTCGCGCAGGCCAGCGCTGATCTCGACCGCGCTCAGAAAGCCTTGTCCGACACTGTTCTCTTGGCACCCGGCGACGCCACGGTGACGCAAAGGTTGGTCGAAGCCGGCCAGGTCGTCGGCGCCGCGCAGCCGGTGGTCGAACTCGCCCTCGGCGATGGCATGGACGCGATCTTCAACGTGCCTGAGGTGCTTTTGACCGCCGGCAATGCGCCGCCCGACGTGACCCTAAACCCCATCGATGCTCCGGAGACTCTGTTCCACGGCCGCATCGACGAAGTCTCGCCCGTCGTTGAGGCAGAGACCGGCACAGTCGCCGTCACCGTCGAGATCGACAATCCGCCTGCAGGTCTCAGCTTCGGCGAAGCCGTGCGCGGTTCCGTCACGCTCGAGGGTCCCGCGCTGATCGCACTGCCCTGGTCGTCCATGTCGGCAACCGTCGAAGGGCCGGCGGTCTGGCGGGTCGATCCCGACACGATGATGGTCACGCTGCAACCAGTCGAGGTCGCGCGTTTCGAGACCGGGCGCATCATCGTCGCCGGTGGCGTCGAAGAAGGGGATCTGATCGTCGGTGCAGGCGCCCAGCTGCTTTATCCAGGCCGCATCGTCCGCGCGGCGGAAAGGAGAGAAGAATGAACCGCTTCATCCTCCCTCTGCTCGCTCTCGTGTCGTTTCCCGCGCTGGCGGAAGACGCAGCGCCGCCGGCTGAATCTCCACCGCGTCCTGTGGTCAGCGTGGTCGTCCAACCCGAAACTGAATTGCCTGTGACTTATGTCGGCACGGTCACCGCACGGATCGAAACCGATCTCGGTTTCCCGCTTATCGGCACGATTGCCGAGCGGCCTGTCGACGCTGGCGACGTCGTGAACAAGGACGAGGTTCTGGCCCGTCTCGATCCCGAAACGCTGGATGCCGACCTCAGGGCCGCCGAGGCGGGCGTCGCAGTTGCCGAAGCGCAACTGCGGTCCGCCACTGACGCGGCCGAACGAGCGCGGGCGCTTGCCCGGTCCGGCGCCGGCAGTGCCACGCGGCTCGAAGATGCGGAACGCGCACTTGTCGCGGCCGAAGCACGGCTGGAACAGGCCCGCGCAAGCCTCGCCCAGGCGCAGGACATGCGCGAGCTCGCCACTTTGTCCGCACCGCAGGATGGCGTGGTGACCGAGGTTTTCGCCGACGCTGGCACCACGCTATCGGCGGGGCAGCCGGTCCTCAGGCTTGCCGCGACCGGGGCGCGCGAAATCGTTATAGACCTGAGTGAGCAGGACGTTGCAGCACTTGACTCCGGGTCGGAGTTTTCCGCCCGGCTCGCCGCCAATCCTACTGTGACCGCCACCGCGACGCTTCGTCAGATCGACCCGGTGGCCGAACGCGCCACCCGGACGCGGCGGCTGCATCTTGCCCTGAAGGACGCCCCTGACGCTTTCCGGCTCGGCGCACTGGCACGCGTGACGCCGCTATCGGGAAACGACGCGGGCGTGGTTCTGCCGGCAAGCGCCATTCTGGGTGCCGAAGGGCCGGACCCTTCGGTCTGGCGCGTCGACCGCACCACCAACCGGGTTGAAATGGTTTCCGTGACGCTCGGCCCGACGGTCGGTGGGTATGTCGTGGTCACCTCCGGCCTGAAACCCGGGACCGAAGTGGTCCTGAAGGGTATCCATTCACTTCGGGACGGGCAGGTTGTCGGCCCGAGCGTGCAGGGATGAAACGTTTCAACCTTTCAGACTGGGCACTCAAACATCGTTCGTTCGTGTGGTTCCTGATGATCGTTTCGATGGTCGCAGGTATACTTGCCTACACGGAGATCGGCCGCGAGGAAGACCCCGACTTTTCGATCAAGACCATGATCATCGTCGGGTCCCTGCCCGGTGCAGATGTGCAGGAAACCCTGAAACAGGTCACCGATCGGATCGAGAAGAAGCTCGAAGACATCGACGAGTTGGATTACACCCGTTCCGTCACGCGACCAGGCATCTCGATCGTGTACGTTGAGCTTTTGCCCACAACACGCTCATCCGAACTGCCTCGCATCTGGCAAACCGTCCGCAACATGATGGCCGATATCCGGCCTGATTTCCCCGCCGAATTTGCTGGCTTCCAGTTCGACGACAATTTCGGCGATGTGTTCGGCAACCTCTACGCTTTTACCTCTGATGGCTTTACGCCGCGTGAGGTTCGCGACTATGCCGAAGGCGTTCGCCGCTCCGTGCAGGCCCTTGCGGATGCCGGTAAGGTCGAGATCTACGGCACGCGCGACGAGGCCATCTACCTTGAGTTTTCGACCGAACGCCTCGCGGCGCTCGGGCTCAATCAGCAGGCAGTGCAGGCGACGCTGGCCGCGCAGAACGCGATACTGCCCTCGGGCGTGATCGACGCAGGTCCCGAACGCGTTCTGGTCCGTATCGGGGGACAATTCTCCGGCACCGAGAGCCTGGAGGAGATCAATCTTCGCGTCGGCGATCGGTTCTTCCGCCTTGCCGACGTGGCTGAAATTCGCCGCGCTTACCAGGACCCGCCGTCCGAATTGTTCCGCTATCGCGGCGAAGAGGCGATCGGCCTTGCTGTGGGCATGCGAAAGGGCGCCAACATCATTGATTTTGGCGAAGAACTGAGCGCGGTCATCGAACAGGCCGCGGCGAACCTGCCGGTGGGTATCGAAATCCACCAGGTCGCAGATCAACCTCACGTCGTCGATGAGGCGGTCAGCCACTTCCTTAAGGCGCTTCTTGAAGCCATCCTGATCGTCCTCGCGGTCAGCTTCGTGTCACTCGGCCTGCGTGCAGGCCTCGTCGTCACGCTGACCATCCCACTTGTCCTGGCGATCACCTTCGTGATCATGCATTACGCCGGGTTCACACTTCAACGTATCTCGCTTGGCGCGCTGATCATCGCGCTGGGGCTTCTGGTCGATGACGCGATGATCGCGATCGAGACGATGATCTCGCGGCTCGAGAAGGGCGAAAGCCTGGCCGCGTCGGCCTCCTACGCCTGGACCTCCATCGCGTTCCCGATGCTTTCAGGCACACTTGTGACGGTGGCGGGCTTCATCCCCGTGGGCCTGAACAACTCGGCGGCGGGCGAATTCACCTTCTCGCTCTTCGTCGTGATCGCGGTCTCCCTCATCGTATCGTGGATCGTCGCCGTCCTCTTCGCGCCGCTTCTCGGCGTGACCTTCCTCCCGGCGAAACTTAAGCATCATACCGGCGAACCGGGCCGTGCTCGCCGCGCCTTCCACGTTTTGCTGCGCGCGGCGATGCGGTTCCGTTGGTTGACCATCATCTTGACCATCGCGGTCTTCGGCCTGTCGATATTCGGCATGCGCTTCGTCGAACAGCAGTTCTTTCCGAACTCAGACCGCCCCGAATTGGTTCTCGATTTCGCACTCGCCCAGAACGCCTCCATCGCGGAAACGGCGGACCAGATGGACCGCATGGAATCGCATCTGGAAGAAAGCGAGCATGTTCTCTTCTGGTCGTCCTATGTGGGGCGCGGCGCACCGCGCTTCCTTCTTTCCTACGACGTGCCGACGCCGGGTCCGAATACCGGGCAGATCGTCATCCAGACGCCCTCTGTCGAGGATCGCGATGCGTTGCGCGACGAGCTGCGCGAGATTGCAGCGAACGAGTTTCCCGGGATCGACATCTTCGTCAAGCTGCTGGAAATCGGTCCCCCGGTAGGGCGGCCTGTGCAATACCGGATCTCTGGCCCCGATATCGAAGTACTGCGCGACTACGCGCGCGATCTGACGGCGGTTGTCGCCACGGATACGCGGCTGCGCGACATCATCATGGACTGGAACGAGCCGACTCGCGTCGTCCGTGTCGAGATTCTTCAGGACAAGGCGCGCCAACTTGGAATCACACCGCGCGACATCGCGGCGGGGCTCAACGCGATCTACGACGGTACCGATGTGACCGAGCTTCGCGACGCCGAATACCTGATCGACATCATGGCCCGCGGCGACGCCGTTTCGCGCCAGTCGGTAGAGGCCCTGGCGGACCTGCAGCTTTCCGCCGCGAACGGCCTGACGATCCCGCTTCGATCGGTTGCGACCTTTTCTTACGAAACGGAACAGCCGGTGATCCATCAGCGCGACCGGATGCCGACGATCACCATCAAGGCGGCGATCGAGACGAAGGACCAGCCAGACACAATCGTGAAGGACCTTGCAGACAAGATCGCGGCCTTCAACGCCACCCTGCCGCAGGGCTATGGCGCAGTAGTCGGTGGCACCGTGGAATCCAGTGCGGACAGCCAGGCGCCGATCGTCGCCGTAGTGCCCCTGATGGTGCTGATCATGCTGACGCTGATCATGATCCAGATGCAAAGCTTCCGGCTAAGCTTTGTCGTGCTCTGCGTGGCCCCCCTTGGCCTCATTGGCGTGGTCGCAGCGCTGGTGCCGTCGGGCGCGCCACTGGGCTTCGTCGCCATTCTGGGCGTTCTGGCTCTCGTCGGCATTCTCATCCGGAATTCCATCATTCTGGTGGACGAGATCGAGGTGCTGCGCGCCAAGGGCAGAAATGCGTGGGACGCGGTCTTCGAAGCGTCCGACGCCCGCGCGCGCCCGATCCTTCTGACGGCGGCGGCGGCAAGCCTCGCGCTCATCCCCATTTCGCGGCAAATATTCTGGGGGCCGATGGCCTATGCGATGATGGGCGGCATCATCGCGGGCACGGTCATCACCCTCGTCTTCGCTCCGGCGCTCTACCTCGCCGTCTTCCGCGTCCGTCGCGAGGACGGTGTCAAGGCGTAGCTTGAATGGTCGCGCTTTAGCGTAAGGTCCGGCCTAAGCACGCGCCTATGCAGCCGCGTAGCTTTTCAGGTGATCGACGAATGCGCGCGTGGCGACGTTCTTGGACCCGCGCCGGGTGTCGAGATAGTAGGACCACGGGCTTTCGGGCCGAACCGTGAACGGTTCTTTCAGCAGCCCACGTTCAAGATGAACCACCCCCAGTGACGTCAACGCGACCGTCACGCCCAACCCGCGCGCCGCCATTTCCAGCGATATGTTCGACCCGTTCGTCTTGATCGGATGCCCTGCATCGAACTTCGCGACGCCAAGCGCCTCGCCCATGATCGTCCAGTACTCCTGCCGCCCCGAAATAAGGATGCGCGGCAATCCCACGATATCGGCTGGACCCGCGAGTCGGGTAGCAAGGCCTGGTGCTACCAACAGCGACAGGGTCTCTTTCCACAAAAGCGCTGCACCCGGCGGGCTGTCATCCTCGCGATTCACCGTGATCACCACGTCGGCGATTCCGTCGTCGACACCGTCCCAGACCGTTCCGTGCACGACGACTTCAATTTCCGGATGCAGATCGCGAAAGGCTGCCAAGCAGCCCGGCAGCCAATTCTCCGCAAGACTCATCGGGCAGGACAGAATGACCGACCGTTCGTGCGAGCTTGCCTGCACCGCCTCAGTCGCGCTGTCGATCTGCGAAAGCGCCTGCCGCAATGTCGGAAGATAGGCTTCGCCGACCTCCGTCAGTTCCAAAGACCGTGCTCTGCGTACGAAAAGTGCCCGGCCAACATATTTCTCAAGCGCCCGCACATGTGTGGAAATCGCCGCCTGCGTATAACCCAGTTCCTCCGCCGCGCGCGTGAAACTCAGATGCCGGGCGGCGCACTCGAAAGAGCGTACGAAGTTCAAAGGTGGTGGCGGGCGGCTCATTCTGGTTCGGGCACAAGCGGAATGCTTCAGGAGGCCAAGCTAGCGAAATATTTATGCGATGACAGCGAATTCCTCACGTGTACCTGTGTCACCATAAAATATCGTGGTCACGGGAATGAAGTCGGAGGGTCAGCGATGCGCGGCGATGACGAAATCGAAACGGATCGGACTTTCGATAGGATCGCGGAGTTCGTTTTCGGGACACAACCCGACGAGATCCCCGCTTCTGCGCGCGAACGGGCAGCGCTTCTCCTGCTCGACACGCTTGGCATCGCGGCCGCCTCGACGCCGATGGAGGCAGGACGGATCGCGCGCGACATCGCCTGCAAGCTTTACGGTGCCGGCTCGGAGCATGTCGCCGCGCGGATGCTCTTCGATGGCCGCTCCGTCAGCCTGGCAGGTGCGGTCTTTGCCTCTGCGACCCAGATCGACAATCTCGACGGCCATGACGGCTACAACCCGACGAAGGGGCATATCGGCGTCGTCACCGCACCGACGCTTGTAGCGCTCGCGGAAAGCCAGCCGAACCTCAGCGGACCCGATGCGCTTGCGGCGCTTGTCGTCGGCTACGAGGTTGCGGGCCGCGCCGCGCTGTCGCTCCATGCCAGCGTCAGCGACTACCACACGTCCGGCGCGTGGAACGCGCTTGGCGTGGCAGCGATGGCGGCGCGGATGCGGGGCCTCACGCGCGCCCATTTACGTGAGGCGTTCGGCATCGCCGAATACCACGGCCCGCGCAGCCAGATGATGCGAGAGATCGCGAATCCAACCATGCTGCATGACGGCTCGGGCTGGGGCGCCCTCGCCGGAATGAGCGCGGCCCTTCTGGCAGAGTCCGGGTTCACCGGCGCACCGGCGATCACGATAGAAGCGGCGGACGCCGCGCCGCACTGGGCTGACCTCGGGCGGTTCTGGCAAGTGGAGCATCAATACATCAAGCCCTACCCGATCTGCCGTTGGGCCCATGCCGCCATCGACGCCGCACGCGAACTGCAACTGGCGCACGGCTTCAACGCGAACGAGATCAAGGAAATCCGCATCCGCAGCTTCAACAACGCGGTCGAGTTATGGCCGGGCATGCCCGAGACCACGTCCAAGGCTCAGTACGCCCTGCCGTTCCCCGTTGCCATGATGCTGGTCCACGGACGGATCGGGCTTGAGCATATTTCGGGCGAAGGCTTGTCCGATCCGGACGTCGCGCGACTGGTTGAACGAACGGCCCTCGTGGCCGAGCCACAGCATGAGGCGCGCTTTCCCGAGGGGCGTTGGGCGGATGTGGATATCGCGCTGGACGATGGCCGTGTGCTTCGTTCGGGCGACACGCACGCGCGCGGCGGGCCGGAACGCCCATTCGACGCCGGGGACATCACCGCGAAATTCATGGAGTTCGCAGTCCCGGTTCTCGGCGATACCCGCGCGTCCGCAATCCGCGACGCGACGCTTGCGCTGACAAAGCCCGACAGCCAGTTCTCCGACTTGGCCACGCACCTTTATGGCGCGCCATGACCTGTGAACCTGTTGTTTTATTACACACCGACTCGCCGGACGCTGCGCGCAGCATCGTCACCGCGGCACACCCCGACCTCCCGATCCATTCCTGCACCAGCTACGAAGAGCTTCCCGCCGCACTCGCGCAATGGCGTCCCGAGGTCTGCTATTCCGTCCGCTTTTCCGGAACATCGGACTTTCCCGGCGCGGCGCTCATCGACAACGATGGGCTCCGTTGGCTCTCGATCGGCGGTTCGGGGACCGACCATCTGCCCCGCTGGGCCCCGGCAAGGCTGACCGTGACGAACGCGGCGGGCGTGGCGGCCGACATGATGGCGGAATATGCGCTCGGCACGATGCTGTCCTTTTCGCTCGATCTTCGCGGCTTCGCCCGAGCGCAGACGGAACGACGCTGGATCGACGGACGCGTGACCCCGATAGAGGGACGGACGCTGCTGATACTCGGTCTCGGCCAGACCGGCTGCGCGACCGCGCGCCGGGCCAAGGCGATGGGAATGACGGTTCTCGGCGTGCGCGCCCGGCCTCAGCCCACCGATCACGTCGACGAAGTACACGGGATGGATGCCCTGCCCGCGCTCTGGTCGCGCGCTGATTACATTCTGGTCGCGGTACCGCTTCTGCCAACCACGCGCGGGCTGGTGGATGCCGCCGCGTTCGCCGCGATGCGGCCGGGAGCGGTGTTGATCGACGTATCCCGCGGGGGTGTGGTCGACGAGGCGGCCCTGCTGAATGCGCTTGAAAACGGCCCGCTGAAGGGTGCCGCCCTCGATGTCTTCGCGACGGAACCCCTGCCGGAAAGTCATCCGCTCTGGGCGATGGACAATGTGATCGTCACGCCCCACTGCTCTTCCGTCTATGACGGCTGGGCAGAGAAATCGGTGCAGATGTTCGCCGAGAACCTCGCGCGCTACCGTCAGGGCGCGCCGCTGACCAACGTCGTCGATCCCGTCCGGGGCTACTGACGGAGCCGGATCAAAGGCGGTCGAACAGCCGCCCCGGCGCGCCGTTCGGGCGCGGCAGTCCGAGCGCCCGGCAAAGCCCGAAAACCATGGCCTGGTTCGAAGTGACGACGGGCTTTCCGGTCGCTGCCTCGATCCGGTCCACAGCCTCGACGGACCGCATGTCGGTGCACGAAAGCACGATCGCCTCGACGCCGGGTTCGTTCACGCGCATGGCGAGGTCGAAGACCTCATCGGGTGTCAGCTCCCCCTGGCCATAATTGCCAAGCTCGCGTCCGATATCGGCGCGGGCCACGGTCTCGATCCCGTGATCGGAAAGAAAGGCGACGGCCTGATCGTTGATTTCACCAAGATAGGGAGAGGAGAAGCCGACCCGCCTCGCGCCCAGCGCCCGGATCGCGGCGACGAGCGAACCCGCAGCGGTCAGGGAGACCGCGCCAGACCGCTCCTTGATCCGGGCGGCAAGGTCGCGGTCGAAACCCCTCCCGTGGGTCAGCGTCGCCGACGTGCAGCCGTAGAGCACCGCGTTCGGCCGGACACCTGAGATAAGTCGCAAGCTTTCGGTGATGTCCGAAGCGCCAAGCCGCGCCATCTGGTCCGATCCGGGGATGGCGTCGATGTCGTAATCCCCCAAGCGCTCGAAATGCAGCGAGCAGCCTTCGGGCCGCATCAGCACCATGTCGGGTTCGAGGTTGGTATTGGTGTAGGGCACGAGCACCCCGACCTTGATGGCGCGCGGATCAGCGGTCATGACCGTCCCCTCTGAACGTGGCAAGAATGTCAGCGGCTTGGGCCATGTGCTCGGCCGCGGCGATCGTGGCGCGCAGGCAATGGGCCAGCCCGTACCCCCCCATGCCGCGCATGAGGAGCCCTGCTTCGCGCAGCCGGATATCGGCAGCCCTCGCCGCCTCATCGCTCGCGAAGGGTATAAGCACGAAGTTGGTATGGCTCTCGGGTGACGCATAGCCTGCCGCGTGCAGGCGGTCGGTGAACTCCTGTCGGATCGCCACCGTCCGAACCACGATCTCCCGCATGTGCGCCTGATCGCGAACCGCTGCCGTTGCCATCGCTTGCGACACGCCAGAGACATTGTTGGGGTTGAGCAACTTGCGCAGCTCGGCCCCGATGTTTTTCGGAAACACCCCCCAGCCAACCCGCGCGCCAGCCAGAGCGTAGGCCTTGGAGAACGTGCGCAGCACGACCACATCTCCCCGCTTGTTGAGTGCGAAAACCGAGCCAGAATCCTGATCGTCGAACTCTGCATAGGCTTGATCAACGATCATCAGAACGTCGGACGGAAGATCTGCTCGCAGCGTGACGATCTCGGCGTTGGACACGCGCGTGCCGGTCGGGTTCCCCGGGTTGCAGATAAAGACGATCTTCGTCCGCTCGGTGACCGCCGCGAGGATCGCGGCCGTGGACACCGTGAAGCGGGCCTCGGGCGCGGTCACGTAGGTCGCGCCTGCCTGCTGGCACGCCGTGGCGGCAAAGAGGTAACCGTACGCGCTGCCAAGAACCTCGTCCCCCGGCCCGGCGAAAGCACGGATCAGGCAGCCGACAAGTTCCATCGACCCCGCGCCGCAAAGAATGTTGGCCTCGGGCAATCCATGCACCTGCGAAATCGCCGACCGAAGCTCTGACCAGTCGGGGTCGGGATAAAGCGCGGCATCGGCAAGCGCCTTCCGACCGGCTTCGATCGCCAGCGGGCTGGGGCCGAAGGCACTTTCGTTCTGGGCGAGCGACACGATGCCATCGGAGCCCAGATCGGCGAGCGAATAGGATGCCATCGCCGCGACAGTCGGAACCGGTGCGATCATGGCTTCGCCCCGTAGTCGCGTATAGCCGCCTCGGGTGTCAC
>CBDUOT010000054.1:0-21623 GCA_965368915.1 uncultured Rhodobacterales bacterium | reverse complement strand
CTCTGCCACCACCAGAAGAAGGATCGAAGCCAGAAGCAGGAGGGAACCCAGGGCGAGCGTGTTGGGCAGCTTGGCCGGGAAGCGGATCTGGCTCCAGATATAGACCGGCAGCGTCGGCTGGTTGCCCGACAGGAAGAAGGCCAGCACGAATTCATCGAAGCTGACCGTGAAAGTGACAAGAAGACTGGCCACGATGCCCGGGAAGACAATGGGAAGCGTCACCCGCCGGAACGTCTCCGTCACCGTGGAGCCAAGGTCGAACGCCGCTTCCTCCAGCGACACGTCGAAATCGTCAAACGCCGACTTCATGATCGAGACCGAGAACGGGAGCGCAAGGAAGGTATGGCCGAGGATCACCGCCGTAAGCGATGGCTTCAGTCCTATGGAGATGAAAAGGATCAGCATCGATGACGCCACGATGATGCCGGGGATTACCAGCGGCAACATCACCAGCCCTTCCGAAGCTTCCTTGCAGGGGAAGCGGTAACGCACGTAGGCGCGGGCGGCGAACAGCCCCATAGACGTACTGAAAAGCGCTGTCACCGCGCCCACGATCAGGCTGTTGCCAAGCGCCTGCAACATCGTCTCCTGCCCGGCGAGCTGGCGGTACCATTCAAGCGTCCAGCCCTTGATCGGAAAGGCCACGATCGTGCCGTCGTTGAAGGAGAAGAGCGGCAGGAACATCACGGGGAGATAGAGGAACGCCAAGTAGAGAACCGTGTAGATAAGCAGGCCGTTCGGTCGCATCATCTGATCCGCCTCCCCGCACCAGTGGCACCCAGAACGAAGACGATGGCGACAAAACCAACCGAAAGCATCGCCAACAGCGAGAGCGTCGCGCCGAGCGGCCAGTTGTTCGCCGCGCCGAACTGCACCTGTATCAGGTTGGCGATCATTTTGCCGTCGGATCCGCCGACCAAGGACGGCGTGACATAGTCGCCGACCGTGGGAATGAAGATGATCAGGCAAGCCGCGATGATCCCCGGAATGGTCAGCGGCAGCGTCACCCTCAGGAACCGCGCGACCGGACCGTTACCAAGGTCGGTGGCCGCCTCGAGAAGGCTCGGGTCGATCTTCTGGAGCGAGACGTAGATCGGCAGGATGGCGAAGGGCGCCCAGGCATGGGCCAGCGTCAGAACGACGGCGAATTCGTTGTAGAGCAGAAAGGATAACGGCTCTTCGATAACGCCGATCGCCAGCAGCGCGGAGTTCATCACCCCGTTGAAGCCAAGTATCAGCTTCCACGCGAAAACACGCAGAAGGTAGCTTGACCAGAACGGAATGGTGATGAGCAGCAACCAGAGCGTCTTCTTCCGCGCCTTGAGCGCGATGAAATAGGCGATGGGATAGGCCAGCGCCACGGTCGCGACCGTCACCGCCGCCGCGATCAGGATAGAGCGGACCATCAGGTGCCTGACCAGCGGATCGGTGAACGCCTCCCGGTAGTTCGCAAGGGTGGGCGTCCGGTCGACTGTCACGTAGTTCTGCGTCCAGAGTGAATAGGCGACGAGGATGACAAGCGGCGCCGCGACTAGCAGCCCGATATACAGCGTCGCCGGCGCACTCAGCGCCAGCCCGCTGGACGACTCGCTCCTCAATCCGAGCAAGGAACCCCTCCCTATTGGTCGCCCGACGTCGTTTGTCTTGTTAATGGACGATCGTCCATTTAAGATTGCTCAAGATCATTGCTCGTGTCAATCGCGGCGATGATCGAGGTTTGAGGCGCGGAGCGGACAGCTTGCAGATGGAAAGCAGGGAACAGGACACCGCCGAGAAGACTCAAAGGGCCAGCCGCCAGCCTGAACGCAACCGGCAGACCCTGATCACGGCCGCACTCGATTCCATCGCCGAACACGGGATCACAGACACGACCGTAAGCCGGATCATCGAAAAGGCCGGCCTGTCCCGCGGCATGATCCACCTGCATTTCGGCGGCAAGGACAACCTGCTCGTCGCCGCCGCCGAGGCCTTCAGCCGGGATTACTACGACGAGATGGAGCGGCAGCTTGCCGGTCAGGCGAACGACCCGGCGGCGCTGATCATGGCGGTGGTCCGCGCCGATCTCAGCGAAGAGATCCTAAACGAGCGCTCAGCCGCGATCTGGCATGCGTTTCGAGGTCGGTCCAATGCGCATTCCGGGATCGCGCGATTTAGCGACACACGTGACCGACGATTGCGCGGAATGATACGCGAAGCCTTCGTCGCGCTTGCCGAAACCGACGGGATCGCGGATGGCGTCACGGTCGCTCGTGAAACGACATACGGGACACTCGCGCTGCTCGAAGGAATGTGGACCGACTACCTTTCTCACCCGCGCGCCTTTTCGCGGAAGGACGCCCAGCGCATCATCGCCAGGTTCCTCGCAGGGATATTCCCCGGCCACTTCTGAGAACTGAAATCACTCAGAGCGCAGATTGCATCCGATTGCGCAACATTAATGGACTTTGCCGGCTGTACTGAACCGAAAATTCGGTCACTAAGACGAGCGTCAAAAGCGGTTTATAGCAGACCATTATCCAATAAATGTCGACCTTAGACCATTTTAAATAGAGTCGTCATTATCCGGCACCATCTATGCGTGTTTATACTCTTGATATCTAGTTTTATCAGATTCGACTTTTATTCGAATCTATGAGACCGTCAAATTGCAACTCCGATTTTTTGGGGTGAAGGGGGAATGGTGATTTTAGAGCGCTTTGGCCGCTCTGTTGCGATTGCAGGTATCATATTAACGGCGACTGCAGGGTGGTCGCAGCAAGCGGCAACGGAAATAACTGGCGATGATGCGCCGTCCTCGACGGCGGCCTCGTTGCGCAAGGTTCTTGCGCTTCTTGAGGATGAAATAATCAGAGCACGATCCGACCGGGAAGGTCTGCTCGGACAGATTGAGAGTGCCGAAAAGGAACTGGAAAAAGTCTCTGACGAAATCGCGGCGATGGGCCGTCAGCGAAGCGCCGACACGACGCGACTTGCCGAACTGGCCGAGGCGCGGCGAAATCTCGAAGTGCAGATTCAATCCAAGGAAAGCCAGCTTTCCGATCGCGTGACCGAACTTGACGAGATCGAGAACCGGATCCAGGCCGGTACGGAACAAGTTTCCCAACTGGAAGCACAAATTGCCGCCTCCGGGAAGGAAGCCCAGCGTCTCGCCGCGTTGAAGGACGAGGCGACTGCGCTTGAGGGGACGTTCGAAACACGGCGGGCCCGGGTCGCGGAACTCGAAGTGGAGATCGCAGAGCTTACCGACAGCAAGACCGAGGCTACGGAGGCACTGCGCATCGCGAGAGAGGCGCGGGCAACCGCCGAGGCGGACCTGGAGAAACTGACATCGGAACTGGCCGCAAAGACCGCAGGCCTCAGTTCCTTCGACAGCGAAATTGAAGCACAGCGTTCCGGTCTGGTGGCCGCACAGGCAGAACTTGCGCGATCGAAACAAGAGATGTCGGCGATTGCGCAAGAACTGGAAGGCGCCAAGGCTGAGCTTCAGGCCACGTTGAACAAGAGATCTGCGGCGGTCGCGGCGGTTGCTTCGGCCAAGGCGGAGGAGCAGGACATCAGCGCACGCTTGCAGGCAATGAGAAGCGAGATGACCGGGCATGAGGCCGATCTGGCAGCAACGCGCAGTGAACTCGAAAAATCAAAACGCGACCTCGAAAAGTCGGCGGCCAAGAAGCAGACGGCCGAGGCCGAGCTAGCAAGTATAACCGGACAGCTCACCGGCCTTCGCGCCGAACTGGAGACGGCAGAGAAACTGAAGCAAGAAACAAACAGCGCGCTCGCGGCTTTCGAAGCCGAGCGCACCCAGCTCGCTGCCGAGGAAGCGGATTTGCGTGCGAAACGAAAGCAGGCGGGAACAGAACTCAATGCGCTCGCAGCGGCCAAAGCGGATGCGGAACGCGCGACCAAAGCCGCCGAGGCCGAACGAGAGAAGGCCCTTACCGCGCTTGCTGACGCTGAAACGAATATCGAAAAGACCAACACTCTGCTCGACGCACTGATCGCAGAGGCAGACGGCTACCGCGCAGAGATCACTGAACTCGCCGCCGTCGCCGAGCACCGCTCGAAGCAAGCAGCGGCGGCGAATGAAACGGCGGAAGAAGTTACTGCTCTCGAAGCGCGCAAGGAAGAACTCGCGGCGGCATTGCGGGACCTGCAGGATACGATTGAGGCCGGGCATGAGGAGATCGAACGCGTTCGGGTCGAAGTCGCAACTCTCGCCGAAGAGCGCGATACGGTCAAAGCCGAGATTGCCGATCTGGAAACCAGACGCGAAGTCGTAGCGGCCGCAGCGTTGGCGGCGGCAGACGGTCTGACATTCAGCGCCGCTATGGGCACGGATGTGCCAACCGCAAGCGTTTCGGACACCTTCACTCTTGCCGGGGCCGATGCAGAAGTCACGTATCGCGACGAAATGGCGAAGCTTGCCTCCGAACTCGAAGTGCTGAGAGAACAGGCCGACGAGGCTGCCTTGAGGCTTGGCTTCCTGACCGAGCAGCTTGAGGACGGCGAAAGTGAAGCGCGCGACGCGGCCCCGCTGCAAGGCGAAGACAAACCCGCCCTTCCCGCGTCGAGCGCCCGGATAGCGACACGGCCCGTGGCAGACGCGCGCGCCTTGCTGCGCGGCGCACCCGGACTAGCAGATGCCGACCCGACGCGTGTTGAGCAGCTCGCCACCCAGATTGCGAACGGAGTTTGCCCGACGGATGCGCTCAGATCCGTGTTCGGGGCGATCAACCGACAGACGCTCGTTTATTTGATGAAGTCCGTGGGTGCGTGTTGAACCGCGGAAGTTTGATTTGAGATGGAGGGAAAGGTGACGAATCTGAGAAGGAACGTGGCCGTATGCTTCGGCCTCTTGGCGCTCGCGGTCGTGCTGATCCGCCCGGCGTCAGCACAGCAAGTCGAACGCAACATTCTGACCGGCGGACCGACCGGAACATACATCCAGATCGGTCAGGACATGAGCCGCCTCGCGGCGGATTGTGGGATCCAGTACAAGGTGCAGGAAAGCGCGGGCTCGCTAGAGAACTTTCTCGGCGTCCGAAAGCGTCCGCAAACCCAGTTCGGCATCGTCCAGAGCGACGTGCTTGAATACCTCAAGACCTATTCTGCGGACGACCCGGCCATCGCCCGCGCGATTTTCGGCGTACGGATCGCCTTCCCGCTCTACAACGAAGAGGTCCACATCCTCGCCAAGCGCGAGATCGGATCGCTGTCGGACCTGAACGGCAAGCGCGTGGCCGTCGGCGTCGAAGACAGCGGCACGTTCCTGACCGCCTCGCTGGTTCTGGACCTTGCCGAAGTGCAGCCCGCCGAACGACTGAAGATCGACGCCGACACCTCGCTTGCGCAACTCACCGAGGGCAGCATCGATGCCTTCTTCTATGTAGCCGGCGCGCCGACAAAGCTCTTCCAATCGCCCGAGATCGACGGGACGAAACTGCACTTCCTGCCGATCGACAACCCGACGCTCGCCCAGGTCTACGTGCCCTCACGGATCGAAGCGGGAACCTATCCGTTCCAGTCCGAGGCAATCGATGTGGTCGCGGTCAAGGCGGTGCTAATGACCTATGAATACGTGCCCAGCCGGAACAGCTATCACAGGGCAAGTTGCGAGGCTGTTTCGGACCTGGCGAACCTCGTGTTCACCAACTTCCAGAAGCTTCGCGACACCGGGCATCCGAAATGGCAGAACGTCGACCTAAACGACATTCCACCCGGCTGGGATATCGCCTCATGCGTGAACGAGGGGTTGAGCGAATCCTATCAGCTTGAATGCGCCATGGCGCCCGCCGCACCGGCAGTCGTCACAAATGAAAGCCAGGCAAACGCGGCTTATCGTGAACGGATTTGCGCTCAAATCGGGTGCTGAGTGAATGCGCCGGAGTGACCCTGTTTGTCTCTCCGGCGTCGATTCATCATTCCTTCGGAATAGGCAGCCAGGGCGAAACCGCCTCGCCGGCATTGTCCTCGCTGACGGCTACCACGCGCCAGCGAGACGCGCTTTCTGGCACCGTCATGCGCAGTGCTGAGACCGTGAGCGGTTGTGCCGTCATCGCGATCTCGCCCTCAGCGTTGGCAAGTTCGACCCGGAAGTAGTCGGGGTCACGCCCTTCGCCACTCGTCCAGACCAGATCCACCGAGCCGCTCGGCTCTTGCCCGCCGAAAAGCTGGATCGGCGCTGCCAGCGCCCCTTCGGTTTCGGGCGCGGCCAGTCCGTCGAGAAGCTTCACTGCGCCGCTGACATCAGGGCCAGCCTGCTTGTACCACGCGCGCGCGATCGAACGGTCGACGGGAACGCTTTCGCCGGTCTCGAACATCTGGCCGAGGTAGTAGGCCGCGCGGTTGTGACCGCCCAACGCGGCGCGCGCATAGCTCACAACCGCTATCTGCCCGTCCACACCAGCCGCCTCGAGCGCCTGACGGAAATGTGCGCCAGCGTCGTCGGGGACGCCCGCAACGGCTGCCCGAATGCGTTCGACGCGTTCAAGATCTGCCTTGGACGGTGTTAGTTGCGCGGCCGGAACCGCAGGTGGCGGGTCAGATGCCGGCGCGCCGCCAAACAAAGCGACCGCCTTAAGCTTCACGGCATCGGTGCCGTCCTGAAGCAACCCTGCCGGCACCGACCACAACACGGCCCCCACGGCGACGCCTACAAGAGCCGCAGCAGATGCCGCCAGAAGTGTCCGGCGATGCCGATCGCGCCTGCGGATCGGCTGTGGGAAAGTGGCAGCGATTGTAGCAGCTGTCACCGGGGTCGGCGGAGTAGCTGCCGGAGGCTTCGGCGCGACCGCCGCCGGACGCTTCGGCACGGTGGTGGCCGGGCGCTTTGGCGTGGCGGCTGCAGGACGTGTCGGCGCGACGGCTTCGGGTACCTCTGCCATCTTCTGGCGCAGACGTTCAAGAATGCCATCGTCAGGGGCAGGCCGAGCAAGGCTCTCATGCGCGCCCATGCGCGTGATGGAGGCCGGCTTGGTTGCGCGCGGCCCAAAGGGAGCAGTGGGGGCGCTCTTCATCGCCTTGACCGCACCCGCCAGCGATTCACCGCGAGGCTTCTGCGGCGCAGGCTTAGATCCTGCGGCTTTGGTCTTGCCCTTCGGCTTCGCTTTCGCGGGCGGCGGCACCGAAACCGTCGGGGTTGCCTCGGGCGCAGTCCGCGGCGCCGCTTTCTGTTCGGTCTCAGTAGTATCAAGACCCGGTATCCCGTCCATCTCTTGAGGTTCGGGATTGGGTTTCATCTCGTCGGATTCCATCTGATGGATCAGGCCGCGCGTCCCGCGCGTGATGACCACCCGGCGAACGAGCCCTCGGCCTATCTTTGAGACTCCCTCTTCGGCGGCTTGGCTCAGGCAGCCCTCGCAAACAGCATTGATCTTAAGGGGGAGACCACCAGTGCGCCTGTGGATCTCGGCGATGGCTTCGGCGTCGAATGTTCCAGGTTTCAGCCCGCCAGCCTTCAGAAAGTGCTCAACATAGCCCGCTGTGTCATTCTCCGACATCGCCGTCAGTTCGAAAGTCGGGCCCACGAGGATCTGCGAATGGCGATAAAGCCATTCGTAAAGCTCGGTCGGCCCGGCGAGGATCAGCTTCATTTCCGGCCGATCGCCGGAACCGGCGCCCATCAGTTCGCACACGGTCCTCAGCGTCTGGTCCGACAGGCGATCGGCGTCGTCAATCAGAAGAACAGGCAACTGCCCTGCCCCGGCGGCGGCATCGAGAAATCGCGCAAGCTGTTCCCGGTGATACTCCTCCGGAGCCGTCGGCTGAGGCTCGCCCAGCACTCTCAGGACCTCCGCGCAGGGCGAGGCGGTCAGCGCGTCCGGGTCCGACAGCATCCCGATATACATGTCGGGCTTGTGGCGACTCACCAATTCGCGCAGCAGGGTGGTCCGGCCTGCGCCATCCAACCCGGTGAACACGGTAAGCGGCGCGCGGCTCTTGATCGCAAAGCCCAGACGCTCGAAGGCAAGCGTGTGCGCCTGACTCCAGTAGATGCCCACGTCTTCACTGGTCGCGGAAAACGGGCCGTGCTTAACGCCGGCCGCTGATTTGGGTCCCAATAAACTTCCCCCCTCAAATGCGCAGTGGGGTCTTGTCCTTCGCCATCAAATTGACGATGCCGCGCGACCGGAAATCCCTGTCGCGCACCGGACGCGGTCGAAGACCCCTTACCTGTCTCCTCCCGCATGAAAAACAAAGCGATGACCGGCCACCCTGCCGAACGCCGCCAAAACCCACAGCTTCCACCCGTTAACCAGTGTGCCCACAATCGCCACGGAAATCCAGTGATTGCTGCGCCGCGCGAGCCGCTGAGGCACGCCACAACTGCGCGTTGCCACCTGCATGCCCCCGCTTTAGAGGGAATGCCTAGGCCGGGTATCCGAAATCGGTGATGATCGACCAGATCTCGCGATTGAGCGCACCAAGGTCGGCGATGACCGACCTTATTTCGTTCAGCGCGGTCTCATCAAGGTCCGTGCTCTTGCCCATCCTGATCTCGTCCTTTCGGTCGGCGATCCGCATCAGGATCGTCCGGACCCCACCGGTTTCAGGATCGAAAGCATAAATGGAATGATTGTAGCGATTCCGCGCGACCGAAGACGCCACGAGCTTCCGCGTGGCCGCGATAACGCGCTCGCGCTCAAGCGCTGCGACACGATCGAGCTTGGAGAGCCGCTCGACGAGGTCGACACGCGCCCGCATCGTGTTCAACGTCAAAAAGATGATAACGGCGGTTTCCTTGTCGGTCCGCGAGAGGCCCGCGATGATATGGACAAGAAGGCTTTCAGTGTTCGTCCACGTATAGTTCAGCCGCCCGATCAGCAGCAGGGCTTCGTCAAATGACGTACTTGGGTCTCGCGGGTTCATCACGCAGCGGGCGGGCTCCCGTCCCTGCGGCCCTGCGCAAGATACCAGTTCGCGGCCGCCGTGCGGTTCTGCACGCCGATCTTCGAAATAATGTGGTGGATATGAAGCTTCACCGTGTGCTCGGACACGCCAAGATCGTCCGCGATGATCTTGTTGCGATGCCCCAACGCGACCCGATCCAGTACCTCCACCTCTCGCTGGGTAAGGCCTGCGGGCGCAGGCGACTGAGGTGCGGCGCGGGGCGCGGAGCCCGGGGCCACGGAGACCGAAGGCGGCCCTTGCGCGACAAGATCGCCCGGAACGACGAAATCGCCCTCGAGCAAAAGCCGCAGCATGGAAACCCAACCTGCGACCGGCGCGTTCATCGGAATGAAACGCAGTCCTTCCAGGCACTGCTGGGTCTGCTGAGCAGAAAAGAGGCGCCGCGCAATTCCGATGTCCCGATAGGCAAGCGCAATCTGCGCCCCTGCGAAATGCTGCCTGATCTCATCGTAGCGCTTTTCCAGAATATCGGCGAAGCGGTCGTCAATCACGACAAGCCTCAGCATCTGCGCATCTGAACACTGTGCGCCAATATCCAGGTTCTCGGCCCTCGATACGTCAACGCCTTCGAATTCGACGCGCACAAGCCGCAACATCACGTCTGGAAATGCGCATGAACTGCCGACGAAAAGCATGTGCTCTACGTCGGCTTTGCTCGGATCGGAAAGATCCGAGTCTTTTACAGCAAACATCTATAGGTCCCCTTCACCCATTAAATTCATCTGGATAGGGCTTTTCAAATTTCTACTGACTAATGAACTCCTCCTAGGCCGACTATAGCGCGATTCGCGTTCAATCCGAACCGCTTTGTTAATGATCGTATGATCAGGGTGACGCGAACCGGAACGCACCCCCCAGCCAACATCTCCGATTTTATCTTTGAAATCAATATTTTGTATGGACGCCAGGCAGTCACAAAACACGGCTTACGCCGCCCAAACCCGCGAAAAACAGCATTGGTCAAGAACCTAATCGTTCGAGCAGGTCTACGTCTTTCGCTTAGTGCTGAGAGCTTCATCCGCGGTGAAATCCGGTCGCGCCAAACTGAAATAAAGCTTTTTTATGTCAAATACTTGACTGAAATCTGCCAGCACTTGCCCCTCTACTTTGGAACCTCGGTTAACACTTTGACCAGCTTTTCGCGCCGCCCCTCTCGGTGCGATGATGCTTGTCTGGGTTCGATATTGAGCCTGGGTTTTTAAACGAAGCTTTTTTTGCCGGGCGCTCACGTGCCGATTTATTTGTACGAGTTTCCGACACGGTTTTCAGTTTCGGACGTGAAGTGAATTCTCCGGCGTTTTGACTGGAAAGTGATTGGAAGGGGGGAACGAATGAAGCGCTGACCGCAGCGACCGGCGGTCCATCGACGCTATGCGTCACATCTTACGGTCGAAATCCAAAACGCAAACGCACCTGAGTTGAGTGCCGCCTTTTAGATGAGTGGTGGCGAGAACAGGTGCCTCTACGAAGGAAGACACACATGTCTAGCCGTAGATCAAATGGACAACAGAACCAGTTCGCATTTGACGACACCGATGTTGACGTGAATGTCGACGCCGGCGTCGAAATCCACGAGCACGAACTCGACATCAACTACGCGGACGCCGATGCGAACGCAGAGGCCGGTGCCGAGGCGAGCGCAGAAGCCGCCGCAGAAGCAAATTCGAATTCAAACTCGAACGCCAACGCGAGCAACGCGAACACCAACACGAGCTCAACCTCGACCGAACAGGGTCAGGAACAGGGTCAGCATCAGGGCCAGGGCCAGGTGCAGGGCCAGAATTCGTCCAACACCAACACCAATGGTGGTGACGACAGCAACACCAACACCAACTCGATCAATATCGACTTCGGTGGCGGTGAGTGGATCCCGCGTGATGACGACATCATCGACATCGACAATTCGAATGTCGGCGTGGCAATCGGTGCCGGGCGTGATCTCGATTTCGATCCGGGCAACGACCTGAACCTGAACGAGATCCTGAACAATCTGGATTCCGGTGGCGGAACGCTGACAGGGACAGTCAATGCCCAGTCCGCGAACCTGGTCGACAACGACTATCTCGACAATCCGCAGGTCCAGAACAACAGCTCGTTCAGCAACTCGGGCGACGCCAAGGGCGGCTTTGCCTACGCTGAGGAAGGCATTGACGCGCAAGCCGACGGCGGGACGGGCGGCAGCTACGCATCCGCAGACGGCGGCCATGCAGCTGGTGCTGGTGGTGACGGCGGCGCCGCGAGCTCTCATTCTGCAGGGTTTGGAATGGGCGTCGGTGCGGCCGGTACCGACAGCGATAGCACGGGTGGCAACGGTGGCGACGCCGGCGCGCTGAACCTTTCGGCCAACAACAGCAGCAACGATGCCAGCACGCAAGGTACAGGCGGAGCTGGCGGTGACGGCACCGGTCTGGGCCTTGGCGTCGGACTTGCTGGCTCGAGCTCGGATTCGACCACGGGTGATGCGACGGGCGGCGACGGTGCTGGCCTTGGCCTTGGCCTTGGCGACGGCTCCGAAGGCGGTTCCATTGCAGCTTCCGATGCCGACGGCGGCGACTCTGCCGGCCTGGGCGTTGGTCTCGGCGCTGGTCTCGGCGCAAGCGGTGCGCAGGGTAATGGCGGCGACGGCGGTGACGCCAACGCGGCTGGCCTCGGCGGCGGTCTTGGCGCGGCTGACAGCGACGCCAACGGAACCGGCGGCATGGGTGGATCGGCTGGCGCGCTGGCGGCAGCAGGTCTCGGCCTTCTGAACGCAGCACTTGCCAATGCTGAAGGCGGCGACGGCGGTGACGGCAGCGCTGAAAGCGATGCTGATGGCATTGGCCTTGGCCTTGGTCTCGCTGACGCAGATGCCGGCGACGGCGGCGACGGCAACGCGACCTCCGGTGACGGCACTGGTACGGGCACCGGATCGGGCACCGGCCAGTCGACTGCTGGCAACGGTGGCGACAACGCCGCAAACAACACCGTTTCGGGTGACGGAACCGGCACAGGGACCGGCACCGGAACGGGTGGCGACGGCTCTAACGCTGCGGATGCGGCCTCGGCTGCGACTGCGGCCGGCAGCGGCACCGGTGATGGTTCCGGTGGCGACGGTGGCTGGTCGGACGTGTTTGCCTCTCACGATGTGAGCGGCGCGGCCGACGGCATGGCCGAAGCGATCGCCGGATATGGCGGCGCTGCGAGCTCTGACGACGACGCCACGAACGCCTCGACCGGCGCGGGGACCTCGTCCTCGACGATCGGCTCGACCGGCATGGGCGGCTCGGCTTACACCAACGGCGGTGCGGGCGGTTCGGCCATGAACGGTGACGGCGGTGCAGGCGGCAGCGCAGGCTCCTGGGGTTCGGGCAACGGCGACGATGGATACGTCAACGGCGAATCCTTCGCAGATGCCTCGGCGTCCCTCGACATCACAGCGTTCAACCAGAACATCGTGATGGGTGCCAACATCCTCGGCAACTCGGTCGATATGACCGTTGTCGGCGGCAACCTGAGCTCGACCGTGGTCGGCGACGACGACCTGAGCTGAGGCAAGATATCGGACGGGGCCGGCTATCGGCCCCGTCCATCCTGACCACCGGTACCCCGCCGTCATCGGGGATTTAGCAACGGAGGGCGATATTAATGCCCCTTGACCGTACAACAGAAGCAATCGCTCATTTCATTGGCTTTTTTCATCTTGATGTAGAAGCGGCGCGGATGCGCGACGCCTACGACGCCTTCCGCGGACAGTTCCCTGAGGTTCCGGAGCCCGGCGATCTTCGCCATATCGATATCTCGATCCGGGCACCCTATGACCTCAAGGGCTTTGACCCCAGCTTGAAGTTCATTCCCTCAATCGCGCCGGCGCCCGAAGGATCGGCGGCGCCCGTGCTGGAAACTGCCCAATCCGACAACGGATACGAGGCATTCGCCAGCGCCGTTTCGATCGAGGCTTCGCTTCCCGAAGGCGCTTCGTTCCGGGCGGGACCGGCCGAACTGACCCCGCATTGGTACATTCCACCTCCGAACACGATCGTGACGGTGACTGTCCAATCGCTGACGATGTCGGACAACGATATTCTGACCTTCGGCCACGGATACGAGTTCGTGGACCCATCCGTTTTAACCGCCGAACTCACGGAAATGGCGGAAGTGGCACAGGAACTGTCTCTCGGCCTGTCCGAGCTTATGGAACCAGGCCACATGCCCTCGGTGAACGACGTTCTTGACGTCTTCGCCGAGGCCATGAATCTCGACGGTTCTGCCATCGACGGCGCGAAAGTGTCGGTTGCGCACGGCGAAGCGGCGACCTCCGGTGTCTTCGTTAACGGCGAGCTCGTGGAAGAGATGCCAGCCTTCCGCGATAACTTGCCGGCGTCCATGCGCGAAAATGAAGAGGCTGAGACAGAGTCCGACGGCCCAAGACAGGAAGCGAATGACAACCCCTATAAGGTCGACCCGGGTCACCATGTATCCACGGGCGAGAACCTGTCGGTCAACGAAGCCTATATTGGGCTGAATTGGGTCGACGCGGATGTGATCGCAGTCGCGGGCGATGTCGTGCATCTCGATCTTATTAGCCAGGTCAACGTTCTGAGGGACCATGACAGCGGAGGGTACGGCTGTTCCCCCTCAGATGCGATCAACGCGGCCCGCATCCAAACCGTTTCGTCCGAGCCGGTGGGCGGCTATGAGCAAGCCGATGCAGGACAGCCGGTCTTTCCCCGCCATTGGCAGGTGGAGAAGATCGAGGGCGACGTCGTCGCGCTCAACTGGCTTCAGCAGCACATCTTCGCAACAGACCACGACCGCGCCGAGGTCGAGTTCTCGGGCGCCGCAACGTCGATCGGCCTGGGCGAAAACACCCTCGGCAACTTCGCGTCCCTCGTAGAGCTCGGTTTCCACTACGACATGATCATCGTCGGCGGAAGCATGATCACCTTCAACCTGATCGAGCAGATCAACGTGCTGCTCGACAGTGACGCGATAAGCGGTGCCGAATGGAATTACGACGGCGTGGAAACCAGCGACAATTATCTTCAGAACAGCGCGTCGATCTGGACCACGGGTGTCGACACAGTGACGGAGATGACTGATCTCTTCCGCAGCAATGTGGAAGCGCTGGCCGAAGGCGCCGGGTCCATTTCGGCGACACTTGCAGGCGATGCGCTCTTCGAAGGCTACGATACGCTATCGGTGCTCTACATCACCGGCGACCTGATCAAGATGAACGCCATCATGCAGAACAACTATGTTGGCGATGCGGATCAGGTACACCTCGCGCTTGAGGACTTCATTGCCGAGAATGGTGGCGACGTCACACTCACGACCGGATCGAACGCGCTTCTCAACGATGCCTTTATCGAGGATTTGGGAATCGATTCCACCGTCCTGGCGGGCGGCGATATCTACAGCGACGCGCTGATCTATCAGGCCGAGTTGATCGACACCGAAGCAATTCCCGACGGAGTGGCGCTCGCCGCACTGACGAACGAAGCGGTCGCGGCGTTTTTGGCAAGCGACATGATCGATCCAGATCCCGCGATTGCGGACGATGGCGCTGGCGTTCAGCCAACGCCGACAGACTCCAGCAACCTTGACGTGATGCAGTCGGTCCTCGCCTGACCCTGCTGCAAATCCCGAGGAGATTTCGTTGAAGGATATTAGCGATCCGAGCCGCCGCCCAGATGATGGGCAAGGTCCGATATTTTCGACCAAGCGCAAAGCGCAAGCAGATTTGAATGATGACCATTTTGTTCTCAAACCGGAAATGCGGGTGAACCAGTCTCCCGCCAAAGGCCGGGGTCCCGGTGGCGGCCGCTCGAGCGAGATCGGCACGACCATCGAAGGCTCGACCGGTCCGGTGCTTCGCCGTCAGGACCCGCCTGATGGCGGCGGGTCGGGCGGCGGTGGCGGCGGCAAGGGCAACGCATTTCACAAGCGCATCGGCCCGGAGGACTTCGGTGCAAGCTTGCGGAGCGGCATCGGCGCCGTGCGGCACAATCTGCTGTATGTATTCATTCTGACTTGCGCGACGAACCTTCTGATACTTTCGATCCCGATCTACCTGTTCCAGATTTCGGACCGGGTGTTGACCAGCCGTTCGGTGGACACACTCATCATGCTGTCCATCGTTATCGTCGGCGCAGTTGTGCTGCAGGCCATCCTCGATGCCGTGAGGCGCTTCATGCTGATGCGAACCGCGGTCGAGGTCGCTGCACGCCTTGGCGCGCCGATTCTCAGCGCAGCCGCCCATGCTTCGCTGAACAGCAACGGCAAGGAATATCAAACACTTGGCGATCTTCAGCAGCTCCGCGGTTTCCTCGTTTCGGGAACGCTGATTTCGTTCCTCGACATTCCGTTCGCGCCGCTCTTCATGCTGGCGATTTACCTCGTTCACCCAAATCTCGGGCTGATCGTCATGACGACGGCGGTCGTGCTTTTCGTGATCGCCGTGGTCAACCAGCGTGTCACGTCGGGGCATTTCGCGAAGGCGACGGTTGCACAGTCCCGCGCGAACCTTCACCTCGACTCCATGTCTCGCAACAGCCAGGTGATCAACGCGATGTCGATGATCCCCGAGGCCGTCCGGATCTGGGGTCAGGACACGGCAGCATCTCTGACTTCGCAGGTCCACGCGCAGGATCGCAACATCGTCTCGGCGGCGATCTCGAGGGCGATCCGACTTCTGACCCAGGTCGGCATGCTCGGCTGGGGCGCGTATCTCGCGCTGCAGGGCGAGATCACCGGCGGAATGGTCATCGCGGCCTCGATCATCGCGGGTCGGGCGCTCGCACCTGTCGAAGGCGCGATCGAAGGCTGGCACAACTTCCTTCTCACGCGCGCGGCCTATGACCGGATCGCGCGGCTGCTCAACACGTCGCGCTACCAGTTCGAACGCCTGCGGCTGCCTCGCCCCGAGGGTCGGCTTGATGTGGAACGTCTGCTCTACGTGCCCGGTGGTACCAAGCAGGTGATCCTGAACGGCCTTAGCTTTGCGCTCAACCCGGGCGAAGCACTTGCCGTGATCGGCAATTCGGGCGCGGGGAAGACGACGCTCGGCAAGATGCTCGTGGGTTCGATATTGCCGACCTCGGGCAACGTGCGGCTTGACCTCATGGATCTGCGCAACTGGGATCCGCGCCAGATGGGCGAGAACATCGGCTACCTTCCGCAGGACGTCCAGCTGTTCCCCGGCACGATCAAGCAGAATATCGGACGCATGCGCGAGGACGCGACGGACGAACAGATTCACCGCGCCGCCGTCCTTGCCGACGTGCACGACATGATTGCGCAACTTCCGCAGGGCTATGAAACGATGGTGGCGGCCGACGGTTCGCCGCTCTCGGGCGGGCAGAAACAGCGCATCGCGCTTGCACGCGCCTTCTTCGGCGACCCGCGATTCCTTGTTCTCGACGAGCCGAACTCGAACCTCGACGTGGCCGGCGACAAGGCGCTTGCCAAAGCGATCGAACACGCGCGGGCAAACGGGATCACTTCGGTCATCATCACGCAGAAGCCTGCGCTCCTGAACGTGGTGGACAAGATCATGCTGCTCTCGAACGGCACCATCGCGCTCTTTGGCCAACGCGAGGACGTTCTCGCGAAGCTTCACGGCGGCCGCCAATCGGGCGCAAACCAGGTTCCGTCCCCGCAGCAGCCGGGATCGCGCCAAGTGCCGAACTCGAACAAGGAAGAGGATCAAGATGACTGACCTTGTCCAGGTCCC
The DNA here is from genome assembly GCA_965368915.1 of uncultured Rhodobacterales bacterium. Classification (GTDB taxonomy): domain Bacteria; phylum Pseudomonadota; class Alphaproteobacteria; order Rhodobacterales; family Rhodobacteraceae; genus Albidovulum. The sequence continues at coordinate 5,002 of CBDUOT010000054.1, read as the reverse complement.
CAGCCCCTCCGAATGGTATGCTGAGGTTCCGCGTTCGATTTCCCGACATGCGATATTCGGGCTGTCGTTGATGATCATCGCCTTCGGCGGGTTCGGCGTATGGGCGTTCCGCGCGCCCCTCGCGGCCGCCATCATCTCTCAGGGCAGCTTCGTGGCCACGGGTCAGAACAAGATCGTTCAGCACCTCGAAGGCGGGATCATTGAGCAGATTCTCGTGAACGAGGGGGATACCGTGCAGGCGGGACAGCCGATCCTGCGGTTGGATGAAACGCTTGCGGAAGCGAACAAGCGCGAACTCTACCTGCGCCAGGCGCGCCTCGAGGCGACCGAACATCGGTTGCTCGCGCAGCACCTCGCCAAGGATAAGCTGACGCTGCCGCCCACGCTTCTGGCCCAAAGTGCCGACCCCGAGATCGCGACCATTCTCGACAGCCAGCGCCTCGCCTTCACGGTCGCGCTTTCCGGGCTCGCCAACGACATCATGTTGATCGAACGCAACATGGACGCGATCGACGCACGCCACCGGGGCTACGTCAGCCAGTACGACGCGGTCAGCGGGCAGATCGCCTTGCTGGACGAAGAGCTTGAGGCGAAGAATGAGCTGCTTGCGGCCGGACTTACCCGCAAGACGGAAATCACGGCGCTTCGACGCGCGCGGCTCGACGCGATTGGCCAGATGGGACGGATCGAGGCCGAACTCGACGAGATCGACGAGATGCGCGCCAAATTTCAGACGCAGATCGACAAGACACGTGACGAGTACAGCAGCGCGGCTCTGACCGAGCTTCAGTCTATCCAGGCCGAGCTTGAAAGCGTGCGGGAACAGATGCGCAAAGCGTCCAACGTCCTCCTGCGCACCGATGTGCTCGCGCCCGTTTCAGGAACAGTGGTACGGCTTCACTATCACACGGCGGGCGGCGTCATCGAAACAGGCCGCGCCATCGCCGAGATACTGCCCGATGATGCGCCGCTGATCATCGAAACGCTGGTTCCGCGCAGCGACATCGACAGCGTGAAGCTGGGGCAGAACTCAACCGTGCGACTGATCGCGCTGAACCAGCGCACGACGCCGATCCTGAATGGAACCGTGGAATATGTCTCTGCCGACGCGGTCGCGCAGGCCGCAGAACAGCCAACGATGCGAGAGGTCTACGTCGTGCGCGTTTCGCTCCCGGCGGGGGAACTGGCCCGTGTCCCGGGCTTCGCTCCCAAACCGGGTATGCCGGTCGAAATCATGATCAAGACCGAAGAGCGGACCTTTGCTCAGTACATCGCGAAACCGATCGTCGACAGCATGGCGCGGGCCTTCCGCGAGCGGTAGTTCGGATCACTCCGTCGCCATCGCCACCGCTTCGTCGGGCGGCAACTGGTCCGCCCAGCCGCGACCGGTCGCCACCTGAAGCCTGATCCAGCTTGTCGATAGATCGCGCAGCCCGCCGGACAGCGCGATCTGGCTGTCGAGCGAGCGCCGCTCAGCGTCCAGAACGTCGGTCAGCACGGTCTCCCCGGCCTCGTAGCTCTTCTTGGTCAGCTCACGCACCTGGTTGTTCGCCTGTGCGGCGGAGCGTTGGGCCGACACCTGGCGGCGCCAGTAGCGGGTCGAGGAGCAGGCTTCCTGCACCTCTTCGACCGCGCGCAGAACCGTTGAACGCCAGACAAGATCAGCCTCGGCCGCGCGCGCCTTGGCCCCGTCCCGATTGGCGCGAAGCACTCCTTGCTCCAGGACCGGCAGACGCAGGATCGGACCGAAGGCCCAGGTTTCGTCATCGCCCGTGTTCACGAACCCGGACAACTGGAGCGACGGGTAAAGCTGCGCCTCGGCGACGCCGATTGCGGCCGTCGCGGCGGCCAGATCACGCTCGGCCGCGCGGATGTCGGGCCGGTTACGCAATAGATCCGCCGGCGTGCCGTTCTTCGCCACACGTTGCGGCACCGGTTGCCCGGCGCCCTTGGTCATGCGCGTCATGATAGGACCTGCCGGTTCCGCAAGAAGCGTCGCGATCCGAAAAACATTGGCCTCGAAGTTGGCCTGCAGGCTCGGAAGCGATGCCTCGGCGCTGCGCAATAGGGCGCGCGCCTGAGCCTCGTCCAGCATGGTCGCCTCTCCGGCAGCGCTTTGGCGCGTCACCAGGTCGAAAGCGGCGCGCCGGGATTGGATCGCCTGCCGCGTGATCCACGCGGCATTCTGGAAATAGCGAGCGTTGACGTACGCGTCCGCGATGTCCGCCAGATAGGCCAGCCGCACGGTGCCCTTGTCGTAATGCGCAGCCTCGAGACTTGCCTGCGCCGACTCTCTGCCGCGCCGGGCGCCACCGAACAGGTCGAAGACATATGCGGCGTCCGCAGAGGCAGAGTTCGCATCGTCGATATTGCCCGCAGAGTCACGTTCCCGACCGGCCTGTGCGGACAGGTCGCCGCGGACCTGCGATGCGACACCCGTCCGGGCCAAGGCGGCCTCGGCCTGCCGGATGCGCGTCCAGGCGGTTCTGATATCGAGGTTCTGGGCAAGGCCGCGTTCGACAAGTGCGTTCAGGAGCGGGTCGTTCATCCCCGTCCACCATCGCTCGACAGCCGCATTCTTCAGCGCGGCGGAACCGCCGTTCACGTAATGCGCAGACATGGACATCTGCGGTTGTTCATAATCCGGGCCGACCGCTGCGCATGACGCAACGAACACTGCCGGGACCACAAAACCAATGGTCCGTTTCATCAACCTGCCTCGTCTTTATTATAGTTGTCTTTACGTCAACTTTATCAGAGTTCGATTTTCTGCCGCGGGGAAACAGTCGCGCGTCGGAGATTGGCCGCAGGGCTGATGCCGAGTTGCAACAGCCAGAAATAACAGTTTGCTGCATTAGCTGTGGGAAAAATGGCTCCTATCGCGCGCGGCACGCGCTCGATCATGCCCACCGATACAGTCGGCAGCTTCAGCCGGAACTTCCCAGACCATGTGCGGACGGGATTGATATCTCGACGCGGAGCCCGCCAAGCTCCTCGGAGGTGCCAAGTGCAAGCTCCCCTCCGTAGGCTTTCGCGAGATCGGCGACGATTGCGAGGCCCAGCCCGGTGCCCGGTTCGGACGTATCGAGCCGCCCGCCTGACCTGAGAGCCTCGCGCCGGTCAGCCTCGGGAATGCCGGGTCCGTCGTCCTCGACCCTTATGAGGATGTTGTCACGTTCGCGTTCGGCGCCGATCTGCACAGTCGTCCTTGCCCAGCGGAATGCGTTTTCCAGAACGTTGCCGAGGATCTCCTCGATATCCTGCTTGTCCATCGGGACAAGGAGATCGGGCGCAACCCGGATGTTCAGTTCCTTGGCTTCGCCGTCGGGCATGGACCGGAACAGACGCGCAATCCGTTCGACGGAATGACGCAGCAGGGTTTGCCTGTGAGCCGCCGCTCCGCTATTCGCCGCACGGATACGGGCCAACGACCGCTGCAACTGCGCATCAACACGGTCAAGTGCGATGGACGCTTCTTCCACCTTCGCACCTTGCTCTCCAAGCGCGTTCAACTCGTTTCGAAGGATGGCCGAAGGCGTCTTTAGCGCGTGGGCAAGGTCGGCTGCCTGACGCCGCCCCCTCTCAACGATCTCTCTGTTCCGTTCGAGAAGCGTGTTGATGTCGATGACGAGAGGCGCGACTTCTTCGGGATAGTCGGTCGGGTCGAGATCCTCGCCCCGGTCCCAGCGATGCGCAACATCCTTCCGAAGCCTGCTGAGCGGCCTCAGAACCGTGGATGTCTGCAGGATCGTACCAGCGACGGCGAGCGCACCGAGAAGAGCGAAGGTTGTTAGAAGACTCTGCCCGATGCTTTGGCGATCTTCCTGAAGCGCGGTCAGCGACTCTGCCACGTTCACAACCCATTCCGAACCATCGTCGAGAACGACCAGCCCATAGGCGCCACGCACCGGGCTCTGAGGCCCGGCGCCAGTCCAGAACCGCACCTCGGCGGCAGCATCCGTACGCTCGGGCAATAGAGCGTCGAAGAGGGACGGAGACGCGGCCGTGGCATCGTCGGCCCCGTTGATCTGCCAATAGCGGCCCGAATAGGCGCGCGCATAGGCGGGATCGGTCAGGAAGCTCTCGACAAGCTCAAGGTCCCCTCCGCTGTTGCCCAGTGCGGAAACGGCCTGAGTGTATCGATCAAGCAGCGCTTCGTCGAAACGGCGCTGGGTTAGCGCACCGAAGAAGTAGAAAAGCGCGACGGCGCCGATCGCGATCGCGATGGCGGCCCAAACAAGTCCGCCGATTATGGCGCGCTGGCGGAGCGACCACATCAGTCGCCATCTATCCTGTAGCCAAGGCCACGAACCGTCTCGATGAGATCGGCACCGAGCTTCTTGCGAAGGCGCGTCACGAACACCGCGATCGTGTTCGAATCCCTATCACCATCGAATTCGTAAATGTGCTCCGACAGCTCAGTACGCGACACAAGCCGACCGCTGTTGTGGATCAGGTAGGAAAGAACAGCGACTTCCTGCGAGGTCAGTTCGACCGGAAAACCTTCAACGAGAACGCGCTTGGACCGCGTGTCGAACTCGATCGTGCCCCTGCGGAAAACCGGATTTGAAATGCCCGACTTGCGCCGAAGAAGCGCGCGGACACGCGCGGACAGCTCCGGCATGTAGAACGGCTTGGACATGTAGTCGTCAGCGCCTGCATCCAGGCCATCGACCCGATCGGCCCAGCCGTCGCGCGCGGTGAGGATCAGCACGGGTGTCTCAACGCTCTGGCTGCGCCACTCCTTGAGCACGGAGATTCCGTCTTTCTTCGGCAATCCGATGTCGAGAATGATCATGTCGTAAGGCTCGGTCGCGCCGAGATGGGCCGCTTCCTCGCCGTCATGCGCCAAGTCGAGCGCATAGCCTTCGGTCGCGAGAACTCGTTTGATTTGCTCGCAAAGGACGGTTTCGTCTTCGGCAATCAGGATACGCACTGTCGGTCACTGTCCCGTGGATGGGTTTCCGACATTCATAGTCTATTTCTTGCCGCCGCCGCCACC
>CBDUOT010000053.1:0-21761 GCA_965368915.1 uncultured Rhodobacterales bacterium | reverse complement strand
TGACCGGACGTTGCCGCCTCAGGCTTCGGGAAGCTTCCGGACGGCACCCGTCGCCGCAGAGGTCGCGAACAGTGCATAGGCCTTCAGCGCGGTCGACACCTTGCGTGGCCTTTTCGCCGCGGGTTGCCAGCCCGATGCGTCCTGTTCGGCCCGACGAGTCGCAAGCTCCTCATCCGGCACGGCAAGCCGGATCGAGCGGCTCGGAATGTCGATCTCGATCAGGTCGCCCTCGCGGACAAGGCCAATCGGGCCGCCAGATGCCGCTTCGGGTGAAACGTGTCCGATCGACAGGCCCGACGTGCCGCCAGAAAAGCGACCATCGGTGATTAGCGCACAGGCTTTGCCGAGACCCTTCGACTTCAGGTAGGACGTCGGGTAGAGCATCTCTTGCATGCCCGGCCCGCCCTTCGGTCCTTCGTAGCGAATGACCAAGACGTCGCCTTCCTTGATCCGGTTCGACAGGATCGCCTCGACGGCGGCATTCTGACTTTCAAAAACCCGTGCGGGGCCTGAGAAGACGAGGATCGACTCGTCCACGCCTGCCGTCTTCACGATCGAGCCGTCCGGGGCGAGATTGCCCGACAGAACCGCCAGCCCGCCATCCTTGGAAAACGGGGTCTTCGCCGAACGGATCACGCCCTTCTCCCGGTCGAGATCGAGGCTTTCCCAACGGCGCGACTGGCTGAACGCCACCTGCGTGGGCACACCTCCCGGAGCGGCGAGATAGAACTGCCGAACCGACTCCGCGTCCGAACGCGAAATGTCCCAGCGGTCGATTGCGGCGCCCAGCGTCGGCGCATGAACGGTGTGCGTGTCCCGGTTCAAAAGCCCCGCCGCGTCTAGCTGACCGAGGATCGACATGATACCGCCCGCGCGGTGGACGTCCTCCATGTGCACGTCGGATTTGGCGGGCGCGACCTTGCACAGCACCGGGATGCTGCGGGACAGGCGGTCGATATCCTCCATCGTGAAATCGACGCCGCCTTCCTGCGCGGCGGCGAGAATATGAAGAACCGTATTCGTGGACCCGCCCATCGCGATATCGAGCGCCATCGCGTTCTCGAACGCTTCTTTCGAGGCGACGACGCGGGGAAGCACCGTCGCGTCGTCCTGTTCGTAGTAGCGCCGAGTGATGTCCACGATCAGGTTGCCCGCCTCGACGAACAACCGCTTGCGGTCGGCATGTGTGGCCAGCGTCGATCCATTGCCCGGCAGCGAAAGGCCCAGCGCCTCTGTCAGGCAGTTCATGGAATTCGCCGTGAACATGCCTGAACACGATCCGCAAGTCGGGCAGGCGGCGGCTTCGATCCGCGAGACCTCTTCCTCGGTCACGGAGTCATCCGCAGCCGCAACCATAGCATCTACGAGGTCGAGCGCGACTTCCTTGCCGCGAAGCACGACCTTGCCCGCCTCCATTGGGCCACCAGACACGAAAACGGTCGGAATGTTCAGCCGCATCGAAGCCATCAGCATGCCCGGCGTGATCTTGTCGCAGTTCGAGATGCAGACCATCGCGTCGGCGCAATGGGCGTTGACCATGTACTCAACGCTGTCCGCGATCAGTTCACGCGAGGGTAGCGAATAGAGCATACCGTCATGGCCCATCGCAATCCCGTCATCGACGGCGATGGTGTTGAATTCCTTCGCCACACCGCCCGCCGCCTCGACCTCTCGGGCGACGAGCTGGCCGAGGTCCTTCAGGTGGACGTGGCCGGGCACGAATTGCGTAAACGAGTTCACGATGGCGATGATCGGCTTGCCGAAATCGCTGTCTTTCATCCCCGTTGCGCGCCAGAGGCCGCGGGCACCGGCCATGTTGCGGCCATGGGTCGTGGTTCTGGAACGGTAGGCGGGCATGCGGACATTTCCTCTTCTCAGGGGTCACGCAGCGATTACACCCCCTGCCCGGCAGGTCAAGAGGGCTGGGGGCGACTTGTCCTGCTGACGGACATCCATCTTTTGACCGCAGAGGGATTTGATCCTCCCGCCAATGCAGGCCACAGTGTCGGCAACGTTGGCAGAGGGACGGAAGCGTCACGACAGCAGGGCAGGAAAAGGCCAGCAAGATGCAGATCGAGGAAGAGGTCGCGGACGGCCCAGATGCGCCGGTCCGCTATATCGAGCGGACGCGCGATTACTACCTCGCGCTCGGATATGGCGCGCCCTATCGCTGGGCGCATTTCAACGATGTGCCGTTCGCCCCACTGCCGAAGCCACTGGAACGGGCGACGGTCGCCATCGTTACAACCGCCGCGCCGTATCAGCCCGGAAAGGGCGAACAGGGGCCCGGCGCGCCCTACAACGCAGCTGCGAAGTTTTACAAGGTTTATGCCGGTGATACCGCCGAGATGCCGGACCTTCGCATCTCGCACATCGCCATCGACCGCGACCACACGACGGCCGAGGATATCGGAACCTACTTTCCCCTCGCCGCACTGGCGCGCGCTGACGCACAGGGCCGGATTGGTCGCGTCGGCCCAAGATTCTACGGCCTGCCTACGAACCGATCTCAGGCAACGACCACGGATACAGATTGCCCGGACCTCGTTCGCATGTGCCGGGACGACGGCGTGGACGCAGCATTGCTTGTGCCGAACTGCCCCGTCTGCCACCAATCGACAGCGCTTGCAGCGCGAGCGTTAGAGGAAGCAGGCATTGCGACCGTTGTGATGGGCTGTGCGCTCGACATCGTCGAAGGGGTGGGCGTACCGAGGTTCCTCTTCAGCGACTTACCTCTGGGCAATTCGGCCGGGCGGCCGAACGACGTTGCTTCTCAGTCTGAGACCTTAAGCCTTGCCCTTAAACTTCTGGAATTCGCAAACGTACCGCGCACGACCCTTCACTCACCACAAAAATGGGCCGGCGACCCGCACTGGAAGGATAGCTACTGCAATGCCGCCCGCCTGACGCCCGAAGAAATCGCATCGCGCCGGGCCGCCTTCGACGCTGGAAAAGCGACCGCGGCGGCAAAGCGCGCCCACGGCGAGACGTGACGCCCACTGCACCGTCATACCCGGCCTTCCCCGAACAAAGTCCGCGCGGTCTCGAGGTCCAAGTTCAGCGCCGGGCGATCTCTGCAGATGCGCCCACATGGTCCGCGATCGCAAGTCCCGGCTTGTGCATCGTGTACCGCGCGCGCCCCTTCCGCTTCGAGGCATAGAGCGCCGCGTCGGCATCGATCAGCATACGCTCACCGTCGGGTGCTTCGTAAAAGTCTGAAAGCGTTCCGCCGACGCTGCACGAAATGCGGCACAAGCGCCCTTCGAATCGCACTGGCTTCTCGATCCCGGCGATCAGCCTGTCCGCGATCTGCTCCAGTGCCGCGGCATCGATCGGCGCGGCGAGAAGCAGGACGAATTCGTCTCCGCCCACGCGCGCGACAAGATCATACTTGCGCACCACGCCGCGAAGCACTCGCGCGACATGACCCAAAACCAGATCGCCCGCAGCGTGGCCGTGCGTGTCGTTGACCGCCTTGAAAAAATCGAGGTCGAGCCGCATCAGCGCGAAGGGCGCGTTGCTCCGCCCTACCCTCGCGACCGCGTCGGCCAGCGCGAGGTCGAGCGCACGGCGGTTCGCAAGCCCCGTCAACGCATCGGTCAGGGCCTGCGCCTCCGCCGCGCGTTGCGCTGCCTGAAGCCGCCGGTTCAGGGCACCGAGCTCCCCCATGACCGCGGCCTTGACCTCGGTCAGGTACAGCAGCTCCACCGTCAGGTCGGTCGGCGCGAAATCGGCATTGGTCAGCGCATGCTCGCTAACCGCGTCCGCGACGGAGATGCCAAAGGAAAGGTTCACGAGAAATCCCTGCCCGCCCGCGAGGGCAACGCAAAGCCCGCGCAATCCCGTACGTGGCGCCTCGCGCAGGTTGAGTTCGAGACGGCGGCCGGCGAGCTTCCCGATATCCTCCATCGACTGCGCCATCCGCGGCTTTCGGATCTCGAATACTTCGAGAAACCGCATCCCCACGATCATCCGCCCGGCGTGGAGCTTCGCGAGCGTTGGCCCCACCGCGCGGATATGGCCGCTCGGCGCCACCCAAACGAAAAGTGGCATCAACCGCTCGAGCGCAGCCGCGTCAAGCAGCGCAGGATCCGAACCGGGCGAGCCGCGGTCCATCAATACGTCCGGGGCCGGGCCAGATCGAAGCGGCGGCCCGTTACGAACTGTGCCCGCAGCAGTTCGATCATGACAGTTTCGGAGTGAGGTTCGGCTTCGCCAGCCTCGATCAGGACGAGCGCCCCGTAATCGTCCGCCATCCCTCTGAGAATTCCGACGAATACCGCGCCAAAACCGGGATGCGCATGCCTACAGAGCAGAGAGTATCGCGCGGGACTGGATGCGATCAACGAAATCTCGGGCATCTCCAGATCTGGCACGGCGAGATGCACACGTTCCGCGAGTTCGTCCAGCGAGTGCAGGAAGTCGACGTAGTCTACCCCCCCGAAGCGCAGAAGCCGGCGCAGCGGCTCAAGCCCGACGAGGTAGATCCCCAGATCTTCCAGAAGCGCCTCGCGCGGTTTGTCGAGCTGCGCCGACGCGGCATCGATCACCGCATCGGTCAGCGCGTCTTCATAACTCAGGAGCGCCTCAAACCCGTCCGGTCCAACGCCAGCAGAGCCCGCGACGGCGGCCCAGGTATCGGCGCCGTAGGTATCGCGCAAAAAACATTCGACCGACCGGTTCACGAGACCGTGCATGCTCTGCCCCTCCTTGGACGAGGAAAAGCTATGCGCGCGCCGGTTAAGAAAACGCGAATTCTGGGACGCGGGAACATGGTGGCGCCATGTTGCCGCGTCACTCGGCAGGTTCAGAAATCAGTCGGCGCGCCGCCTTCTTCCTTCCGGCGCACGACGAAGTCCCGCAGTTCATCCCGGATCGCATCGTCCATCGGTGGCGCCTCAAACTCCGCAATGATCGCCTTGAATATCCGATGCGCCCGCTCTGCGGTCCATACCGAACCATCCAGTTGCCACGCCTCGAAGTTACGCCAATCCGAGGCGATGGGCTGGTAGAAGGCAGTCGTGTAACGTTCCTGCGTGTGCTGGCAGCCGAAATAGTGCCCCTCGGCGCCGACCTCCGCGATCGTTTCGATGGCGATCTCATCAGGCCCGGTCGCGCAGATCGAAGGTTCCATGTAGCGCTGGAGCATTTGCAGCACCTCGCAGTCCATGATGAACTTCTCGGGGCTCGCGATCAGCCCGCCTTCCAACCATCCGGCCGCGTGGTAGACCATGTTGGTCCCAGACTGCATCGCCGCCCAGAGCGAGTTGCACGTCTCCCACATCGCCTGCCCGTCCGGCACGTTCGCTGCGCAAACGCCCGAGGACCGCAGGGGCAGCTTATAGAACCGCGCCATTTGGCCGGTCATTTGTGTCGCCCGCATGTATTCGGGCGTGCCGAAGGCCGGAGCGCCCGATTTCATGTCGACATTCGAGGTGAAGGTGCCAATCCCCACAGGCGTGCCCGGCGCCACGTACTGCAAAAGCACAATCGCCGCCAGCGCCTCGGCGATGGACAGAGTGACCGCGCCCGCCATTGTCACGGGCGCCATCGCGCCCGCAAGCGTGAAGGGCGTCACGATCACGGCCTGCCCGTTGCGCGCCAGCCTCAGCGCGCCGTCGATCATCGGGAAGTCATGCTTGAGCGGCGAGACAGAGTTGATGTTGGTGTACATGTGCGGGCTGGCGCGGAACTCTTCGTGGCTCAGCCCGCCTGCGATGCGAACCATCTCCATCCCATCCTCGATCCGCTCCTTGCCGAGCGCGTAGGCATGGCAGACCTTGTCGGTGAGAGTCAGCTTTTCATAGAGGCAGTCGAGGTGGCGCACCGAGGCATGCACATCGACGGGTTCGACCGGATAGCCGCCCGCGAAATGGATACAGTTGAAATACTGCGTCAGTTTGATGAAGTCGCGGAACCCGTCCATGAAGCCCGTGACCTTGCCACGCTCCAGGTCCCAGTAATTCGGTGGGGACGACACGTTGCCGAACAGGATGTGCTTGCCTCCGAAGGGAAGCGCGCGTTCGGGATTGCGCGGCGTGACCGTGAATTCGGCCGGCGCGCGGCCGACCATCTCCATCACGAAATCCTCATCCATTCGGACGGTGTCGCCGTCGACCTGGCAGCCCGCCTCCTTGAAGATCGCCAGCGCCTCGTCGTTCAGGAACCTGATGCCGATGTCCTTCAGGATACGCATCGCACCCTTGTGGATCGCCTCAACACCTTCTGGCCCGAGCGGCTCGATCGGCCGGTCTGGGTTGACGGGAATGCGCCAAGGCATCTGGTCGACGGCCCTGACGCCCGCACGCTCTGCGTGGCCTGCACGTCCGCCCGCCCGCTTGCGTCTCATTTCAGTCGACATGGCTAACCTCCGTCCCAGATCGCGCTCCAGCATCGGAGTGTCGCGGGACGGAATCCAAGACTTCAGCGACGTGAAAAGGTCGTTTTTGGGCAGCGGCTCAGGTCTCCGCCATCTCCTGAGCATCAATCCAGTCTGGCAGGTGACCGATATCGGGAAGGACGACATCGGCAAAGGGCGCGAGTTCCTCGGCCTCCGCGATCCCGGTCAGGACGGCGACGGTACGCATCCCCGCGGCACGTCCCGCGACCAAATCGTGGCGGCTGTCGCCCACCATAGCCACGCGAGCCGGGTCCAGACTGACGGCTTCGGCGAAGGCCAGAAGCGGTCCAGGGTCGGGCTTGGCGCCATGACCGCTGTCGAATCCCGCGACAAAGTGGAAGAACCGGGCGATTCCGGCCATTCGGAGATGCGCTGCTGCAGGCGCTTCCGAGTCGTTGGTCGCAAGGCCCAGGCGGAGGCCGCGGTCACTCAGCGCCTCGAAGAGCGGGATCAACGGAGCCGCGGGCACAAGCTCTGTCTCGCCCGCCAGCGCGTTCATCCTCGCGACAAGCACGGCGCGATCGGCCCCAGGCAGATGCGGCAGAAGATGCGCCGCTATTTCCGGCGCGGTATGGGCTATCACGGGGCTGTCGGGTGCGAAGCTGCCCGTTTGTGGATCATAGCCGATCGCCTCCCCGAGCGTCCTGACGAGCGGGTCGGAGCCGCCCGCAAGTTCCTCGAGCATACGACGTGACCAGCCGCCCCAAGTGGCGCGGAAGTCAAAGAGCGTGCCGTCCTTGTCGAAGACGAGACCGTGAATTTCTTTCATGATTCCTTCCGTACGGGGTCCTCCTCCCCGTTCCTTGAACCTGACTGAGCGAGCGCGACAAGGCAAGCTCGCCTCGGCCGGTCGGTTCAGGTCCAGTGCATGTCGCCGCTGCCGTTTAGCGCCGTACGCGCAGCCATCGGGGCGGAATAATCGAGCCCTTCGGCGTCGCAAAAAGCCGCAACCCAAGCATCGTCCATCACGACAAAGTCGAGGACGGACAACAAAAAGTCCGAGTCCACTGCGCGTTCACGCAACTCCGCCGGTGCTGTTCCACTCGCACCCAGAAAAACCGGCAGAAGGTCCTCCTGCGCCACAAGCCAGCCCAGCGCCCTCAGAGCCACCGTGTCGGCAAATTCCCGCCCGGCAGCCATATTCTTTCGCATGAGTTACCTGCCCGGAAAGTTTTTCTTAACCATTTCGAACGGATGATGAGGGCAAGGGAAGTACAAGTAAAGCGGACGGGGTTCAAGGTGACTGGTAGAATCCTCATCGTCGACGACGTCGCGACGAATCGCATCGTGTTGAAGGTAAAGCTCGCCACGGCGCATTACGAAACTGTTCAGGCATCTAGCGGGAAGGAGGCGCTCGCCCTCGCCCGTGAGATTCGCCCGGACCTCGTGCTGCTTGATGTCGAACTGAAGGACATGAGCGGGATCGAGGTCTGCGAGCAGCTAAAGGCCGATCCGCGCACGCGCGATATCCCGGTCGTGATGATCACTGCCTTCCGTGACGCCGCCCGCAAAATGGAGGCGCTTCATGCCGGCGCTGAAGAGGTGTTCTGGAAGCCTCTCGACGAAGTCGTCCTGCTGGCAAGGCTTCGCAGCTTGCTGCGCGCCCGCGAAACCGCCGAGCAGCTTGGCCTTCGCGACAGCACCTACCGCGCGCTCGGCTTCGCCGAAGGAGCCGAGGGTTTTGCCTCGCCTGCGGTGGTCGGGCTTGTCGCGGGGCGCCTAGACACCGCGCTCGACTGGAAGCGGGAACTTCAGCCTCATCTCGCCGACCGGCTCTTGGTCCTCGACCGCCACGGCGCGCTGGCGGAGATGGAAACTCAGGCAGTACCCGACGTCTTCGTGGTCGAGGCCGATCTGGTTCGCCCGGGAGACGGTCTGAGGCTCATGTCCGAACTGCGTTCTCGCGCGGCCACGCGCCATTCCGCCGTCTGCGTGATGCTGCCGGTCAACGCCCGCGAAACCGCCGCCGTCGCGCTGGATCTCGGCGCGAACGACCTGCTCGAAGCGGATGCCGACCCGACGGAGATGGCACACCGCATCCGCACCCAGATCACCCGCAAGCGTCAGGCCGACCGGCTGCGCGCTTCGGTCGCCGACGGTCTCAGACTGGCCATGACAGACCCATTGACGGGGCTTCACAACCGCCGCTACGCGTTCCCCCACCTTGCCCGGATCGTCGAACGCGCGCAGGAATCGGGGCGCCGCTTCGCCGTCATGGTCATGGACCTCGATCGCTTCAAGTCGGTGAACGACACCTACGGCCATGCGGCGGGCGACGCAGTCCTCGTCGAAGTGGCGAAAAGGCTCAGATCGAACCTGAGGGCCGTCGACCTGCTGGCCCGGATCGGTGGCGAGGAGTTTCTCGTGGCGCTCCCCGACACCAGCCTCGACGCGGCCCGCACTACGGCCGAAAGGCTGCGAAGGGTCATCTCAGCGTCACCGGTTCCGCTTCCTGTAAGCGGAGGCAGCGTGCCCGTCACGCTGTCCATCGGTCTCGCACTCGGCGACGGAACAGGCGCGCAGTCGGTCGAAGAATTGATCGGACTCGCCGACCGAGCACTCATGGGCTCGAAATCGGATGGCCGCAATCAGGTGACTGTCGGAAGAAACGCAGCCTGAACCGTCAGCGCTTCTCGCGCCGGTTCTCTAGTGCCTCTTCGATGCGGTCGGCGAAGGCTTTGCGCTCTTCGGGTGACATCCGGGCAATATGTTCGGCGAACAGCCTGCGCCCCAGATCCAACCGTTCCGTCGTGCGCGCGCCCTGCGCCTCGATGACGAAGTCGACTGTCGCCTGGTCCCAGGGATCAGCCCTGAGCGCTGCGACGAGTCTCGCGAAATCCTCACGAACCTCTTCGCGACGTTCGCGGAAATCGGGCGCGGCCTTCAGGAACTCATCGCGAAGCGCCGCCCGATCGCGCCGGGACAGAGATTCGGTGAAGGCGCCAAAACCCACGTCGGGGCCACGCCGATGATCATGCTTGCCATGCGGCCCGAGTGCCCGGCCCGCCACGCTCGCCACCACGAAGAGATTCAGGCCCAGCGACAGGATCAGAAGCCATTTGACCCAACCCCGCGTCTTTGGCGCAGTCGATTGTGTTTCCGACATTTCAGATCCCCTCCGCCACGGCCAACGCAAAGACCTCCGCGCCCGGCATCAATTCGACCGTCTCCGTCTGGCTTGACCAGTTCTCCGTGACCAGCGCGACCGGATCGGCGAGCCCGGCATAGCCGATCCAAAGTCCTGCCGCCGTCGCGGTCACAAGGCCGCCAAGCCCTTGCCAACCACCGAGTATTTCCATCAGCCGCATACGGAACGATGGCGCGGGCGCAACCCTGCGCGGCAATTCACGCAGGGCGTCCGCCGCTATCCTGTCCAGCAACGCGTCGGAGGGTTCGGGCGCGCGCATTCGCGCGGCCTCGAAGAAACCCTCCAGCCTTTCGTCATCGCGATCCTGTTCACGCATCGTCATATCCCAATTCTTCCCGCCGCCCGGCCAGTGCCGCTGCGAGTCCTCTTTTCCCGCGCGCGACGAGGCTTTCGACAGCCTCGACACCCACTTCCATGATCTCGGCAATCTCTGGATTGCCAAGCTCCTCCAGATGACGGAGCACGACTGCCTGTCGCTGCCGCTCCGGAAGCTCCTGAAGCGCGGCTTCCAGCGCCGCCGCCCTGTTCTGCTCGATCAGCCCCTGCACGGCGCCCGGGCGCCCATCCTCGGGCTCAGACACCGCGTCCAGCGGAACGCTGCGCCGCCGCCTGATCCTGTCGGTCGCGAGGTTCGACACTACACGGTAGAGCCATGTCGAAACCTTCGCTCCACGCGCTTCCCACTCGGGGGCTGCGCGCCACAGCCTTAACATCGCCTCTTGCGCGATGTCCTCGGCTTCTGCCGGATCATTCAGCATGCGCTGCGCGACCCGGATCGCCAGCGGCGTAAGCCGCAAGGTCAGAAGGCGTGCAGCTTCGCGGTCGCCCTGCGCGTATAACGCAAGCAGCGCCTCGTCTGAGCGTCCACTTTCGGCGTCGAATGCCATCATCGCCCCAAGCCGTAGCCGCAATCACCCGCGCGGGCAATTGCCGTGTCGGGGCGGAACGGTTCAACCCGCCCCACCCCACGCGCTGCGAGTGCTTACTCGTCCATATCACCCCAGAAGTGATGGCCACGATGCATCCTGTGCTCGCCCTTGCCATGACCTTTGCCGCGCTCTCTCCGATCGGCCATCCTTTCGTGCATCTGAGCGATCTCGTCCTCGCTCACCGCACCGTCGCCGTCGGCATCGAGGCGGTCGAACAGCTTGGCAGGGACCGGGCGGGCCATCATCTCGGCCGCCGACAGTTTCCCGTCGCCGTCGGAGTCGCGCGCAGCAAGCCGCGCTTCGACCATCGCGTCAATGCGCCCCTCGGCCCGCGCCATCATCGACGCTTTCAGTTCATCTGCCGAAACGAAGCCGTCGCTGTCACTGTCGAGCGCCGCCACACGGCCTGCACGCCACGCTTCGAGTTCTTCCTTCGTGACTTTGCCGTCCTTGTCGGCGTCAACCTCGGCGAAGTCGAAGGCGGGTCCACCGCGCATCATTCCCATGTCGTCACGATCCTGCGCCATGAGTGTCGCGGGAACGACTGCCGCACCGGCAATCGCCAGAAGCATCGCGGCCAGAACTGGTTTCTTGGTCATAGTCTGATCCTTTCAGTGTATCTGCCCGACGGGATCTGCCCGCCGTCTGAACATCACACGCACCACGCCCGGTATTCCGTCGCCAGCACCGCGACTTTTTCGCGCGGAGGCATCCACTTCCCTTTCTCGAAAGGGGATATAGATGCTACATCTGCTGCGACAGGAGATACAAATGACCGACGCAACCACCTTGCTTGTCGAAGATGACCGCCCGCTGAAGCCGGCAATGTGGCGCGGCTGGCGTATGCGTTGCCCGTCTTGTGGCGAGGGCAAGCTTCTTCACAGCTATCTAAAGGTCCGCGACACCTGCCCCTCCTGCGGTGAAGAGCTTCATCACCAGCGTGCGGACGACGGGCCCGCCTATCTCACCATCCTTATCGTCGGCCACCTGATGGCGCCGCTGATCATGTGGGCGTTCGTGGAGTTTCGGCCGGACCCGCTGGTTCTGTCCGGCATATTTGCCACGGGCTGCGTCGCGCTGTCGCTTTTCCTGCTGCCTCGCATGAAAGGGATCATGGTGGCGATCCAATGGGCCAAGCGGATGCATGGCTTCGGGGCCGCCTCGCATGAGCGCGCCTGAGGCAACGCCGATCCGCGATGCATCGACCGTGATCCTGCTCCGCCGGGACGGTGAGCCTGCCGTCCTCATGGGGCAGCGTGGCTCGGGGGCGGCCTTCATGCCGAACAAGTATGTCTTCCCGGGCGGCGCAGTCGACCGGACAGATGCCGACGTGCCACTCGCCGAAAGTGTCGGAGCAGTTTGCGAAAAGCGGCTCGGGCTCGACGCAGCGCCGGGGCTTTCGGAGGCGCTCGCTGCAGGTGCGGTGCGCGAACTTTGGGAAGAAACCGGGCTTGTCCTCGGCCGCCCCGGCGACTGGCCCGTGTCTCCGCCAGAGGACTGGCGCACCTATGCTGAAACCGGACACCGGCCGGCCGGTTCGGATCTGACATTCATCTTTCGCGCGATCACGCCCGCCGGCCGCCCGCGCCGCTTCGACGCGCGGTTCTTCCTTGTTGACGCTTCCCGGCTTCGGGGCGACCCGGACGATTTCTCGCGCGCATCGGACGAACTGAGCCACCTGCACTGGGTGCCACTTGCCGAGGCGCGACGACTCGATCTGCCCTTCATCACCGAAGTGGTTCTGGGCGAGGTCGCATCCGGACTCGATCGAGACGGCCCGCCGCCCAGCGGCGTCCCCTTCTTCGACAACACCGGACCCGAGCCGCGCTTCTGCCGTCTGATCTGAACCGCGGCCGCCCTCAGCCAAAACCCAGAACGATCGCAATCACCGATAGGATGACCAGCAGGATGCCCGCGCCTTCGCGCGGGGCCAGCCTTTCGCGGAAGAAAAGCACCGACGCTAGCATGGTGAAAACGATTTCCACCTGGCCCAGCGCCCGCACGTAGGCCGCGTTCTGCAGCGCGAAGGCCGCGAACCAACAAAGCGAACCGGCCATGCCTGTGACGCCCACGGGCAGTGTCCGCCTCCAAGCGCCGACGACGCGCCCCAGCTCACCAGGCTCCCGCCAGGCAAGCCAGGCGGCCATGACGATTGATTGTATCACTGTCGCAGCCGCGAGCGCGGCAATCGCGCGGGCAAAGAACGGCAGCGGTTCAAGCGCCAGCGTCGCGCCCCTATAGCCGATGGCCGAGAGGCCAAAGAGCGCCCCGGCCGCCAGCCCGTACAACGCGGGTCGCCCGAACAGGCGCGCGCCCCTCTCCGGTCCCTTCGACAGAAGGACGACGCCCAGAAAGCCCAGCAGAATGGCGAGCCAGCCAAAGGCCGTCACCGCCTCGGCCAGAAGCACCACCGAAAACGCCGCAACCTGCACGACCTCGGTCTTGGTGAAGGCGATGCCGACGGCGAAGTTGCGCAGCGAAAACAGCGCGACCGTCAGGAACGTCGCGACGATCTGCGCGAGCGCGCCGAGCGTCACGAAAGCCCAAAAACTCGGACCTGCCTGGGGCAGCCCGCCCCCCAGCGTCCGAAGAACGATCGCGGCAAACACGCAGGCGATGGGCGCGGCGAACAGAAAGCGCGAAAACGTCGCACCGCCCGTGGACAGGCCCACGCCTTTCAGCTGTTTTTGCAGCATGAAGCGCAGCGTCTGCACCGCCGCCGCCATGATTGTCAGGATCACCCAGGCGCTCATCCGCTTGTTCTGTCATGCAGTGCGGGCGGAGAAAAGTGCCGGCACGCTGGTCGCCAGCCCGGCTCTTCCCTAATCGCTCAATCCTGCGGGCGCAGCGGATGCGGGACCGGATCCTTCGCGCGCAGAAAGTAGCGGCGGAAAATCTCGGCGTAGGACGTGAAGTAGTAGCCTTCGTTGCGGCGCAGATAAGCGTCGCGGCTTTCTGCATAAAGCTGCGGCAACCGGTACCAGGCGACGCCGGGCTTGCAGTGATGCACGGCATGCAAGTTGTTGTTGAGGAACAGGAAGGGAAGAACGCGCCCGCCCTCGATGATGACGGTGCGCCCGCGTGCCCGTTCACACGCGCGGTGCTCAAGAAAGGTGCGGATCTTCAGAATGGACATGCCAAGATAAGCCGCCACAAGGTAGGCCCAGACCGGCATCGTCGCGTAAGAAAGCCACAGCGCAACAAGCACCAGCCCCAGCCCGTGCAGCGCCCAATCACGCGCGACGGCCCGGTTGCCTGCAAGAATGGCTTGCGCATCTTTCTTCACAGTCGCGTAGATCGAGATCACGGGCCCAAACAGCATTCGGCCGGCCAACGTGTTGTTCACTCGAAGGACAGCCTTCGCCCAGCGCGGCATCCGCGCCCAGACCGCCGGTTCCAAGTAATTCGATTCCGGATCGTCATAAGGATCGGTCAGGCGTTCGTCACGATGATGCGCAAGGTGCAGGTCGCGGAAGCGTCCGTAGGGGAAAAACAGCCCCACAGGCAGGAAGACAAGCATCTCGTTCCAGAAGCGGCTGCGGAACGGGTGCCCGTGCAGGACTTCATGCTGCAAGGAGCTATGAAGCGTGATCGACAGCGCCGCAAGCGCGATAGCAAGCGGAAGAGAGAACCCCGCAACGACCGTCGTTGCCACGACCCAGGCGACGTAACAGGCTGCGATCAGCCCGAGCGTCGGCCATTCTATGTCGTGCGGACGCTCAGACATGTCCGCCCCCGGTCCGGCCCCAGGAAATGCGGGACCAGATGCGCTCATAGATGACGTAAGACAGAAATCCGATCCCGGTGTTCAGCAGCGCCATCGTGCCGCCCAGAAGCACCGATCCGGTCATCACGAACCCTACGATGGCCATCACGGCCAGGCCTAGGATGTTCCACAGAATTGCTTTTAGAATCGTACGCTTGCCAGTGTCCATTTACTCACCTTCCCGCGTTCCAGCTAACGCGCGACCGTGGGGTTTGCGAATTCTGAATATGGTTAACTTTACTCTTCAAATGTGATAGTTATCACCACATGAGTATAAATATCGACAAACGTGACCGCGCAACGCTTTTCCGTGACCGGCTGGCGCAGGCGATGGACGAAAAATCCATTACTCAGAGCGGTCTGGCGCGCGACGTTGGGGTGGACCGCTCGACGATATCGCAGCTGCTGACGGATCAGGGCGCGCGGCTTCCGAACGCACAGGTCGTGGCCGAATGTGCCGCCGCTCTTGATGTGTCCGCGGACTGGCTTCTGGGGCTGACCGAGCGACCCGAACGGCTGGCCGACCTTCTCGCAACCTCACTCACGATGACCGAGGCCCCGCGCGCTCTAATCGACGAGACCATCTTCGGCTGGCACAAGGAGGCGGCGGGCTACAAGGTGCGCCACGTCCCGGCCACCTTGCCCGACATGCTCAAAACCCGCGCGATGCTGCGATGGGAATACGAACCGCAGCTTGGCCGGACCGCCGATCAGGCGATCGGGGCATCCGAAGACCGGCTGAACTGGATACGCCGCTCCGGATCGGACTACGAGATCGCCCTGCCCCGGCACGAGATCGAGTCCTTCGTCCGCGCCGAAGGCTACTACAAGGGCCTGCCGGACGACATTCGCAACGAACAGATTGCGCGGTTGCGCGGGCTATACAAACAACTCTACCCGGCGCTTCGCATCTACGTCTTCGACGCACGGCGCGTCTTTTCTGCGCCGGTCACCATTTTCGGACCGTTGCTCGCCGTCGTCTACTTGGGTCGCCATTACATCGCCTTTCGCGACACGGCGCGCGTGGCCGGCTTCACCGCCCATTTCGACTGGCTCGTGCGCGAAGCGGAATTCGGCGCGCGCGAATTCGCGGATGTTCTGGGAGAGATGGCGGGCGAGGCCGGGCTTCGTGGGTAGATGACACCTTCCGCTTGCCCTCCAACCGCCCAGATTTGAGCGCTAAAAGACACCCCTATCGGCATTATCCCGCCCTCTCGCCGCCATTGTTTACAAGCAAGATGACCTCATCGAACGAATGTGGGGTATCCAGTTATGAGACTTGTACAGCAACAATCAGTTTCCGAGGCCGTAGGCTCGCTGATCTGTTCAGCGGATGACATCGACCAGCTGCTTCGCCGAGAAGCTGTCATCAAAGAGCTGCGCAGCCAGCTTTCCGATCCGGTCGAACTCGCGAAACAGCCGGGTGCGATCTATCGCCTGCATGCGATCTTGAACACCTGAAGCACCCCGGGCGCACACTTCGGGCGAGGGCACGAGTTCGCGAAGGTGAGCACGATTGTCCGGCCCGACCGGGACTAAGCTAGCGATTCGTCCGCTCAGATCGGGATCAGCCCGTCTGGGTCGTAGCCGTTGAAGCGCAGTACGTCGCGCGCCGCCTGCATCAGGTCGCCACGAGCGCCCGGGCTGCGCGACAGGACACGCGCGAAGCGGCCCGACGGCGTGCCAATCACCGCGATCCGGTAATCCGCATCGACCCAAAGCACCCACAACTCTTCGGGCCCAGCAAGCCCGGCCCGCGTGATCCGCCCTGGCCCCGAGATCCTCGCCTCGGTGGCGAAGGCCCTCGCACCATTCGGTCCGCAGCCCGTCCCGGTTACGCGATAGCTCCCCGGCCCGGTGACGACCCATGTCTCGGCCAGCGGACCGCAGCGCGCCTCGGCGCCGTATGTTGCAACAACGTGCCAGACATCCGCGAAGCGCGCAGCATCGAAGCCGGCATTGGACGAAATTGGCGCGCCCTCGTCGCGCAGGCTTGGCTCTGACGGCGGTGCGGCGCAGGCGGCCAGTAGCGGCAGGATCAGAAGGGCACGTCTCAGCATCGGCGTCTCCGCTATCCCTGCTAATTGCTGGGCCGCGACACCCTCGCCGAAGCGGCAGTCGCTGGCAAGGCGCTTGCCGTACCGCGTTTGCCAATTTACGAAACCCTTGATGAAACCCGAACGCCAGATCTTTGCCGCAGACCCCGCGCCGCTTTCCGTCGCAATCCTCGTAATGGCAGACACCAACGCACTTTCGCTCGCGGCCTCGGTCGATCCGATGCGCGCCGCGAACCGCCGTGCGGGCCGGACTCTCTTCACTTGGCGCTACTATTCCGCTGAGGGTGGCCCGGTGCCCCTGACGGCGGGATTCGAGATCGCGACGGAGCCTCTGACCGACACGACCCGCGCCGACATCCTGATAGTCGTCGCGGGCTTCCGGCTTGCCGAACAAGCAACGCCGCCGCTGCTTGCGCGGCTCAGACGCCTCGCGCCCCGCCTCCGCGCAATGGTGGGGATCGACGGCGGGCCGTGGTTTCTTGCGCTTGCCGGAATTCTGGACGGCCATGCCGCAACGGTGCACTGGGAAGACCTAGAAAGTTTCGCCGACCGGTTTCCCGCCATCGATGTGCGCCGCGACCGCTATGTCGTCTCAGGCCCGGTGGTCACGACCGGTGGCGCGGCGCCGTGCCTCGACATGATGCTGGATCTGATCCGCGCGCGCTATGGGTCCGAACTCGCACTGCGGGTCGCGGGCGCCTTCGTCTACGAATCCTTGCACGCAGCAGCCGCGCCCCAGCAGGCAGTCTCCGCCGCCCGCCTCGCCCGCGGCCACCCAGCGCTCGGTCGGGCGGTTCAGCTCATGGAGGACGCGATCGAAGACCCGCCCTCCGTCGCCGCAATAGCCCGGCGGCTCGGCCTTTCTCAGCGCCGGCTCGAAATGCTGTTTTCCGACCGCCTCGGCGTCAGCCCGGGGCGCTTCTTCCTCGACCTCAGGCTCGACGAAGCTCGGCGTATGGTCACAGACACAATACTTCCGCTTCAGGACGTGGCGCTTCGCACCGGCTTTTCCGGTCAGGCGTCCTTCGCGCGCGCCTTTCGGGCCCGTTTCGGCACGCCCGCCTCGGCGCTGCGCGCCACCCAGCGCGGGATCAATAGGGCATCGGATGCGCCTTATGCGCCGAAGAAATCGCGGCCAACACGTCCTCGGACAGATTGAGATCGGCCGCGCCCAGCGCATTTTCCAACTGCGGCATCGTCGTCGCCCCAAAGATCGGCACCACCGGGAAGGGCCGCGTCAGCGTCCAGGCAATCGCCATCTGGGCAGGGTCCAGCCCGGCCTCGCCGGCAATTCCGAGATAGGCGGAGACAGTTTCCCAGACCCGCGGCGTAATCCGTCCACCAAGACCGGCATTGTGTTCGCGCCGCGACCCTCCCGGAATGACGTCGCCCGCATACTTGCCTGTCAGCAACCCCGCGCCGAGCGGCGAGAACGCCAGAAGCGTGACCTTCTCGTTGTGGCCAAGCTCGGCAAGGTCGGTGTCGTACAGCCGGCAGAGCAGCGAGTATTCGTTCTGCACCGACAGGGGCCGCGGCCCGTGCCCGGCGTCGGCAAGCCGCAGCCATTGAGCCAAGCCCCAGGCGGATTCATTCGACAGCCCCCAATTGCGGACCTTGCCCTCCGCCACCAGCGCCGCCAGCGTCTCAAGGCACTCGACCATGTTGGCGAGTGTCGCCTCCCGATCCTGTTTCGAGGGATCGTAGGTCCAGTGCTGGCGGAACATATAGCTGCCGCGATTGGGCCAGTGAAACTGGTAGAGGTCGACATGATCCGTGCGAAGCCTCTGCAGCGACGCCTCGAGCGCCTTGCGAATCGACCGCCCGTCGATCACCTCGCCCTTCTCACGCGCGACCGAGCCTTCGCCCGCAATCTTCGTCGCGATGACCCAATCCTCGCGACGCCCGCCCCTTGCAATCCAGTTGCCGATGATCTCTTCGGTTCGCCCGACGGTTTCTTTCCGGACGGGATTGACCGGATACATCTCGGCCGTGTCCATGAAGTTCACGCCATGGGCGCCCGCATAGTCGATCTGGGCATGCGCATCGTCCTCTGACGTCTGCGTTCCGAACGTCATCGTTCCGAGACACAGGACCGAGACGTCGGGACCGTCGCTACCAAGCGTTACCTGTCGCATTCGTTTCCCCTTCCCACTGCCGGCCCACCTTATTGCCCAAGCCTGCGAGGGCAAGGGGTAAGACCGCGAAGCCGAACCGGGAGGGGCGATGCGGGACCGGCTGGGAACGAGATCTAAAGCGCTGGCTTCCGGGGAGATGGCCAGATATTTCGGCCCGCCCGCGATTTTCCTCTGTCAAAGCGCGCGTGATGCTCGCATGGTGCAGACGAACGCACTGATTTCCAAGACCGATGCGCCTTCTCATTTCCTTTGCCGCCCTCTTCCTTTCGGTCATCCTCTTGCAGCTTGGGACAGGCGGCGTGGCGCCTCTGGATGCGCTTTCGGGCGTCGAACTCGGCTTCTCGAAGGGCGAGATCGGGATACTCGGCTCGGCCCACTTCTTCGGCTTCTTTATCGGCTGCTGGTGGGCGCCGCGGCTCATGGGGGCGGTCGGCCATTCGCGCGCCTTCGCGGCCTTCACGGCGGCTGGCACGATAGGTCTGATCGCCCATATGATGATCGTCGACCCGATCGCTTGGTCGTTTCTCAGGCTGCTGTCGGGCGCCTGCGTCGCGGGATGCTCCACCATCATCGAGGCGTGGCTTCAAGCCAAGGTGACCAACGAAACCCGCGGCCGCGCTATGGGCGTCTACCGCGTCGTCGATATCTTCGGTTCGCTCGGCGCGCAGTTGGTCATCGGCATCCTCAGCCCGGCGGTCTATTTTTCCTACAACCTCCTCGCGCTGCTCTGCTGTGCGGCACTTCTGCCGATCACGATCAGCCGCGTCGAACAGCCCGCCATGCCCGAGGCACCCCGCCTTCGCCCCGGATTGGCCTGGGCCTTGTCGCCGCTCGCCGCACTTGGGGTGATTGTCTCGGGCATCACGGGCGCGGCTTTCCGCATGGTCGGCCCGGTCTACGGGATCGAGGTCGGACTTTCAGCGGACGTGATCGCGCTATTCCTCGCGGCCTATGTCCTTGGCGGCGCGGCCGCTCAGATTCCGGCAGGCTGGCTCGCCGACAAGTACGATCGGCGCCACGTCCTAATCGGCCTGTCAATCGCAGCATCGCTGAGTTGTGCTGTCACGATAGGCATCGCGAGCCTCGGCACCGCCGGCGTCTTCCTCGGCGCGGCCTTCTTCGGCGCGGCGACAATCCCGATCTATTCGGTTTCTGCTGCCCACGCCCACGACTTCGCCAGCGCCACCGAACGGGTGGAACTTTCGGCCGCGCTCATGTTTCTCTACGCCACCGGGGCCATCGCCTCGCCGATCATCGCCTCGTTGCTGATCGCGGTCTACGGCGCGCCTGCGATGTTCGTCTTCATCGCGCTTTCCCATGTCGCGCTTCTCGCGTTCGGCTTGCTTCGAATGCGCGCCCGCCCGTCGCCCGAAGAACGCACGGCTTACATCTACACGCCGCGCACCTCGTTTCAGATCGGCCGCCTTCTTGGACGGGGCCGAGACGAAGACTAATCCCGATCCCTCTGGCCCTTCCCTGCCAAAGCCGCTAAATCGGCGCGCGGCATGGACGGAAAGGCTGAGGCATGGCCCGGATTCTGATCACTTCGGCGATTCCCTACATCAATGGGATCAAGCATCTCGGAAACCTGGTGGGATCGCAGCTCCCGGCGGATCTCTATGCGCGCTACATGCGTAACCGTGGCCATGAAGTGATGTTCATCTGTGCCACCGACGAACACGGCACCCCAGCCGAGCTTGCCGCGGCAAAGGCGGGCAAGCCCGTGGACGACTACTGCGCTGAAATGCACAAGGTTCAAGCGGAACTGGCCAAAGGCTTCCGCCTGTCCTTCGACCATTTCGGTCGCTCTTCCAGCCAGCGGAACCACAAGCTGACGCAGCATTTCGCGGGCAAGCTTGCTGAAAACGGATACATCGAGGAAGTCGCCGAAAAGCAGGTCTTCTCGATCACCGATGACCGCTTCCTACCCGACCGCTACATCGAGGGTACCTGCCCGAACTGCGGATACGAGCGCGCGCGCGGCGACCAGTGCGAGAACTGTACCAAGCAGCTCGACCCGACCGATCTCATCAACCCGCGGTCCGCGATCTCCGGCTCGACCGATCTGGAAGTGCGCGAAACGAAGCATCTCTATCTCCGGCAGTCCCTTCTCAAGGACAAGATCGACGCATGGATCGACAGCCAGAAGGACTGGCCGATTCTGACCACGTCCATCGCCAAGAAGTGGCTCCATGACGGCGACGGACTTCAGGACCGGGGCATCACGCGAGACCTCAAGTGGGGCGTGCCGGTGAAGAAGGGTGGCAAGGACTGGCCGGGCATGGAAGGCAAGGTCTTCTACGTCTGGTTCGACGCGCCCATTGAATACATCGCCGGCACCGCCGAGTGGGCGGATGCGAACGGACAGCCCGAAGCCGCCTGGCGCCGCTGGTGGAGGCTCGACGAGGGCGCCGAGGATGTCCGCTACGTTCAGTTCATGGGCAAGGACAACGTGCCCTTCCACACGCTTTCCTTCCCGGCGACGATCATGGGGTCGGGCGAACCGTGGAAGCTCGTCGACTACATCAAGTCCTTCAACTACCTGAACTACGACGGCGGTCAGTTCTCCACGTCCCAGGGCCGAGGCGTCTTCATGGATCAGGCGCTGTCGATCCTGCCTTCGGACTACTGGCGCTGGTGGCTTCTGAGTCACGCACCGGAGAACGCTGACAGCGAGTTCACCTGGGAGAATTTCCAGCAGTCCGTGAACAAGGACCTCGCCGACGTGCTGGGCAACTTTGTCAGCCGCATCACAAAGTTCTGCCGCTCCAAGTTCGGCGAGGCGCTGCCCGAAGGCGGCGAACTGGGCGAACGTGCGCAGGCACTTGCCGAAGAACTCGAAACCCGGACCCGCGCTTACGAGGCGCACATGGAGGCGATGGACATCCGCAAAGCGGCGACCGAACTTCGCGCGATCTGGGTCGCGGGCAACGAATATCTGCAAGCCGCCGCGCCTTGGACCGTTCTCAAAGAGGACCCCGATCATGCCGCCGCCATTGTCCGGCTTGGCCTGAACCTGGTGCGCCTCTACGCGATCCTGTCGGAACCCTTCATCCCCGACGCCTCGGCCAAGATGCTCGCCGCAATGAAATGCGAGGACAAGACCTGGCCCGGTCCCATCGCCGAGGCGCTAACGGCCCTACCCCCAGGCCACGCCTTCGAGACGCCCGAAGTCCTCTTCGCCAAGATCGCGGACGAGGAACGCGAAGAATGGGCGGAAAGATTTTCCGGGGTGCGAACCTAATCAAGCTTCTTTGGAGCTTTCTCGGCCCGGAGCACTCTGTCGAGACGTCGACGACAACCTGCGCACATCTGAGCGTTCGGAA
>CBDUOT010000052.1:0-22161 GCA_965368915.1 uncultured Rhodobacterales bacterium | reverse complement strand
GAGCAGGCCCTTCCCGTCAATGACGGCGCTTCAGGAATATCAGCGGCTGGAATGCACCGGCCTTTGGCGCGACGCACCGGATGCGCAGCGGCGCGAAGTCATCGTCTCTTTCGGCGACGCAACACTGGTCATTTCCGAGACGCGGAGCGGGCGTGCGCTTACCCACTGGTCGCTGCCAGCCGTCGCCCGGACCAATCCCGGCCGCATGCCCGCGCGCTACGTGCCCGGCCCCGATGCGGGCGAGGAGCTGGAGCTTGAGGACGAGGATATGATCGCCGCCATCGGGCGGGTTCATTCGCTGATCGAGGCGCGCCGCCCGCATCCCGGGCGGCTCAGGGGCCTCATCCTTGGCGCCCTTCTCGTCCTGCTCTTGGCAATTGGCTTTTTCTGGATGCCGCGCGCCCTCGTCACCCATACCGCCGCCGCCTTGCCGTTTTCCAAGCGGCAAGAGATCGGGCGTATTGCGCTCGCCGATCTGACCCGGCTGACGGGCACGCCGTGCGGCGGACCCGAAGGAACCGCGGCGCTGGCGCGCCTCGGCGAACGACTTCTCGGCGCAGGGGATCGTCTCTTCGTCCTGCCAGAGGGGCTATCGCGCACCCTTCACCTGCCGGGCGGCGTCGTTCTTTTGCCGCGCAGCTTCGTAGAAACGCCGCAGTCGCCCGACGTCGCAGCCGGCATGATCCTCGCGGAAGACGCGCGCAGGACGGCTGCTGACCCGATGGTCGGGCTGCTCAAGCATGCCGGCTTGCGCGCCACGCTCACGCTTCTGACGACTGGCAACCTGCCATCAGAAACCTTGCACGGATATGGCGAGGTGCTGCTTCGCTCAGACCCTTCGCCGGTTGACGACGATACGCTGCTGGCGCGTTTCGCTAGTGCAGGGGTCGCAGCATCGCCATATGCCTACACGCTCGATCCAAGCGGCGAGTCGGTGCTCGGCCTCATCGAAGCAGATCCCTTCCGCAACGGACCTGCACCCGCGCCAATCGCGACGGACACCGAATGGGTCGCGCTTCAGGGTATTTGCGCGGAGTAGTTTCTGAAGGTTTGGCCCAGCAGGGAGCTCAGCGGCGAGGAAACGCGTCCGGGTAACCGTTCCGCCGAGTTGTCGCCAGGGCGGAGGCAAGCGCAGACTGGTCCGCAAAGGGGCCGGCCAGCACAGTACGAACCGGTTTCCGCCCGACATGTTCGCGCGCCGTGGCGACCGGCAGGCCCATCGCTTTCAACGCGGCAATCGCACGGTCGGCATTTAAAGGCTCGGCATACGCGCCGATCTGGACGTAACGCGCACCTCGCGCGGCCTTCGGGGCGGACGCCTTGGAGGCCTTGCCTCGCTCAAGCGCCGCCTGCCCTGCCGGGCTCAGCTTGCCTTTTGACCAGACAACCCGGTGGTCGCCTTGATCGGCCTTCGCAGCTCGCTCCGCATCGGCGGCACGCGGCGCGCCGTGTTCGACATTCAGGCCCGGCACAGCCAGTCCATTGATATACGCCACCGGCTCCCCCTCGGCTTTCTCGGCGCATTGGGTCACGCGGCGACCGTCGCTCAAAAGATAGCGTTGCGCCTTGCCGGTTCGGTCAGCGCAATAGGTCGCGGCCTTGCCGACGGACCGGGTCCGAACCAGACGGGTGCCGGTTGGCGGTTCTTTCTTCACACGCTTCGCCGCCGATTTCCGTTTCTTCGGCGCAGCAGCCTTGGTCGTCGCGGCAGCGGGGGCGGCAGCCGTGCGCACGGGAGCTGCCGTGGCGGCAGGCGCCTCGTCCGTCTGCGTCGCGGTGCCTGCGGTTTCCGATGCATCCGGCGCAGGTGTCGTATCAGGCTCGGGCACCGCGGGCTGAGCAACAACCGCTCCAGTCGACGCAGTGGGCACGAGCCCACAAACCGGCTGCCTGTCGCGCCCGAGGCGTGGCACCCACGTCACCTGCCCGCCGATCCCGGCGCGCACGAAGGCACAGCCTGCGCTGTCGACATATTGATTGCCCGCGAAGTCGGCTGGCGGCACTTCCTTCGGACCGCTGACCTCAGATTGAGCCCAAGCCCCAGTTCCCGACAAAGCAACCGCCATGAGCGCGGCCGAAACCACCCGGATCACCTGCATCTTCCGCCTCTTTATTAGTTGTCGGCAGGATGCCAAAGGCCCAGCGGCGAGTAAAGAAAAAACGGCCTATTTAGTGCCAAACATGCGGTCGCCCGCATCCCCTAGCCCCGGAACGATATACCCATGCTCGTTCAGCCGCTCGTCCAAAGCCGCTGTGACGATCGGCACGTCAGGGTGGGCTTCCTTCATGCGGGCGACACCTTCCGGGGCGGCCAGCAGGCACATGAAGCGGATGTTCTTCGCACCGGATTTCTTCAGAAGCTCGACTGCTGCTGCCGAGGAATTCCCCGTCGCAAGCATCGGGTCAAGCGCTATCACGAGCCGGTTTTCAAGCTCGGAGGGCACCTTGTAGTAATACTGCACAGGCTGAAGCGTCTTTTCGTCCCGGTATAGTCCGACGAAGCCGACCCGCGCGGCAGGGATCAATTCGAGTACGCCATCCAACAGCCCGTTGCCCGCCCTCAGGATCGAGATGAGCGCAAGCTTCTTGCCGTCGATGACCGGGGAATCCATCGGACAGATCGGTGTCTCGATGTGCTTCGTGGTCATCTCCATCTCGCGAGTGATCTCATAGGCTAGAAGCTGGCTGATCTCGCGCAGCAGCCGGCGGAACGAATTGGTGGACGTTTCCTTCTCGCGCATCAGCGTCAGCTTGTGTTGCACGAGCGGGTGGGTCACGACGGTCA
This sequence comes from uncultured Rhodobacterales bacterium, assembly GCA_965368915.1. Classification (GTDB taxonomy): domain Bacteria; phylum Pseudomonadota; class Alphaproteobacteria; order Rhodobacterales; family Rhodobacteraceae; genus Albidovulum. The sequence continues at coordinate 19,376 of CBDUOT010000052.1, read as the reverse complement.
GATGCTCATGCATCGGCTTTCTCCAGTCTTTTCATGATCTTCTTGCGCGTTTCGGATGTGCAGAACGCCGCTTCCGCCGAGGTCTTCGCGATTTCTTCGAAGACCCCGTCATCCCATTCGAAGGCCTCGGCGAGGCTTTCGTATTCCTGCGCCATCGTGGTGTGGAAGAAAGGCGGATCGTCGGTGGAGACCGTCACTTTCACCCCACGCTCGCGCAGGCGATGAATGGGGTGGGACCGAAAGTCCTTATAAAGCCCCAGCGCGACATTCGAACCGGGGCAAACTTCCAGCACGAGTCCCGCCTCGGCGATTTCGTCGACCAGCGCAAGATCTTCGATCGCCCGAACGCCGTGACCGATCCGCTCGACTCTCAGGTCGCGGATCGCATCGCGCACGCTCTCAGGCCCGCTCCATTCGCCAGCGTGGCAGGTCAGGCGTAGTCCCGCCTCACGCGCAGCATCAAAAGACCAGGCGAAGTCTTTGGGTTTGCCTACCTTTTCGTCGCCCGCAAGCCCGAAGCCGACTAACCAGTCATCGGCAGTCTCGACGGCGCACTGTGCTACTTCTTTCGCCTTGTCGGGTCCGAAATGGCGGATCGGCGTAACGATACCTCTGAGCACGATCCCGTCCCTGCGCTCAGCGAGGTCCGCAGCCTCGCGGATCGCCTGAAGGTATTCCCGCCAGGCCGGCAGATCGCGCCCCCCGCAGAAGTCCGGACTGATAAACGTCTCGGAGTAAATCACGCCCGAAGCCACGCTTTCCTCCAGAACGGCGAGCGTCAGGCGGTGATAGTCTTCGGGCGTCGTCAGCACCGAAGTCGCGGCCTCGTAGACCTTCAGGAAGTGCCAGAAGTCGCGATAGGCGTAGCCTCCCCGTTCATCGAAGATGCCCGAGATGTCGATCTTCTTCTCGGCGGCCAGCCCCCGGATGAAGGCAGGCGGCGCGGCGCCTTCCAGATGCAGGTGCAGTTCGATCTTCGGCAGCATTACAGAAAGCTCCTTCCAGACCCTTGCGACGACACCCCCAGGTGTTCGGCAACCGTGGCCGCAACATCTACGAACGCTACTTGTCCGATCGCTTTGGGACCCACGCCATAACCAACAACGGGCGCCCTTTCGCGGGTATGGTCGGTCCCGGTCCAGGTCGGGTCATTGCCGTGATCGGCCGTAAAGATCGCCAGATCGCCCGGGCGCAGCTGTACGAAGAACCTGCCCAACTGTCCGTCGAACCATTCCAGCGCGCGAGCATAGCCCGACACATCACGACGGTGACCGTAGAGCGAATCGAACTCGACGAAATTGGCGAACGTCAGCGAACCCGGCTCCGCGCCTCCTGCGAGCGACACCAGATGTTCGAACAGGTCGGCATCTGGACCCTTGCGCACGTCATCGATCCCGCGCCGGGAAAAGATGTCTCCGATCTTTCCAACTGCGTGGACTTTGCGCCCCGCCCCTTGCACCCAGTCGCACAGCGTCGGCGATGGCGGTTCGATGGCATAGTCGTGCCGGTTGGGGGTGCGTTTGAAGTTACCGCTTTCGCCGACGAAGGGCCGTGCAATTACCCGTCCGACCTTCATCGCATGAAGCGTGGGCGCGATGTCTTCACAAAGTTGCAGAAGCCGGTCGAGCCCGAACGTCTCTTCGTGCGCGGCGATCTGGAAGACGCTGTCGGCCGAAGTGTAGCAGATCGGCCAACCGGTCCTCATGTGCTCCGTGCAGTGTTCTTCGATGATCGGTACACCCGAGGCGTGGCAGTTGCCAAGCGTGCCGCCGGCACCGGAAAGCCGCGCGACCTCGTCCATCAGCTCCTGAGGAAATGCCGGGATGGTATCGGGGAAGTAGTGCCAATCCCAGGGAACTGGCACCCCCGCCAATTCCCAGTGGCCCGAGGGCGTATCCTTGCCCTTCGACACTTCGGTTGCCGCCCCCCAAAGGCCTGACGGTTCCGCGTCGAAGCCCGGCATCGCCGCGCCCGAGGCCAGCCGCACCGCCGCCCCAAGCCCCAGCGCGTCCAGATTGGGCATGCGCAAAGGGCCCGTCCTCCCCTCCTCGGCCTTGCCAGCGGCGCAGGCCTCGGCGATATGGCCGAGCGTATTGGCGCCGGTATCCGGCGCCTCGCCGTTGAAGAACTGGTCCGCATCGGGTGCACCGCCCGCCCCGACGCTATCCAGCACGATAAGGAAAGCGCGGGTCACGGTCCAAGCCTCGCATGAATCAGGGGCGGCTCCTCGGGTTCATCGGAACCGATCCGGATCGCGTCGACAACCGCCTTCATAGCCACTTCAGCAGCCTCTTGCGTAGCGGCATGGACGCGCGCGATCGCCTCGCCACGCTCCACCGGTTCGCCAATCGGCATGATTTCGGAAAGCCCGACGGAGGGGTTTATCCGGTCGCCTTCCCGAAGCCGCCCGCCGCCCAGATGCACAACCGCATGGCCCAGCATTTCGCCGTCGATAGCGGCGATGTAGCCGTCCTCGGCCGCGACAACCTCCAGCACGACCGGTGCCGCGGGCAGCCGGTCGGGGTAACGTTCCACGAAATCGGACGGGCCGCCCTGCGCCGCAACCATTCGCCCGAAGACCTCGGCCGCGCGGCCAGATTCCAGCGCCTCATCGACCTGTTCGCAGCCCTCCTCCGCATCGCCAACGATTCCAGCAAGCGCCAGCGCCTCGCCGCAGAGCTGCACGGTCACATCCCAGAGCGCCTGGTTCACGGCGACCCCGGTCAGCGTCTCCATAACCTCGAGCACTTCGAGTGCGTTGCCCGCCGATGACGCGAGCGGCTGATCCATGTCCGTGATCAGCGCGGCCGTCCGGCAGCCGGCTCCGTTCGCGGTCACGACGAGCGCCTCAGCCAGCGCCTCGGCATCCTCCATGGACTTCATGAAAGCGCCCGAACCCACTTTCACGTCAAGGATCAACGCTTCGAGCCCGGCCGCGAGCTTCTTTGACAGAATGGAAGCGGTAATCAGATCGATCGATTCCACGGTCCCGCTGACATCGCGGATCGCATAAAGCCTCCGATCGGCAGGCGCCATGTCCGCGCCAGCGCTGACGATCGCGCAGCCGATCTCGGCCACCAGGCGGTGCAGGTCTTCCGTACCGAAGCCGGTACGAAAGCCGGGGATCGATTCCAGCTTGTCCAAAGTGCCGCCCGTGTGCCCCAGGCCACGACCCGAGATCATCGGGACGTAAGCGCCACATGCGGCGAGAGCCGGAGCAACCAAAAGGGACGTGCAGTCGCCGATCCCGCCCGTCGAATGTTTGTCGATCACCGGCCCCGGCAAGTTCCATGTCAACACGTCGCCGCTGTCGCGCATGGCTTCGGTCAGCGCCACGCGCGCGTCCTCGTCCAGCCCTTTCAGAAGCACGGCCATCGCGAATGCGCCGGCTTGCGCATCCGTGACATCGCCAGATGCCAACCCTTTGGCGAACCAGTCTGCGGACTCTCGCGACAGCCCTTTTCCATCTCGGATACCTGCGATGATGCGGCGTGCGTCCATGTCAGGTCCGGTCCATGTGGTGCGCCGAAAAGACACCGGGCAAAAGTGAGCCGATCGTCGTCTCTTCGGATTTGCCATCCGTCGTCGCCAGCGTCACTGCAACGTCTGCGCGACCGAACTCCGCCAGCTTCTGCCGACACCCCCCGCAGGGGGAAACCGGCGTCGGGCTGTCGGCGATCACGGCGACCTCGACCAGTTCCGTCTCGCCCGCGGCAACCATGGCCGCGATGGCGCCCGCCTCGGCGCAGGTTCCTTCGGGGTAGGCGATGTTTTCCACGTTGCAGCCGGTATAGACCTCTCCCGACCGTCCCCGGACGGCAGCGCCGACCTTGAAATGGGAATATGGGGCATAGGCGTTTTCCCGCACCTCGCGGGCGGCATCGATAAGCGACATGAGAAACTCCTTGTCAGACCCCGAGACTGCGTCCGCGCGAGAGGCGATGCAAGATCAGGGATGAGTTTCCGTGACGAAACGCCCCGGAAGAGCGACCTCCAATATCTCGATATCCGCGCTCGGTTCGGACCAGCGTGTCCGCATCCCCGGCGGAATCACAAAGGCGTCGCCCGGCACGAGATTGCACGGCTTCGCCCCCTCGCCTTCAAGCGTCATCGATCCGCTCATGACGAAACCAAAGAGGATGTCACAATCGTGGGCGGCCCAGACCGGCACGCCTTCGCCGCGGCGCACGACCTCCACGCCCGCCACGCCCTTGGTACTTTCACAGATCGTGGTGTCGCGGCAGACGTAGCCTGGCAGCCGGAAGGGACGCCATACGGCATCTTTCGCAAGGTTGTGGACGAACCGTTGCCCCTGCCATTCGCGGTCAGGTCTCAGGTTTGCCGTGGGCAGGGTCATCTCGTGATCTATCTCGGTCACATGTTCGGCGGGCACTCCGATCTCGATCACTTCGATCCCGTCGGATGCTTCAAGAACGCGGTGTCGGATCTCGGGCGGCTGGATGAAGCAATCGCCGGCGTGAAGGCGCCGCGGTCCGCCCTGATCCTCGTAGACGACATCCACCCAGCCCCGGATGCAGAAGATCAGTTGAAACCCCACCTTGTGGAAATGCACCATGTCGGGCACCGGACCACCATCGGGGATGCGGATGTGGCTCGCGATGATCGAACCACCAAGGCGTGAAGGGATGAGGTCGCGATACTGCATCCCCGCCCGCCCGATGATCCAGGGCGCCTGATCGGCAAGGCGACGCACGACGAAAGCGTGTTTGGTCGGTGGCTGGATAACAGGCGGGTTCAGCGCATCGATCTCGACCTCCGTCCCGCCGGGGGCGGTCAGCCTACGTGCGCCATCCGCAAACGCGTCCGGGTGGTCGGTGAGAATACGCAGCCTGCCCGGCGGACCCTTCTCATGCGCGTCGAGCCGAAGTCGCAGTCCATGCCCCGACAGGATCGCGACCGCCGGATCGTCCGCCGGCCAGATCGCGTCGAGCCGCATGCGAAGCGTTTTGGTGAAGAACGGCAGGTCCCGTGATAGGCTTGTGGTCGGGAGGATGACCTCGGCGCGAAATTCGGACATGTGACGCTCCTGGCATTGCCGGGCGAGAGTGGCGGCGCCGGTCGGCTTTGGCAACCGCGCCAATCGCGCGTCCAAAGGGACTTCCGCCCCGCAAGCGGATAGTTTAGTGCAAAATCAGTTATTCTCGGGAGGATATAGCGTGGACGACGCACGGCAGGAAAACGCACGTCAGGCGGCGCTGGACTACCATGAGTTCCCCAAGCCCGGGAAGCTGGAGATTCGCGCCACGAAACCCATGGCGAACGGGCGCGACCTGTCCCGCGCCTATTCGCCCGGCGTCGCGGAAGCCTGCCTCGAAATAAAGGCCGACCCTTCAACCGCCTCTCGCTTTACCGCGCGGGGAAACCTCGTTGCGGTTGTGACAAACGGCACGGCGGTTCTTGGCCTTGGCAATATCGGCGCCATGGCCGCCAAGCCGGTGATGGAAGGCAAGGCTGTCCTCTTCAAGAAGTTCGCCTCGATCGACTGTTTCGACATCGAGGTGAACGAGCCTGACCCCGAAAAGCTCGCTGACATCGTCTGCGCGCTGGAGCCAACCTTCGGTGCAATCAACCTTGAAGATATCAAGGCGCCCGACTGCTTCATTGTCGAAAAGATCTGCCGCGAACGTATGAACATCCCGGTCTTCCACGACGACCAGCACGGCACCGCGATCGTCGTCGGCGCGGCGGCGACCAACGCCCTGCATGTCGCGGGCAAGGAGTTCGACAAGATCAAGGTCGTGTCGACCGGCGGTGGAGCGGCGGGGATCGCCTGCCTCGACATGCTCTTGAAGCTTGGCGTCAAGCGCGAGAACGTTTGGCTCTGCGATATCGAAGGCCTGGTATACGAAGGCCGCGAGGCGCAAATGACGCCTCAGAAGGCTGACTATGCGCAGGGAACCAAGCCGGCCGCGCTTGACGACGTGATCGACGGGGCGGACCTGTTTCTAGGCCTGTCGGGCCCGGGGGTATTGACGCCCGAGATGGTGAAGAAGATGGCCGCCCGCCCGATCGTCTTTGCGCTTGCCAATCCCATGCCGGAAATCTTGCCCGATGAAGTCCGCTCCGTGGCGCCGGATGCGATCATTGCCACGGGCCGGTCGGACTTCCCGAACCAGGTCAATAACGTCCTGTGCTTCCCCTTCATCTTCCGCGGAGCGCTCGACGTCGGCGCGACGACTATCAACGACGAAATGGAACTGGCCTGCATTGCAGGGATCGCGGCCCTTGCGCGGGCGACCACCAGCGCCGAAGCCGCCGCCGCGTATCACGGCGAAACCCTCAGCTTCGGGCCGGACTATCTGATCCCGAAGCCCTTCGACCCGCGCCTGATCGGCACTGTCGCCTCGGCGGTGGCCAAAGCCGCTATGGAAACCGGCGTCGCCACGCGCCCCATTGCAGATCTGGACACATACAAGCACAAGCTCGATGGCTCGGTTTTCAAGTCATCGCTGATCATGCGTCCGGTTTTCGAAGCCGCCCGCACAACCAGCCGCCGCATCATCTTTGCCGAGGGCGAGGACGAACGGGTCCTGCGCTGCGCGAACGCCATGCTTGAGGAGATGACTGACAGGCCGATCCTCATCGGCCGGCCTGATGTCGTGGTGCGGCGCTGCGAACGCGCCGGACTTCCGATCCGACCCGACCGCGACTTCGAACTGGTGAACCCCGAAAGCGACAGCCGTTATCGCGATTATTGGGGAAGCTATCACGAACTCATGGCGCGCCAGGGCGTGACACCCGACCTTGCCCGCGCGATCATGCGGACCAACTCGACCGCGATCGCCGCGATTGCCGTTCACAAGGGCGATGCTGACAGCATGATCTGCGGAACGTTCGGACAATACCTGTGGCACCTGAACTATATCCGGCAGGTTCTCGCCCGCGACGGGCTGTCGCCGCAAGGCGCGCTGAGCCTCATGATTCAAGAAGACGGGCCGCTTTTCATCACGGATACCCAAGTGAACGCGGTCCCCACCCCTGAAGAGATCGCCACCTCGATCTGTGGCGCAGCTCGTCATGCACGGCGCTTTGGCGTCACTCCGAAGGTTGCCCTGCTCTCTCACTCCAACTTCGGAAACCTCGACACCGATTCAGGCCGCAGGATGCGGGCTGCGATGGAAATCCTCGATGCCAAAGGCGTGGATTTTGCCTACGAGGGCGAGATGTCGGCAGATGCGGCGCTCGACCCCGAGCTACGCGAACGGATCTTCCCCGGCAGCCGGATCGAGGGCGCTGCCAACATCCTCGTCTTCGCCTTCAGCGATGCGGCCAGCACCGCGCGCAACATGCTCAAGATGCGCGCGAACGGGCTTGAGGTCGGACCGATCCTCATGGGCATGGGCAACCGCGCACATATCGTGACGCCTTCGATCACGGCGCGCGGGCTTCTGAACATGTCGGCGATTGCGGGTACACCGGTGGCGCTTTACGGCTGAACCGCGCACTCGGGAATCACCCCAGTCTGATAGCCTTGGATTTGCTGCCTGAGTTTGCAAACTCGGCCACTTTTTGCTTTTCGGTTAGCCACGCCAATGACTTTGCAAAAATTTGCGGAGCATTTCGGCGAAGTTCTGCAAATATTCGTATCTCACCGGTCGCTGTGATCGGTAACGGCGTTGCGCGGAGCCCTTGCCCTCGCGTAACAAACGCGAAGGCTTTGGAGGAGGCAAGACGATGGGATACGCCGAGATCTATGCGCGCTGGAAGTCTGACCCGGAGGGGTTCTGGATGGAAGCAGCCGAGGCGATCGATTGGGATCGCAAACCCACGAAGGCCCTCTTCGACGAAAACCCGCCGCTTTACGAATGGTATTCCGATGGCATGGTCAACGCCTGCTGGAACGCCGTGGATCGGCATGTCGAAGCCGGGCGCGGCGATCAGGTGGCGATCATCCACGACAGCCCGATCACGCATTCCCAACGCTCCCTCACCTATGCCGAACTCCGCGAACGCGTCGCCAACCTCGCTGGCGCGCTGAAAGCAAAGGGAATTGGAAAAGGTGATCGCGTGATCATCTACATGCCGATGGTGCCCGAGGCGCTTGAGGCGATGCTGGCCTGCGCCCGACTTGGCGCGATCCACTCCGTCGTCTTCGGCGGCTTCGCGGCGCACGAACTTGCCGTCCGCATCGACGACGCCCAGCCTAAGGCGATCATCGCCGCATCCTGTGGTCTCGAACCGGGGCGGATCGTGCACTACAAGCCGCTTGTCGACAACGCGATCGAGCAGGCAAAGCACAAGCCGGACTTCACCCTGATCTTCCAGCGCGAGCAGGAGGTGGCCAAGCTCAATCCCGGCCGTGACTTCGATTGGTACGAAGCGCAGGCCGGCGTGGAGCCAGCCGACTGCGTTCCGGTGGAAGGCAGCCACCCTGCCTACATCCTGTATACCTCGGGCACGACTGGGGCGCCGAAGGGCGTCGTGCGGGCGACCGGCGGCCATCTCGTCGCTCTAAACTGGACGATGAAGAACATCTACAACGTCGAAGCGGGTGACGTCTTCTGGGCGGCCTCGGACGTGGGCTGGGTCGTGGGCCACAGCTATATCTGCTACGCCCCGCTGACCGCTGGTTGCACGACGATCGTCTTTGAAGGCAAGCCGGTCGGCACGCCGGACGCCGGAACGTTCTGGCGCGTGATCGCCGACCACAAAGTGAAAAGCTTCTTCACCGCCCCGACCGCCTTCCGCGCCATCAAGCGCGAGGATCCGAAGGGCGAACTGATCCGCAACTACGACATCTCGAGCCTACAGGCGCTGTTCCTGGCCGGTGAACGCGCGGACCCCGACACGATCAAGTGGGCGCAGGCCTGCCTCAAGGTGCCCGTCATCGACCACTGGTGGCAAACGGAGACTGCCTGGGCCATCGCCGCCAACCCGCTGGGCATCGAGCAGTTGCCGGTCAAGATCGGCTCTCCTTCGGTGGCCATGCCGGGTTATGAGGTGCAGATCCTCGACGAGGGCGGGCATCCCGTGAAACCCGGCACTCTTGGCGCGATCGCGGTAAAATTGCCGCTTCCGCCGGGCACGCTGCCGACCCTCTGGAATGCCGAAGACCGGTTTCGGAAATCCTACCTTTCCCACTTCCCCGGCTATTACGAGACCGGCGACGCGGGCTATGTCGACGAGGATGGCTATCTCTACATCATGGCGCGCACCGACGACGTCATCAACGTCGCGGGCCACCGGCTTTCGACGGGCGCGATGGAAGAGGTTCTGGCCTCTCACCCGGACGTGGCCGAATGTGCGGTGATCGGCGTGACAGACCAGTTGAAGGGCCAGATGCCGGTCGGCTTTCTGTGCCTGAATTCGGGCGCGAACCGGGACCATGACGAGGTCGTCAAGGAATGCGTGAAGCTCGTCCGGGATCAGATCGGCCCGGTCGCGGCCTTCAAGCTCGCCTGCGTGGTGGACCGTCTGCCCAAGACCCGATCTGGCAAAATCCTGCGCGGAACGATGGTGAAGATCGCCGACGGTGAGTCCTACAAGATGCCCGCGACGATCGACGATCCGGACGTTCTGGACGAAATCTCTGTCGCTCTGGGTGGGATTGGCTATCCGATGGGGGGCTCTGCCTGAACCAATCAAGGGCTCGGAACCCGATTGGTTCCGGGCCTTTTACGACTTGGCGTTTCAGACAGGTTGGCGCTAACGATTTCCTCGCGTAGAAACGAAGCGCCATGCAACCGATACTTGTATTTCACAATGGAACGGGCCGCACCCGACTGAGGGACCTGCAGAATGCCCGCGCGTAACGATGATCCCCTGGCTGGCCCGGTAGACGAGGCCGACCAAGGACGCATGACGTTGCTCGGGCACGATCTGCGGGCGGCGGTGTCGGATATCATCGGCGGACTGCGCCTCGTCGACCAGAAGGGGCTCGATGAGGCGACGTGCCTGCAAATGGAGCGCGTGCGCGCAGCCGGTGAAAATCTCGCGCGACTGCTCGAGGAAGGATTGTCGATGATGCTCGGCGAGGATGACTTCGCCGCGACCCATCCGGCCAGTCTCCGGATGGAGAGGTTCCTCTACGACGTCGAGATGCGCTGGTCAGGCCGAGCACACGAAAAAGGTCTGACGTTCCGGGTTTCCTGCGCAAACGACGTGCCACCGATCCTGACACTTGATCGCGTGGCGCTAGAACGGGTCCTTTCGAACCTCCTGTCCAACGCGATCAAGTATACCGAAAAAGGCGTGATCGAACTGGACATCCGGATGGCTGCGAATGGGGCGCTGCTGCTTTCCGTCGCAGACCAGGGGCCCGGCTTTTCCGCAGACGCTCTGACGCGGATCTTTGAATACCGCGGCCGCCCAGACTGCAGTCGCGAGCCGGGCCAAGGGCTTGGTATGCATATCTCGCGCCACATGACCGGGCGTCTCGGCGGAACCATCAGCGTCGAGAATCTGAATCACAGAGGCGCGCGCGTTACCTTGGAACTGCCGCCAGAATCCTGGACAATTCCTGCGCAGGAGAAAGCAGTCGAGCTACCTGATCTGAGTGGGAAAAAGGTTCTCGTCGCCGAGGACAATGCGACGAACCAGACGATCATAGGCAGCATGCTCGCCAAGCTCGGCGCCGAATTCAAGATTGCCGAGAACGGGTGCGAGGCGCTTCGTTGGTTCGGGCGGGAACGTTTCGATCTTGCACTTGTCGATATCGAAATGCCGGTCCTGAATGGGATCGAAGTGATCCGAACTGTCAAATCTGACCGCAATCACATCGGCCAGATGCCGGTCATCGCCATCACGGCCTACGTTTTGCGTGCCAATCGAGACGCGATCTATGCGGCTGGCGCGGACGCAATTCTCGCCAAACCGCTTGCCGGCATCGAGGCGTTCGGCATGACGATCGCCAATGTGCTGGGCAGGACGGATCCGGCCGCAGAAAAGCCGATGCCCGTGGCGGGCGACCATGAGGTGTTCGACCGCACCGCCTTCGACCGGCTCATCGAGGTCGCCGGACCCGACATGTCGCGCGAGTTGCTCGACAGGTTGTCCGAGGATCTGCGTAAGGTTGAACACGGACTTGCAGCCGGTCTTTCCGAACTCGATACGGCGGCGATCCGGGCACAGACGCATGTACTCATCGCGCTGTCGGGCGCGGTTGGCGCGGCGCAACTGCAGACCCTAGCCCAAGCGCTAAACAGTGCGGCGCATCGCGACGCGCAGGACGACTACAACACGCTCGGACAAGAGTCCCTCGCCCACCTCGATCAACTTATCCATTTCGTCACGCAAGAAAAAGCGCGGCGAGGTGAAGCCGCATGACAGGTGCGCCGCTTCTTCTGGTCGAAGACACACCCTCGCTGCAGCTTGTGTACGAATCCGTCCTGACTTCGGCAGGGCACAGTGTGCAAAGCGCCGACGACGCGGCCACTGGCCTCGCGGCGTTCAAGGAACTTATGCCACCGGTCGTACTGCTCGATCTCATGCTGCCCGATCGGGACGGGCTGGACCTGATGCATGACTTCCTCACGATCAAACCAGATACGCAGGTGATCGTCATCACCGCGAACGGTTCGATCAACAAAGCGGTCGCCGCGATGCGGGCGGGTGCGCATGAGTTTCTTGTCAAACCCTTCGATGAAGCGCGCTTCCTGAGCGCCGTCGACAACGCGCTCTCCGTTACTCGCACTCCGTCTCGCCGAGCGGGCCGCGAGGACCGTCCGCCACCCGACTTCATCGGCCGTTCCGATGCGATGCGCGGCATCTACCGCAAGATACGTTCGGTAGGGCGCTCGATGGCCACGGTCTTCGTTACCGGCGAAAGCGGCACGGGGAAGGAAATCTGCGCACAGGCCGTACATGAGTTTTCGAACCGGGCGAACGGACCGTTCGTGCCGCTCAATTGCGGCGCCATTCCGCCAGAGCTTTTGGAATCCGAGGTCTTCGGTCATGTCAAAGGATCGTTCCCGGGCGCCATATCGGACAAGGAGGGTGCCGCGGCGGTCGCCGATGGCGGCACGCTTTTCCTGGACGAGATTTGCGAACTCGACCTGAACCTTCAGACGAAACTTCTGCGGTTTTTGCAAACCTCGACCATCCAGCCCGTAGGCGCCGCGCGCGCCCGGAAGGTCAATGTGCGCATCATTTGCGCTACGAACCGAGACCCGCTGTTGGAAGTCCGCCGTGGTCGCTTCCGCGAGGATTTGTACTACCGCCTGCATGTCGTGCCGATCCACATGCCCCCCCTGCGCGAACGCGGCGACGATGTCGTTGCGATTGCGGAAGCCGTTCTGACGCGGTTCGCGCTCGAGGAAGAAAAGAGCTTTCGAAGCCTCGACCCGGAGGTCAAGGCGCTGTTCCGCAAGCTGCCCTGGCCAGGTAATGTGCGCCAGCTTCTCAACGTCATGCGTCACGTCGTCGTCCTGAACGACGGGCCGGTCGTCACGAAAAGCATGCTGCCGATCGAGCTTCACCACGAAGTTGAGCGGCGCGATGTGGAACCCGTCGAGCGCCTGGAACCGCATGTCACGCTGGAAGGTCTGGTTGGACGCACACTGGCCGAGGTTGAACGGATGGTGATCGAAGAAACGATCGCGCGGCACGGCGGGTCCGTCCCGAAAGCCGCGCGTGTTCTCGACGTCGCGCCGTCAACGCTCTACCGCAAGATCGAAAGTTGGAAGAACGGCGGCTGAGCGTTCTTAGACGAACTGCTCGCGCGTCAGCCGCTCTTCAAGCCCGTGGCCCGGATCGAACAGGATCCGGTGGCGGATCTTTGGCTCGGAGCGCACCTCGACCGACACGACGTCGCGAACCGATCTGCCGTCGGCATCCGCCATGACCGGGCGCTTCGCCGCGTCCAGCACATCGAACCGGACAGTGGCGGTCTTTGGCAAAACCGCCCCGCGCCAGCGACGGGGCCGAAATGCTGACATCGCGGTCAGCGCGAGCACTTCTGCACCAATGGGAAGGATCGGACCGTGCGCCGAATAGTTATAGGCGGTCGAACCGGCGGGCGTACTGACGAGCGCTCCGTCGCACACAAGCTCTTCCATCCGCACCTTTCCGTCTATGCTGATCCGCAGCCGCGCCGCTTGCGGCCCCGCCCTGAGCAGCGAAACCTCGTTGATGGCGAGCGCTTCATGCTTCGTTCCATCTTCGCGCACTGCGCGCATGCGCAACGGGTTGATGACCTCTTCTTCGGCCGCTTCGAGCCGTTCGAGCAAATCTTCCGTGCTGTACTCGTTCATCAGAAAGCCGATGGTTCCGCAGTTCATGCCGTAGACCGGCACATCCATCGACTGCGTGGAATGGAGCGTTTGGAGCATGAAGCCATCACCCCCAAGAGCCACGATCACCTCCGCCTCTTCAAGCGGCGCCGAGCCATATATCTTCGACAGCGTCTGAAGCGCGTCCTGCGCCACTTCGGCATCGCTTGCCAGAAACGTGATCTTCTCGGGCTTCGACACCACCGGCTCCGCTTCCATTCCTGACGCATTGATCCACCGACAGGCCCACGAACACAACCCCATCGGACCGTCGGGGCGAATGGTCGCGCCAGATATCGGGGACGTGACACAGCCGATCCTGGCCGTCAGAATGTTTCCGATAGTGGACGTTGTTTCGCCCCTGCGACAAAACACGTCGCAATCCGTGCTTCCGGCAAACACCTTCCTCGGATAAAACTCGCGCAGCCGCTGATCTCAGGAGACGCCCATGAACGCCCCACAACGCGACACCGGATTTTTCTCGGAATCTCTCGCCACTCGTGACCCCGAGCTTTACGGATCCATCCGCGATGAACTCGGCCGTCAGCGTGACGAGATCGAGCTGATCGCATCTGAGAACATCGTCAGCCGCGCCGTGATGGAAGCGCAAGGCTCCGTCATGACGAACAAGTATGCGGAGGGCTATCCGGGCAAGCGCTACTACGGCGGCTGCCAGTTCGTCGACGTGGCCGAGAACCTCGCTATCGACCGCGCAAAGGAACTCTTCGGCTGCGAATTCGTGAACGTTCAGCCGAACTCGGGCTCTCAGGCCAATCAGGGCGTCTTCACGGCACTCCTGAAGCCCGGCGACACGTTCCTTGGCATGAACCTCGCAAGCGGTGGCCACCTGACTCATGGCGCCGCGCCCAACCAGTCGGGCAAATGGTTCAATGCGATCCAGTACGGCGTGCGCAAGCAAGACAACCTGATCGATTACGACCAGGTCGCCGCGCTCGCCAAGGAACACCAGCCCAAGCTGATAATCGCCGGCGGTTCGGCCGTGCCGCGAGTCATCGACTTTGCGAAATTCCGTGAGATTGCAGACAGCGTGGGCGCGTTGCTCATGGTCGACATGGCCCACTTCGCAGGCCTCGTCGCAGGTGGCCAGCATCCCTCGCCCTTCCCCTACGCGGACGTGGCGACGACCACGACGCACAAAACGCTGCGCGGCCCGCGCGGCGGCATGATCCTGACCAACAACGAAGATATCGCCAAGAAGGTAAACTCCGCGATCTTCCCGGGCATCCAGGGCGGACCGCTGATGCACGTCATCGCCGCGAAGGCGGTAGCCTTCGGTGAAGCGCTTCGGCCAGAGTTCAAGGACTATGCCGCCCAGGTCGTGAAGAACGCCCAGGCGCTTGCCGATGAGCTGATGAAGGGTGGCCTCGACATCGTGACCGGCGGCACTGACACCCACGTAATGCTCGTCGACCTCCGTCCGAAGAAGGTGAAGGGCAACGAAACCGAAAAGGCACTCGGCCGGGCGCATATCACCTGCAACAAGAACGGCATCCCGTTCGACCCGGAAAAGCCGATGGTCACCTCCGGCGTTCGTCTCGGCACACCGGCCGGCACGACGCGCGGCTTCGCCGAGGAAGAGTTCCGCCAGATCGCCCGCTGGATCATCGAAGTGGTCGATGGCCTTGCTACTAACGGCGAAGACGGCAACAGCGCGGTCGAAGATAAGGTGAAGGCGGAAGTCGCTGATCTTTGCGCGCGCTTCCCGCTCTATCCGAGCCTCTGAGCCGACGAAAATTGACTTGGAAAAAGGGGGGCTCCGCCTCCCTTTTTTATTGGAACCAACCCGCAGCAGTTATCCAGCCATCACGCCGTCAAACCAGCCCGCGCCAAACGAGCAGCACGAGCACCAGAACGCCCGCGCCGAATATACCGCTGCCCAACCCTTTCAGCATATCGAATAGCAGCGCCTTCCGGCGCGCTTCCGCGCCCAGAGGCTTCAGGTAGGCAATACAGGTGTCGTAGGCACGCGCGATCTCGGCGTTGTCCAGGCGCATGTGCATTCGGGGTATCCGGGCCTGCTCCGCGGACTTCGCGAGGTACGCCGCCGCTTTCCGCACCTTGCGCGGCAAGAAGCGCGATCCGCGTCTAAGCTTCTCGGACAGGCTTGCACCCCGAATGCGCAGCCGCGCCTCCATGAGCTCGGCCACCCTGCCCGCCATCTGCTGAACGTCGACGCCGCTCACCATGCCCTCCTTCTGGCGTGACACTACCCACCGGCTGCGCGTCCCGCAACGGCACTGGAAGCCAGCGTCACCCTGCGCTAGGAAATAGCATGCTCAGGTTTGACGAATTCGGCAATGCGGGGGCCGAACCCGCGATCCTCATCGTGCACGGCCTTTTCGGTTCGGCGCGGAACTGGGGGGCGATCGCACGGCGTCTTGCCAGTGACCGGCACGTTGTGACCGTGGACATGCGCAATCATGGTGAAAGCTTCAGGGCCGAAACGAACAGCTACGAGGACATGGCGGCCGATCTGGCCGGGGTTGTCAGAACGGTTGGCGGGACTGCGGATGTCGTCGGCCACTCCATGGGTGGCAAGGCCGCGATGCAGCTTGCGTTGACGCGGCCCGAACTGGTGCGGCGCCTGATCGTGGCCGACATTGCGCCGGTATCTTACGGCCATTCCCAATCGCACCTGACCGAAGCGATGCGTGGTCTCGATCTGACTGGGCTGACGGCCCGCAGCGAGGCTGACCGGCGTCTGTCCGCGACGGTCGAAGATCCGGGCGTTCGTGCTTTCTTGCTCCAGTCTCTCGATCTCAAGTCTGACCCGCCGCGCTGGCGTCTTAATCTGGATGTTCTGGAACGCGAGATGGACCGCATCACCGGCTGGCCTGGAACGGTGGGAGAGTTCAACGGCCCGACCCTGTTCCTGACAGGTTCGGAGTCAGACTATGTCCGCCCGGAGCACCGGGAGGGGATCAAGCACCTCTTTCCCGCCGCGCGCTTCGCCAAACTACGAGAGGCCGGCCACTGGCTGCACGCCGACCGCCCCCGCGAATTCGAGGCAGCCGTCCGAGCCTTCCTGCCCGCTTCAACCGGCGGCTAAACGCCGGGTCACGAGCCAGGCAACAGGCAATGCGGCAAGCGCCCCGATCAGCGCGGCCGCTATAATCGAGCGCAAATCGACAAGCTGAAGCGTCAGCGCGGCGATGATGGCTGATCCGGCAAGGGTTGCGCTGGCAAGGGTGTAAATGATCATGAACAGGCGCAGCATTTCGCCATCCTTCTCCAAGGCGCGCGTTCCCGGTGCAAACTAGGCCTCCTGCGCGGGTCCACCTTGATCTCGATCAGGTTCGACAATCGAGCGCGAAGCGCGCCTCTCCCGTGTCGCCCGGAATCCTGGTTTTCATGGAGTTCCGGATAACCTGGCACCCCGTGGCCTCGGCCGCCGCCTCCTCCATCAAGCGCGGCACATCGGCACGCTCGGCCCGCGTTAGGTATCCAAGGCGCACGACCTCAGCATCGCTTCCCGAATGAAAGATGACGAACCGCACCCCGCCCCTCGTGACTTCGTGCCTTTCGGCGCCGAAGAACTGCGGCGCAGGAGTCGCGCAAGCAGCAAGGAGGAGAAGGGCCAGGAAACGCATGTTTCGATCATGGTTTCGCATGGTTAAGAAAGAGTGAATCTCACGACGTTTGCCATGAGGTAGGACAAACGAAGGGCGGGTCCACACAGCAACGCGGACCCGCCCATCATTGGTTCTGGAAATGAATTGTTTAGAATATCTCTACTATGTAGTTACTCTGAAAAGTTCCTTACCCCTTATACGTGTTTTGTGACACGAACCTCGGGGATTCGGGAACTTGTCTTTTTGGACATGTCCGAAGGTTGGCGTACAAACAAATTTTGCATCGCGTTCGCGTGTCTCTGACCCCCAGGGTACGCGGTTTCCCGCCCTTAGAACGCCCAAAAGACGATCCCCTCCGGCACCGATGTTGCCCCTTGAAGCAGCCGCCGACAGACGGCAATCTCGCGCTGAAACAAGGTTGGAGATACCGATGCTTAAAGTCATCGCAGCACTACTCACCCTATTCGCGCTCACCGCTTGCGAGACTGTCAAAGGTGCCGGACGCGACCTTCAGACAGCTGGCACGGTCATCACCAACGAGGCGTCGGAGGTTCAGTCCGGCATGTGAAGCGTCTGTGTCAGCCGACGCCAGACGAGACCTCGCAAACGCGCAACAGCAAATATTGATGTCTGCGCCCACAATGGCGCGAGATGTAGTTGAATCTGGGCGCATTCCGATGCATGATATCAAGCACAGGTGCATAGACGCGGTACTGCATCAGCTGACGCTGACGGGGCTCGGTTGCCAAGGTGGCCGAGCCCCGGATCGTTTTGAGCTGATCTGCTGAGTTTTAGAATCAGAGAAGGCGCCAGGTGCTCAGACGCGGTCTTCGCATCGTGCCTTGCGGCACACCCTGACGCCTTCCTGAGCCGGTCCATCCTTGCGGACATTCCGGTTCTGGATCCGGACATCCGAAGACATCCGCACCCCCGCCAAAGCCCTTGCCACACCGAGGTTAACCCGTTGGATCCGAAGATCTTTCCTGGCCCTCCCGGCTTGCCTTGGCTCTTCCGATCAAGTCGCGGGCTCATGTCCCGTTACCTGATTTTCCGAGCCTCGGAGGCCTTTGCGGACCGCTTGGGGTTCGAAAACCCGTTGCGATGGGATAACGGTCGCCCCTGACCGCGATTCCCGCAAGAGAAAAGCACTGCAGCATGAAAAGTTTCTGAGGATAAATCATTGATTTTCCTTGTGGATTTTCTGTGGACAAGTCAGGAAATCCAATCTTTCGGCCCAGTTGCAGAGGGATAAGCCGAAACCGCATTTCCCTGCGTTGGGGCCCCGTTTTCTGCGTCTGCGAAGGCGCCAGCGCGCGTATGGCATGCGTATGGCATCCGTCCCGACACGTGTCGGGCACCCCGGTTTCCCTTACGGCAGGAATACCCGACTGCGCGAAGCGCCGCGAATCCGGTACACCATTCCCCTGCCTTGCAACCTGGGAATTTGAATCATGCCCATTCACTCGATCAAGGACGTCATCGGCGGCCGCAACCTGGCGCACGTGCCCCCCGGCCTCAGCGTCACCGAAGCCTGCGCGGAACTGACCCGCCGCAATATCGGCGCGCTCGCCGTCATGAAGGGCAACAAGCTCGTCGGCGTGATGAGCGAGCGGGACGTCATCCGCAAATGCGTCTCGGCGGGCGAGGCGCCCGAACGCCTGACGGTCGCCGACATCATGACGCCCGAGCCGCAGGTGATCGACGCCGAATGCAGCCTTGCCGAGGCGCTCGACACGATGGAGGCGGGCCAGTTCCGCCACCTGCCGGTGATGGAGAACGGCCGCGCGACCGGAATGCTGTCACTGCGCGACATCCCGACCGAATACCGGCTGATGTGGGAACGGTTCCACGAACACAAAGCCTCGCCCATGTTGGCGTGATCCGCCTCTGGCCCCCGGCGCCGCGCTTGCTATTCTGGCGCGAGGAGGACTGACGATGCGGACAAACGGACTTTTGCTTGCGCTCTGCCTGACCGCGCTTTCCGCCTGCGCGCCGGTCATCATCGGCGCGGGCGGCGCGGTCATCGCCGACAAGGTGGTCGAGGATCAGCGGGGCGGCGACGGGCTGTTCTGAGACATCAGGACAGGTGAGCCGGACCGCCTTCTGCGGTAGACTGCGCGCGGGCGTCATTTTGCGCCCGCGCTTTTCATTTCGACCGAAAGGAATTCCCCGATGTTCCCCAGCCTCTTTCCCTACATCTTCCGCCTGCCCTTTTCCGGCGACGTGACGCAGGAAATCACCCCCCGGTTCCTGTCGCCCGACATCAAGGGCAGCCCCGAGATCGAGGCCCGCGTCGTCCGGGACGTGGCGAGCTATGGCAAGCAGCTTGGCAAGGTGCTGGAGGCGCTGCAGGCGCTGTCGGAAAAGACCAAGGTGCCGCTGCCCGAGATCGACGAACTGGTCGCAGGCGTGGAGCGGGTGAAGGCCGAGACGAAGGACAGCTTGCGCGACGAGGCCGAGGCGGCGCTGGAGCGGCTAAAGGCGGTGGATGAGGCGGCTTGGGGGGAGGTCGTGGGGCGGTGACGCTTGGGGGCGCACAAGCACATTGTCGCCC
>CBDUOT010000051.1:0-22292 GCA_965368915.1 uncultured Rhodobacterales bacterium | reverse complement strand
CACGCGCTGTTCAGGCCTGCCATGGCCGCGATCCAGAAGGGGATCGCGATAAGATAGGTCGGCCCCTCGACCGGCATCGTCTGGAAGAACCACCCAGCGCCCGCCATCGCCGTGAACCACAGAAGCATCGCAACGAAGGTGCCCCACCGCCCTGCGCCATGCTCGCCCATCGTCACCTCGATTTCGGGGTCCAGTTCTGCAAGCCTTCGGGCTGTCGCCTGCACCAGTCCGACAAAGGCGGCCTCGTCCTGCCCCGTGCGCCAGAGCCTGTCCGGACTCTGGCTGAGACGGAGCACTTTCGTGCGAAATCGGCCGCGATGGATCAAGTCGAACCGCACGACGCGCACGCGCTCGAACCGATTGTCGACGAAGGCCGCCCGACCCACCCGGCGAAGGTCGAGATTCCATCGCCCCTCGCACCGCAGGATGTGTCCGTCGAGTACATAAGTTCGGGCGGGCAGCACCGCTGCCCTGCGGAAACGGAAAGTCTGGCCGCTCTCTGTCACGCCTCGTCGGCGAGTGCCCGCCACCCGATGTCGCGCCGGCAGAACCCGCCGGGCCAATCGATCCGGTCGACCATGCCATAGGCGCGGTCCTTCGCTTCGGCGAGGCTTACTCCGCGCGCGGTGACGTTCAGCACGCGTCCGCCCGAGGCGACAATGCCGCCATTCCGCTCGGCGGTGCCCGCATGAAAGACCATGTGGTGTGAATCCTCCGGAAGCTCTTCCAGCCCCCGAATTTGAGAACCTTTCGCGTAAGCGCCGGGATAGCCGTCCGCGGCCATCACGACCGTCATCGCGCTGTCGTCCGCCCAGTTCACCGACTTCTCGGCGAGACGCCCTTCGGCACAGGCGTGGATGAGGTCGAATGCCTGCGCGCCGAGCCGCATCATCAGCACCTGGCACTCCGGGTCGCCAAAGCGAACGTTGTACTCAACAAGCCTCGCGCGGCCGTCCTTGATCATCAGGCCGGCATAGAGAACGCCCTGAAACGGCGTCCCCCGCCGCGACATCTCGGCGACGGTCGGTTGCACGATCTCGTCGAGGGCCTGCTGCGCGATCTCGTCCGTCAGCACAGGGGCAGGAGAATAGGCGCCCATCCCGCCCGTATTTGGCCCTGTGTCCCCCTCGCCCACGCGCTTGTGGTCCTGTGCGGTGCCGATGGGCAGCACGTTTTCGCCATCGCAGAGCACGAAGAACGAAGCTTCCTCGCCTTCCATGAACTCCTCGATCACGACTTCTGCTCCGGCCTCGCCGAACTCGCCGCCGAACATGTCGGCCACGGCGGCAAGAGCCTCGTCGACAGTCATCGCGACGATCACGCCTTTGCCGGCGGCAAGACCGTCAGCCTTCACGACGATTGGTGCGCCGTTCTTCCGGATGTAGGTTTCGGCTGCGGCCTGTTCGGTAAAGCGGGCGTAGTCTGCCGTCGGCGCGCCGCAGGCATCGCAGATCTCCTTGGTGAACGCCTTAGACGCTTCGAGACGTGCCGCCGCGGCGGAGGGTCCGAAAGCAAGGATGCCTGCCGCGCGCAGCGCATCGGCAACCCCGGCCGCGAGTGGCGCTTCGGGGCCCACCACGACGAAGTCGATCGCGTTCTCTTCGGCGAAGGTAACAACCGCCGCGCCGTCGAGAACGTCGATGTCTGCGCATTCCGCCAACATCGCGATTCCCGCATTGCCGGGGCTGACGATCAGGCGGTCGCATTTCGGGTTCTGCTTGATCGCCCAGGCCAACGCATGTTCGCGCCCGCCGCCGCCGAGTATCAGGATGTTCACGCCGCCGTCTCCGTCTGCTAGGTGAGAGGGGGATAGCCAATGGACGATGTAGGGGCAAGGCAGGCATGCAAGACGCCGATCTCTGGAACAGGATTGTCGATCATTCCTTCGACGCACCTGAAGCGGAGTTGACGTTTGCCGCCAAGCTGGCCGAAAGCGCGGGCTGGTCGCCCGTCTTTACTCGCAAGGCGATCTCGGAATATCTGAGATTTGTTTATCTTACGCAGCTTCGCCTCGGCGCGGTCACGCCGAGTGTGGCTGTGGATCGCGTATGGCACGCCCATCTGACCCATACGCGCAATTACTGGGACGAGTTTTGCGCCAAGACGCTGGGACGGGTGCTGCACCACGATCCGGGTACGAAATCCTCTGACGCCGCCCGACATGCCGAGCAGTACCGACGCACCCATGCGCTATATGAGCGCGAGTTTGGCACCGCTCCGCCAGCCGATATCTGGCCACGTCCGGTTGGGGAGGCGCCCACACGCAAAGGTGTCGGCAAGGAGCGCTTCGCAGGTTTCGCTCTGCTAGCGGCCGTAGGTCTGGGTCTCGGAGCGCTCTACGCCGGTGGTGAGACCGGGATCTATCTTGGGCTGGGCGCCGGGCTGTCGGTGATGGTCGGTCTTGCACTGTCCGGTGCGATCAAGAGCGACCGTAAGAATTCATCATGTGGGGCAGGATGCAGCGCCTCGCACGGAAGCTGCGGATCAGACTGCGGCGGGGGGGATTGAATTGGCGCTGTTCGAAGACGAGCCCGTTGGCGGGGAAGGCGGAAACGCCCACGAGTTCACCGTCTCGGAAATCTCCGGAGCGGTAAAGCGCATGATCGAAGGCGAATTCGGTCACGTCCGCATTCGCGGCGAAATCGGCCGTGTGTCTCGCCCGGCGTCGGGTCACATCTACTTTGACCTGAAGGACGACCGCTCGGTGCTCGCCGCGGTCAGTTGGAAAGGTCAGGCCGCACGGCTTTCGGTCAAGCCCGAGGAGGGGATGGAGGTCATAGCCACCGGGCGGCTGACCACCTTCCCCGGGCAATCGAAATACCAGCTTATCGTCGAAGATATCGCGCCAGCGGGCATGGGCGCGCTGATGATGATGCTTGAAAAGCGCAAGGCCGCGCTCGCCGCCGAGGGTCTGTTCGCACCAGAACGCAAAAAGGCGATCCCCTTCCTTCCGCAGGTGATTGGCGTTGTCACCTCGCCGTCGGGTGCGGTGATTCGCGACATCCTTCACAGGTTGCGTGACCGTTTCCCGCGCCGCGTCCTTATCTGGCCGGTGGCGGTGCAGGGTGAGAAATGCGCCCCCGAGGTCGCCGCCGCGATCCGTGGCTTCAACGCATTGCCCGAAGGCGGCCCGATCCCGCGCCCAGATCTACTGATCGTCGCCCGCGGCGGCGGCTCGCTCGAAGACCTGTGGGGCTTCAACGAGGAAATCGTCGTCCGCGCCGCTGCTGAAAGCGACATCCCGCTGATTTCGGCGGTTGGCCACGAGACCGACACGACACTCATCGACCATGCCGCCGACCGGCGCGCGCCGACACCGACCGCCGCCGCCGAGATGGCTGTTCCTGTCCGCATGGAGCTTTTGTCCTGGCTCGGCGATCAGGGGGCGCGCCTGTCGCGCGCAGTCAGCCAGCGTGCCGAAATGCGGCGCCAGCGTCTGACCGACCTCGCCCGCGCACTCGGCCGGCCCGAGACGCTTCTCGATCCTGCCCGACAAAGCCTTGATCAATGGTCCGACCGCCTCGGGCCCGCGCTCGCTGGTGCTGCCACCCGGAAACGGGCGGCATTCAACGGCGTTGCAGGCCGCATTCATCCCGGCGTTCTCACCCGGTTCATCACCGAGGAGCGTCGCCGTCTGAATGACCGCGCCAACCGTCTTGCCCCGGCAGTTGCTCGGCTCGTCCGTGACGCGGGACGCGAAAACACGCGCAGGCGCACGGACCTCGAACAGCTTGCGAGCCGTCTTGCCAGCGCGCAAACAACCCGGATCTCAGCGCTTTCCGAGCGGCTGTCGAGCCTTGACCGGACACGCATTACACTCGGCTATACCGAAACTTTGAAACGCGGCTATGCCGTCATCCACGCCGAAGGTGCCGTCGTCACGACCCGTGCCGCCGCCGAGTCCGCGCAATCGCTTGAGATCGAGTTCCAGGACGGCCGTCTGCCGGTTCTGCCCGGAAGCGCGCCGAAAGTCAGAAAACCCAAATCCGATCCGCCCCCGGATCAGGGCAGTCTTTTCTGACCGTCAACATTCTTCACTGACGGAAACCCCAAATCCCTTAAACGCCGACGTTCGGCCCAAGGCAGGCCATAGGCTCGGGGCTTTCCTCCACAGCGATCAGAGGAAGGCCAAGCGGATCGCCGCGGAACCGCGCGACCAAGCCTTCATCGCTTTTCCAGAAAGTCCAGCACTGCGGCTCGGGGTTGTCGTCGTAGACAAAGCAGATCTCGGAGCCTTCCTCATACCAGCGCCCTTTTCTGCAATCGTCGCCGAGAAACGCCCAAATCACCTGTCGGCCGGGCAAATATTGCTCGACCCCATAGGGCTCACCGCCGGAGTTGTAGAACAAAGTTCGTCCGACGGTCGCCGCATCAAACTGTTCCGCCGTCAGGGACTCTCCGGGTTCCGCAGCGGACAACGGTCCGGCCAATGCGAAGAGAGCCAAGGCGAAAGCGTTGGTGCGCATGCTGAGTGGTCCGATTGTCTGCATCAGCGCCGACCATGCCAGAGAAGCCCCCGGCGCGCCAGTGTCTCAGGCCGCGCGCCCAGCCTTCAGCGCGGCAAGGCGCCGATCCATCAGGCGATGCCAAAGCGTCGGCGCCAGCGCGATCGTCGCCATTACAGGCAGTGAGTATGGCAATTGCGGCGCCCGTCCCGGCGGTGACAGCCTAAGCGCCGGATAGGCCCGGCTCGGATGCGCGTGATGGTCGGAATGGCGGGTC
This sequence comes from uncultured Rhodobacterales bacterium, assembly GCA_965368915.1. Classification (GTDB taxonomy): domain Bacteria; phylum Pseudomonadota; class Alphaproteobacteria; order Rhodobacterales; family Rhodobacteraceae; genus Albidovulum. Next base: position 17,570 of record CBDUOT010000051.1, on the reverse strand, counting down.
CCGTTCAACAGCATGAAGCCCGAAACGGGGTGGGGTGCGTCCCAGCTGTGCTGCAGGCTTGCCGGTTCGAGCACGCCCGAAGGCAACTTGCGCCGCAAGAGGCCGTAATGCTGCACATAGTCGGACAGCAACAGTTGAAGCTGTGCATAGGCAGCGAGCAGGAGATAGGCGAGAAGCCCGTCGAAACCGAATAGAACGGTCATCCCAACAATGAATGCCGCGCCGCCCGCAAGGTAGAACAAGTACGGATTGAGATCGGCCAGACCTTCAGGTTCACGACCTTCACGCAAGTTGCGCTCCATTTCGTAGCCCGCGATGAAGGCGCCGGGCCACGCTCGGGCGGCGAACTGGTAGAACGACTCGCCCTCGGCGGCGGTGTTCGGATCGTCCGTCGTCGCGACGAAGCGGTGATGGATCAGGCGGTGCGCTGAGGTGTGGTGGCCGAAGAGCAGCGAGATGTAGACCCACATCCCGGCTCTGAACGGCCAGATCTCGGTCCGGTGGATCAATTCGTGCGCGTTAGAGTTCGAGACTTGCCCGAACCACAGCCCGAAGGCGAGGAACGTCGCGACCCAGCCGAAGAAACCAAACCCGGCCGCCCCGGATAGCGCCCACACCGCGAATGGCAGCATCAGGAAATGCAGTGCCGCGATGTAAAGCGAAAGCCGACGCGCGCGCATGATCGTCCCCGGTTCAGGGGTTTGCGTGGGGTTCAACGCAATTCCCCGGCGCTTCGCTATTTCGTCGAGGCTCAGATGTACGGCCGTCATCGATATGAGTGCCAGAAGGCACCAGACTCCGCCCAGCAGCCCTGCGAGCAGAAGGAAGGGAACCGGGCCGAGCGTTGCGATCATAAACGGCGCGAGCGGTTTCCAACCCTTGAGATCAAATTGCACACTGGGGACGCTTAGCTTGGGCAGCCCAAGCTGAGGAAGGGCGCGCTTCTTCGATTCTGGCCGCATGGCAGCAAGCGCTTCATCCGTCCCGGCCGGGGCGTCCTGCCGCCGCTCCGATACGGCTTTCTCAGCCTTGCCGGACCGCAAAGGTTCGTCAGGGCTTTCAGGCGCGTTTTGCGATGCTGGTGCCTCGCCTGCGACCGCGCGGACGGGTTTCGCCCGACGTGAGGCCGCCGTAGTTGCAGCAGGGTCATCCGTGGGCTGAGCCGGAGCGTCTTCGCCTACGATACGCAGTTCGGGTTTGCCAACGGTAGCCTTCGGGGTTTCCGGGCGTGCGGCCCCCGGTTCCGTCGCGTCTTTCGAATCGGCTCCGGTCAATGCCGAAAGCACGGCGGCCATCGCGGCCTCGTTTTCGACAGACAGGGTCTCGTCCTCCGGCGCGGGGGCGGGAACGCTCTGCGGCGCTGCGCTGGGCGCTGCCGCCTCGGGTTTGGTCGGGCGCCGATCCCGGCGCTTCCACGGCAAGAGATTCTTCGGGTCCATGCGTCGCCGGATACGCGATCTTCAAGGCAAAATCTGGGCGAATCAGCCACCAAACCCCATTTTGCGGCAGTATTGTTTCCTCTGCGCCAAGACTATGACCTCATTGACCCGGCCCTCGCGAAGGCGCCTTCTCTCCCGTGTACAACCCTGGTGGACGAGGACAGGCGCAAGACAATGACGGGTTTGGCATGGACGTGCATCGCAATTGGCGCGGCGCTGGCTGCGCTTTACGGTGCCCGCTATGCCGGCGCGGCGCCCTCGGCCGGGAAAAGCTTGGTGAAGACCGCCGCAACGGCAGCACTTGCCATCGCCGCTGTGCCGTTAGGCGCACCTTGGGCGGTAATCGCGGGGCTCGCGCTGGGGGCGCTCGGCGATCTTTGCCTTTCGCGCCCCGGAGACAGGGCATTCCTTGCCGGCATGGCCGCATTCGCGGCTGGGCATCTGGCTTATGCCGCGGCGTTTCTGGTTGCTGGCGCGGGGCCTCTCCCCTTGCTGCCAGTCGCGGTTCTTCTGCTGCTCGTGCTTTCGACCGAGGTTTGGCTCGCGCCGCAAACAGGCGCGCTGCGCTGGCCCGTGCGGGGATATGTTGTCGTCATCACGCTCATGACGCTTGCCGCTTTCTCGTTGCCTGCGAGCGCGAAGGGGTCAACGGTCGCAATCGCTGGTGCGGCGCTCTTTGTCCTGTCGGACCTGCTTCTCGCGCTCGAAACCTTCGTGATCGCCTCGACCCGCGCGCGGCAGGTACTCTCGCGCCTTCTTTGGCCCGCTTACTGGGGCGGGCAGGCGCTTATCCTCGTCGGGCTTGCTGCGGCATTCTCTGCCTGACCCTTCCCTAAGACCCGCTTATTGACTAGGTGAGAGACAGTGTTCACCAGCCGGGGGCGGCATGTCGTTCTTTAGCAAACTCAAGGACAAGCTCTTCAAATCTTCCTCGAAGCTCGAGGAGGGTCTTGAAGCCATCGTCGCCGAAGGCGCCGAGCCTGATGCGGAGCCCGTAGAGCCGACGCCTGAGCCGGAGCCCGTCCCGGCACCAAAGCCTGAGCCTGCGCCCGAGCCGGAACCTGCGCCAGAACCTGAACCCGAACCGGTTCCCGCCCCCGAGCCGGAGCCCGTGCCAGAGCCTGCCCCCGAGATCGTCCCGGAGCCAGAGCCGACACCCGAACCGGCCCCGACGCCAACCCCTACGGAAATCCCGCGCCCCGCTCCGGAAGTTCCGCCTTCGCCGCCGCAGGAACAACCGGTCGGGCCCGCCGAACTGCCCGAGCCCGCGCCGTCGGAGATCCCGATGCCGGGCCCCGTTGAAATTCCGTTCGATGACATGAGTGGTGGTGACGTAGAGACCGTCGCCCGACCCAGCCTGCTCAACCGGCTTCTCAAGCGTCCCGGGGCTCCCGCCGCGCCTCGCCGGGTTCTCGACGACGCTATGCTCGAAAGTCTTGAAGAGCTTCTGATCCGGTCGGATATGGGGGTGGAAACGGCGCTTCGCGTGGCGGCAAACCTTGCCGAAGGGCGCATGGGCCGGAAGCTCTCCGTGCCTGAAATCAAAGAGCTTCTGGCGTCAGAAGTGGCGCGCATCATGGAACCGGTGGCCAAACCCATGCCGCTCTACAAGACGAAACCGCAGGTCGTTCTCGTGGTCGGCGTCAACGGTTCGGGCAAGACAACGACGATCGGGAAACTGGCCAGCCAGTTTCGCGCGGCCGGCAAGAAGGTGGTGATCGCGGCGGGCGACACTTTCCGCGCCGCGGCCGTCGAACAACTTCAGGTCTGGGGCGACCGCGCGGGCGTGCCGGTGATGACCGCGCCAGAAGGTTCTGACCCCGCCTCGCTCGCCTTCGACGCGATGACGAAGGCCCAAGCGGACGGCGCGGATCTGCTGATGATCGACACGGCGGGCCGCCTGCAGAACCGTCAGGACCTCATGGAAGAGCTTGCGAAGATCGTTCGCGTGATCCGCAAGAAAGACCCCGAGGCGCCGCACAACACGCTTCTCGTTCTCGACGCCACCACGGGGCAGAACGCGCTTTCTCAGGTTGAGACGTTCCAGAAGCTCGCAGATGTCTCGGGCCTCGTGATGACCAAGCTCGATGGGACCGCGAAGGGCGGCGTTCTTGTGGCACTTGCCGACAAGTTCGGCCTCCCGATCCATGCTATTGGCGTGGGCGAAAAGATCGACGATCTTGCCCCGTTCGACCCCGAGGATTTCGCCCGCGCATTGGTCGGCGTCGCGGCCTGATCCGTCCATGACGCCCCGGGCTGCTTCATCCACTCAAAAGCGCGAGGGGCAAGGGTTGTCATCCCCGGCTTGTCCGCAGTCATGAGCGATTGGCTCATCTCGATCGAGGGTACCGAGACCGGGCGCCACATGGCGCTCGCGCTCGCACTACTGGCGGCATTTCTTCATGCGCTATTCGGGGCGCTTCAGAAGGGGCGGCACGATCCGTGGCTGTCGCGGGCGGCGATCGACGCGAGCTATGGGATCATCGCAGCGCCGTTCGCGCTCTTCGTCGTGCCCTGGCCAGAGCCGCACATGTGGCCGATCTTCGCGGGGGCCTTCGCAATACATGTCGGGTACAAGATCGCCCAGGCGATGACCTATCAGCGCGGAGCCTACGCGGTGGTCTACCCTGTCGTACGCGGCACAGGGCCGTTCTTTGCGGTCATCGGCGCGGGCATTCTTTTCGGTGAACATTTCACACCCGGTCAGTGGTTGGGGGTCGGCATCCTCATGGCAGGCATCTTCGGGCTGGCGATCTACAACCTGCGCACGGTTACCGTCGACCGCGAAACGATGGTACCCGCTCTGCTTTTGGCCGTGCTGACGGGGGCGTTCGTCGCGCTCTATACGACCTACGATGCCTACGGTATCCGGGCGACGGCCGATCCCTTCACCTTCCTCGCATGGTTCTTCTTCATCGACGGCTTCTTCATGCCGGTCTATACGTGGCGCAGTTGGCGGCACCTGCCCTCTTCGGAAATCGTGCCGCTGCTGCAAAGGGGTGTCATAGGCGCTTTCGTTGCCTATTTCAGCTTCGGAGCGGTAATGCTCGCCACGCGGCTCGACAAGGTCGGCGAGGCGGCAGTGCTGCGGGAAACCTCGACGGTCTTCGCGGCTCTCATCGCCTGGCTGGTGCTGGGCGACCGGGTGGGGCCGCGTCGACTGACGCTGATGGCACTGATCGCGCTGGGCGCCGTGATCGTGAAAATGATGGGATGAGGCGCATGGCCGAAAAGAAGATCAATCCATTTCTGAAGATGGGGCTGGAGTTCGGACCCGTCATCGCCTTTTTCATCGCCTTTAGCTGGCTGAAAGACGTGAAGGTCGATATCGGCGGCACCGAGTATGGTGGCTTCATTCTTGCGACGGCGGGTTTCGTCCCGCTTCTTGTTCTCACCACGCTGATCCTCTGGCGGCTGACGGGGCGGCTGTCGCCGATGCAGATCGCGACTCTCGCGCTCGTGGTCGTCTTCGGCGGGCTGTCGATCTGGCTGAACGATGAACGCTTCTTCAAGATGAAGCCCACGATCATCTATCTGCTCTTTGCTGGCATCTTGGGCGTGGGGATTCTGCGTGGCCGCTCTTACCTTGCGCTCGCCATGGATGGAGTGATGCCGTTGAAGCATGAGGGCTGGATGATCCTCACACGCCGCTTGGCGCTATTTTTCGCGGGTCTTGCCGTTCTGAACGAGGTGATATGGCGCACGATGTCCGATCAGGCTTGGGTAAATTTCAAGACGTTCGGACTGACGGCGGCGATCTTCCTTTTCTTCATGTCGCAGAACCGGGTTTTCCAGCAGTACGACATTGACGAAGGCGACGGCTGAGCCCTCGCGCCAAGTCACTCCACCCTCTCCAAAAGCTTCTCGACTTCGGGTCCCAGAGCTTCCACCACAAGCGCCACGCCCTTGGCATTCGGATGGATTCCATCGGGCTGTATGTATTCCGTAATGGCCGCTTGGCGATCGGGCAGCGCCAAAATCGGGGCCAGGAAGGGTTTCGCCAAAAGCGCGCCGTGCTTCTCGGCAAGCTCCGTATAGATCGCGTCGAATTCTGTCTTGTAGTCCGGTCCGTAGTTGCCCGGCGCTTGCATCGGGACCAGCAGGGCCGGAAGTCCGAGGTCGCTGATCTGCGACAGGATAGTGTCGAGATTGGCGCGCGATTCCTCGGGCGGCAATCCACGCAGCAGATCGTTGCCACCCAGCGTCACAATGACCGCATCTGCCTGCGTATCGAGCGCCCAGTCGAGCCGCGCGAGCGCCCCCGCCGTCGTGTCGCCGGAGACACCGGCATTCACGACCCGCGCCTCGACGCCTTGCGCCGTAAGCCAGGACTGCAGCTGCGGCACGAAGCCCTCCTCGGCGCGCAGACCGTATCCTGCGGTCAAGCTGTCCCCGAAGGCGACAATCTGCGCCGGATCGGCAAACGCAGGCTGTCCCAAAGATGTCGCTAGCGCAAAGCAGAGTGCCCATGCGCGCTTGCCTCGGTTCCTCTTTGCCCCATATCCAAGAGAAGAGGCAATTGAGCGGAAGCGGTGCATGCGTGAGACGATTCTCGAACTGAACGATGTGGGGCTGATCCTCGAAGGCAATGCCGGACCGCTGGCCATTCTGAAAGACATCACTCTGTCGGTCGGACGCGGGGAAAGCGTCGGTCTCGTCGGTCCCTCGGGTTCTGGCAAGTCATCGCTCCTCATGCTTATGGGCGGGCTTGAGCGCGCCACATCGGGGCAGGTCAAGGCACTTGGCCACGATCTGACTCGGATGGACGAGGACGCCTTGGCCCGGTTCCGCCGAGGCAATATGGGCATCGTTTTCCAGTCCTTCCACCTCATTCCGACAATGACGGCGCTCGAAAATGTCGCGGTGCCCCTGGAGCTCGCAGGTATCGCAGACGCTTTCGACCGCGCCGAGGCAGAGCTGCGCGCCATGGGACTGGGGCCGCGAATGGATCACTATCCCGCACAGCTTTCGGGTGGCGAGCAGCAGCGGGTGGCGCTCGCCCGTGCGGCGGCGCCGCGGCCTGCGATCTTTCTGGCAGATGAACCGACCGGCAACCTCGACGGGTCGACGGGCGAGGCGATCATGGAGCTTCTCTTCGGGCTTCGCGACAAGCATGGGGCGACGCTTGTTCTCGTGACCCATGCGCCGGAACTTGCCAGCCGTTGCGACCGCGTGGTCCGGCTTCTGGATGGCCGGATGGATGACGAGGAGGTCAGCCCCTCCGTCAAGGTGGCGGAATGAACCTGCCGCTTGCCGCCCGCTTCGCCCGCCGCGAGATGCGCGGCGGGATCGGCGGGTTCACCGTCTTTCTTTTGTGCCTGATGTTCGGCGTCGCCGCGATTGCCGCCGTCGGCACGGTCCGCAGTGCCATCAGCGATGCGATCACGACGCAGGGCGCAGTACTTCTGGGCGGCGATGCGCAAATGTCTTTCACCTACCGCTTTGCCAGCGAGGAAGAGCGCGCCTTCATGGACGCCCGCGCGGAGCGCGTCTCGGAAATCGTCGATTTCCGCTCCATGGCCGTTACGGGTGAGGGGGATGCCGCCGAACGCGCTCTGACGCAGGTCAAGGCAGTGGACAATGCCTATCCGCTGACCGGCGCGATTGTTCTCGATCCGCCGTTGACGCTGACCGAGGCGCTGGCCCCGCAGGGTGGTGTGCCGGGCGCTGTGCTGGACCCAGTCCTCGCCGACCGGTTGGGTCTGGAGCTGGGAGATCGCTTCCGGCTTGGCGTCAAGGAATTCGCAATGACCGCCAGAGTCGTGCGCGAACCGGACGGCGCGACAGCGGGCTTCACTCTCGGGCCGCGGACAATAGTCCGGACCTCCGATCTGGAAGGGTCGGGCCTTCTTGAGCCAGGCAGCCTGTTCGACACGGACTACCGGCTTCTATTGCCTGAAGGTACCGAGATTGGAACCGTGCGCCGAGAGGCCGTCGCTGAATTTCAGGACACCGGCCTGCGCTGGCGCGACGCTCGGCGTGGTGCGCCTGGAATGCAGCGTTTCGTAGACCGGATGGGGTCATTTCTCGTGCTCGTCGGGCTTGCGGGGCTTGCTGTTGGCGGGGTCGGAATCGGGTCTGCGGTGCGTTCCTATCTTGAGGGCCGGGTGGAGACGATGGCCGCACTCAAGGCGCTTGGGGCCGAAAGCAGCACTATTTTCGCGGTCTACCTGATCCAGGTAGGGATGCTCGCGGTGATCGGTGTCCTTGCGGGGCTTGTCCTTGGGGCGGGCCTGCCTCTTTTGGCCGCGCCCCTTATCGCTGAGCGTATGCCGATTCCGTTGGAGATCGTCCTTGCGCCGCAGCCGTTGGCCGAGGCTGCGGTTTACGGACTTCTTACCGCGGCACTCTTCGCCCTCTGGCCACTTGCGCGAACGCGCGAGGTACGTGCGGCGGCGTTGTTCCGCGATGTCGGTCCGGGTCGGCGGGCGTTGCCGGGACTGGGGGTGGGCCTGGTACTGTTCGGACTTGCCGCCTCTTTAGGTGCGGTTGCGGTTATCCTGTCGGGTGTACCAAGGCTCGCGCTTGGTACGCTAGGTGGGGTGGTCGCCGCTCTTGTCGTCCTGACCATCGCGGCATTTGCGCTTCGCTGGCTTGCACGCCGACTGGCGATACGCGCCCGAGGGCGGCCTGCGCTTCGGCTCGCGCTCGCCGCGATCGGCGGCCCGCGAGAGGAAGCGACGGCCGTGGTCCTGTCGCTCGGGCTTGGTCTGTCTGTTCTGGCTGCGGTCGGCCAGATCGACGCGAATCTGCGCGGAGCGATCGCGCGTGACCTGCCGGAAGTTGCGCCGGCCTACTTCTTCGTCGACATCCAGCCCGACCAGATCGAGGGCTTTCGCGCGCGTCTCGACGGCGACCCGGCGGTCAGCAAGGTCGAAAGCGCGCCGATGCTGCGAGGTGTGGTCACGAAGATCAACGGGCAGGATGCGCGAGAGGTGGCTGGCGATCACTGGGTGATCAGAGGTGATCGGGGTCTGACCTATTCGGCCGCGCCGCCGCCCAACACGCGGATCACCGAAGGCGAGTGGTGGTCCGAGGACTACGCGGGCTCACCCGTACTCAGCTTTTCCGCCGAAGAGGCGGAGGAGATGGGGCTGAAGCTTGGCGACATGATCACGGTCAACGTCCTTGGCCGCGACGTCGAGGCGCAGATCACCTCATTCCGGGAAGTTGATTTCGGCACTGCGGGGATCGGCTTCGTCATGTCGATGAATCCTGCAGCGTTGCAGGGCGCGCCGCATAGCTGGATCTCTACCGTCTACGCGGATCAGGACGCCGAAGCGGCGATCCTGCGCGATCTCGCGACGGCCTACCCCAACATCACGGCGATCCGGGTGCGGGATGTGGTCGACCGCGTATCGGAGGCGCTCGCCGCAATCGCGCGGGCGACAGCCGTGGCCGCTGGCGTGACGCTTCTGACCGGCGTCGTCGTTCTGATCGGGGCGGCGGCAGCGGGAGAGCGGGCGCGCATCTTCGAAGCGGCGGTGTTGAAGACCTTGGGCGCGACGCGGGCGACCGTCCTGAAGAGCTTCGCGCTGCGGTCGGCGCTCATGGGGGCCGCTGCGGGATTGGTCGCCGTGATCTTCGGGGCGGCTTCAGGCTGGGCGGTGATGGTCTTCGTGATGGAGGGCGACTATCGGTTCGCGCCGGTATCAGCCCTCGCGATCATTACGGGCGGTGCTTTGGCGACGCTTGTAACCGGGTTGCTTTTCGCCCTGCGCCCATTGGCGGCACGGCCAGCAGAGGTGCTGCGCTCTCGCGAGTGACGGGCGCTTTCACGTGTGAAGTCCGTTCGAGTGGTCATGCCGCCGTCCGCCAAGGTCCGGCGCGGCGCAGCCTGAGTGCGTTCGTGACAACGAAGACCGATGACAGCGCCATGGCTGCGGCAGCAAGCATCGGCGACAGCAGCAGGCCGTTCAGAGGGAAAAGCGCGCCAGCAGCGACGGGGATCAGAAGAACGTTGTAGCCAAAGGCCCAAAAGAGATTCTGGCGGATGTTGCGCATTGTGGCCCGAGAAAGCCTGACCGCATCGGCGACCGCGCCGGGATCGCCCGTCATCAGGACAACTTCCGCCGCTTCAATGGCGACATCGGTGCCGGTGCCCATCGCGATGCCGATATCGGCTGCGGCCAGGGCCGGGGCGTCGTTGATCCCGTCGCCGACAAAGGCGGTCGGTCCCTCTGCCTGCAACGTCTGAAGCGCGTCCACCTTACCCTCTGGCAGAACCTCTGCCGCCACGTGATCGATGCCGATCTGGCGCGCGATGGCCTGAGCCGTAGCGTGCGTGTCGCCGGAAATCATCGCGGTCTTCACGCCGAGCTTGTGCAAGGCGGCGATCGCCGCCTTTGCGCCGGGCTTCACCGGGTCGGCGACGGCGAGTATTGCGGCGGGCTTGCCGTCGATCGCAACGTAAACGGGGGTCCTGGCCTCGGCGGCAAGACGCTCGGCCGTTCGGGCAAGGCCGGCTGGATCGATGCCCGACTCGCTTAGTGCACGGGCGTTTCCGATCAGCAGGTCCCGACCGTCAACCTTCGCCTTCAGGCCGCGGCCCGGTAGCGCCTCGATCCCTTCGGCGTCGGAGAGGGTAAGACCCTGCGTCAACGCCTCGTCGATGATGGCGCGGGCAAGTGGGTGTTCGGATCGCGCCTCGGCGCCAGCCGCCAGCGCCAGAACCGTGGACATGTCGAAGCCTTCGGCTACCTCGAAGTCCGTCAGTTTCGGTTTGCCCTCGGTCAGCGTTCCGGTCTTGTCGAAAGCGACGATGCGCGCTTCGGACAGCCGTTGCAGCGCGTCGCCACGTCGGAAGAGAACGCCAAGCTCGGCGCCGCGTCCGGTTCCGACGAGGATCGAGACCGGAGTGGCAAGCCCCATCGCGCAGGGGCAGGCGATGATGAGGACCGAGATGCCGACGACGAGCGCGTAGGTCAGTGCGGGCGCGGGACCGAAGATCAACCAGACCACAAAGGCAAGCAACGCCAGAGACATGACGGCCGGAACGAACCAGAGCGTGATGCGGTCGACGAGGGCTTGTACCGGAAGCTTCGCGCCCTGCGCGTCGGCGACCATGGCGATGATCCGGGCAAGAACAGTGTCCGCGCCGGTGGCGGCAACACGGTAGGTCAGGGCTGACTGGCCGTTCACGGTGCCGCCGGTGACGGACGCGCCTTCGGACTTTTCGACAGGTGCCGGTTCTCCGGTCAGCATGGATTCGTCGATCCAGCCGTGCCCCTCGGTCACAAAGCCATCGACGGCGATGCGCTCGCCGGGCGCGAGGCGGATGAGTTCGCCGGGGACAAGGTCCTCGACAGCGACGTCGACCGTTCCGCCGTCGCGGACGACGCGCGCGGTTTTCGGCCGCAGGCCGATCAACCTGCGGATCGCTTCGCCAGCCTGCCCCTTGGCGCGCGCCTCCAGAAGCCTGCCGAGCAGGATCAACGTCACGATCGTCGCGGCTGCTTCGAAATAGACCCCCCTTGCGGCTTCCGGAAGAATCGAAGGGGCGAAGGTTGCAACTGTGGAATATGCGAACGCTGCGAGACTACCGAGCGCCACCAGAGAATTCATCTCGGGAGCGCCGCGGATGAGCGCCGGAATCCCATGGCGGAAGAACAGGAAACCCGGACCCAGAAGGATCGCGGCGGTCAGCACGAACTGGATGCGCCAGGAGTTGATCTCGCCCAGTGTTCCCATGACCCAGTGATGGAAGGCGGGCACCATGTGCGTGCCCATCGCGAGCACAACGACAGGGATCGCCAGCGCCGCCGAGATTGCAAATGCCCGTCGCAGATGGCGCGCTTCCTCGGCCTGACGGTCCTGCGGCGCGGTGTCGATCCTTGCGGGGCGGGCATCGTATCCGGCGCGCGTGACCGCATCGGCCAGCGCGGCTGGCGTCGTTGTTCCCGACGTGTAGCGGACCCGTGCCGATGCGGTGGCAAGGTTCACTTCGGCCCCGCTCACGCCGGGCACGCCTTTCAGAGCACGCTCGACCCTGCCGACGCAGGACGCACAGGTCATGCCATCGACATCGAGTGCAGCCTCCTCCTCGATCGCGGGATAACCTGCGTCCTTCAGGGTCTGCGCCAGATGTACGGAGTCAGTCGGCTCCTTGAAATCAACGCTTGCGGTGCCGGCGACAAGGTTCACCCGTGCTTCTTCGACACCGGGAACGGCTTTGAGCGCGCGCTCGACCCGGCCGACGCAAGACGCGCAGCTCATACCTTGAACAGTGAAGGTTGCGTGGGACGTCATCGTGTCTCCTTGAGACACTAGATGTGGCTCGGCGTGAGTAAATGTCAAAGGGGGCAGGGCTGCCGATCAGCCCCATTTGCTATCAAAATTCCTTGCGCTCCACCACAGGCACTCCTTCGGCGATTGTATCGGTAGGGTGCAGGATGACACGGTCGCCTTCTGCCAGCCCATCGGTCACCTCGGCCGCCATTCCATTTCGGTGATCGATTGACACGGGGGTCAGCCTTGCCACGCCGTCTACATCGCGAAAGACCGCCCAACTGCCATCGCGGCGGAAGAGCGCCGAGAGCGGTACCTGCAGCACGTCCTGGCCTTCCCAAGTCACGATGCGCATGTAGACGGCGTATTGGTCTCCAAGTCCTTGCCGCGCGTCTGCCGGGCTCGTGATCTCGAAGACGGCATCGACGCGCTGTTCCTCGATGCCCAGGGCAGAAACTTTTGTGTAGGCGGAGGGTTCAAGGCTGCGAAGCACCGCCTCGAGGGGTTCCGGCCCGCCCCAGCGTTCGACGATCGCGCGGGTGCCGGGCTTCAGGCCGACGGCGTCGGCCGAGAGAAGATCGGCCACAATCTCAAGGTCGTCGGTCTGACCGATCGAAACGAGCCGGGTGCCCGCTGTGACGGGCCCCTCGCTGACGATGTCGACGGACAGCACCGTCCCTGAAATCGGCGCACGCAGGGTGACGCAGCAGCGTTCGCCGGTTCCTGCGGCGGTTCCGGGTTCGATCAATGCAGCGCGGGCGCGTTGAAGCGCGCTTGAGGACATGGCGACGTTTGATTGGGCCGCTTCTCGCGCGGCAATGCGGATAGCAAGGATCTGACTCACGTCCTCAAGCTGCGTCTGGGCCGTCACGCCCCGGTCGGCCAGCGTGCGCGACCGGTTGTACTGGCTCTGGGCGTAGGCGAGTTCTTCTTCGGCCTGGCGGAACTGCGCTTCGGCCAAGGCGAGCGCAGCTTCGGCCTCTCGGACAGCCGCCTGCGCCTGTTCGCGCGATCGAGTATCCAGAAGCGCGGGGGCGGCCGGTTCGACTACGGCAACCACGGTCTCTCCCTTGATCACGGGGTCGCCCACCTCCACCGGCGCGCGCCGGGTGGTGCCGGAGATGGGTGTGGAAACCTCGAACACGTCCCGGATTCGCGTCTCTCCGTCCGCATTCACCGTGACCATCATCGGTCCGCGCGAAAGCTCCGCGATATCGACAGGCTCCGGCTCGGTCCGGAAGGCGAGCCAGCCGAGCCCCACGAGCGTCGCTGCGCCGATTGCGCCGATGATGTAATGCCGCGGTTGCAGGGACATTGTGCTACTCCCGAGTTTTCATGACGGCCACGAGGTCAAGCCGGTCGATGCGCCGCCGCACTATAAGCGCCGAGGCCAGTGCCGTCAGAAGGACGATGAGGCTTGCGCGAGCGAAAGTGGCGGGGCGAATCACGAAGGGGATGGAATAGAGGTCGGAATCGACCCCTTGGGTGAAGGCCCAGGCGATGCCGATGCCGGCGAGCCAGCCGATCGGTTGGGCGAGAACAGCCAGCAGCATCGACTCGCCGACGAGAATGAAGGAGACCTCTGCCCGCGAAAAGCCAAGGATGCGCAAGCTCGCCAGCTCGCGGGCGCGTTCAGATAGCTGGATGCGGGCGCCGTTGTAGGTCACACCCACCGTGATCAGGACGGCAATCACTACATAGACCGTCGCCGTGATGTTGATATTTTCCTGGATGGTGTCCTCGAATGACCGCCGCATGTCGGTCAGCATCGCGGTGCCGGCGAGTGCGGGCATGTCCTTGACCGCGCGATGGAATTCAGCCCGTCGGCTTTCGTCGAGCGTCAGGTTGGCGACGGACACGCGCGGTGCCTGGCGGCGGACAGCGTTCAGAGTTTCAAAGTCCACGTAGGCTCCAAGACCGACGTACTGCGAAATCGTGCCCTGAATCGGCAAGGACACTGTTTCGCGCCGTCCCGACAGAAATTCTACCTCGACTGGATCGCCGATGATGAGACCGAGCTTTTCCGCCAGCCGATCGGACAGCACGAGCCCGCCCGGCGGCGCAGCCATGACCCGGCCCGATCCGCCGACGACACGCGACAGGTCCGAGTCGGGACGCCGCGCTTCGAGGCCCACATGCTTGAACAGGTGGCCGTTCCGAAGGATCACCGGCTCACTCAGCTGACCTTCGATCTGCATTGCGCCGGGAAGCGTTCTTAGTTCGTCTATCGCGACCTCGGGCAGGTTTTCCGTAAACATCAGGACCGCGTCCTGACGGTTCGCAAGGCCAAAGGTCGTGTCCAGCATCTTGTTCAACGCGTCGTCGAAGAAGTTCGCGGCAGCAAGAACAGCGACCGCCATCGAGATTCCAAGTGCGCTCGCCGCCGCGCGGACGGGCCAGCGCGTGATAGAGCGCATGATCATCATCATGGGCTGGGACAGCCTCAGGCTTTCCATGATGCGGTCGGCCAGCCCGCGCCGGAACCGCGGTGGCGCGGGGGGCTGCATCGCGACCGCAGGCGGCAGGCGCGCGGCGCTGAGCGCGACCCTCAGCGCGCCGAACGACGCCGAAGCGAGGCCGATCAGCGCCGCGATGGCATAGACGGTCCAAGCGCCGCGGAAGATCAGGTAGGGAAACGAGAAAAACTCTGCGTAGATCCGCGCAAGACTGTGAGCAAGCCATGCCCCAGCGACCCAGCCGATCACGATGCCGACGACCGCGGTCAATGCCGCAAGAAGCAAGTAGTGCATCGCGATTGCCGTATTCGAATAGCCGAGCGCCTTCAGAAGCCCGATTTCAGAGCGTTCCAACGCGACGATCCGTCCAAGGACCATGTTCACGAGAAACGCCGCGACGCCGAAGAATATGGGCGGAAGTACGATCGTCATCGTCCAGAGTTGCGAAAGCTCTGATGTGACGAAGCTGTCTGATATCTGGCGATCGCGTCCGTATGCTCCAGTGCCGCCGTAGGGTTTCAGAAGCGTATCGAGGCGGTCGATCACCTCTGCCTCGCTCGCGCCTGCATAGAGCCCGATCGTCACACTGTTGAAAGCACCAGACATGTCGAATGCAGCCTGCGCGGCGCGCTCCGGCATCCAGATGATCGCGAAACCTTCCTTGTCAGGCATAAGCGCGCCGGGACCGAGCGCGTAGATGAACTCCGGCGACAACAGCGTGCCGGTAATCGTCAGCTCTCTTCGGGTGCCGTTCAGGTTGGCGAAGAAGCTGTCGCCGGGCAGGTAACCGTTCGCCACCGCGAAGGGCTCGTTCACCGCGACTTCGTCATCGGCATCTGGGTCCGGCAGACGGCCGGCCCGCAGGAGCGGCACGTTGAGAAGCACCTGGCCCGAGGCGGGAAGTGAAACGATCTGCCCCACTGCGGTGTCATCCCGCCCCGGCAGGTCGAGCGTAACAAGCCCTTCGGTTCGCGCTTCCGCAGTGCGCACGCTTGGAATGGCCGCGATTTCGGGCAGCAGCGACAGGGGCGCACGCCTCGTCGGCGCCCAGATGTCGGCGAAGCGATTGCGTTCATAATAGGCGTCGCGGCTGTCCCCCAGCGCCTGATACATGCCAAACGACATCAATAGCGCCGCGACCCCGCAAGCCAGCACCAGAGCGATTGCAAAGACCTGCGCCCAGAGGCGGACGAAATCGCGCAGAAGCTTCCGGTCGAGAGCGTGCATCACCAATCGATCTCCGACGGGGACAGAAGGGTCTCGTTCGTCTCGACCGACCCGATGCGGCCGTCCTGAAAGCGTAGCACGCGGTGCGCCATCTTGCGGATCATCGCATTGTGCGTGATCACGATTGTCGCCGTGCCGAGTTGTTCGTTGACTGTCTTCAGCGCCTCGAGCACCTGCACCCCGGTCTTGCTGTCCAATGCGCCTGTGGGTTCGTCGCACAAAAGCACATCGGGCCGTTTGGCAATCGCGCGCGCAATGGCCACACGCTGCTGCTCACCCCCCGAAAGCTCGGCTGGAAAGTGATCGAGCCGGGGCTCCAACCCGACAAGCGCAAGTGCCTCGGCTGGTTTCATCGGGTTGTTCGAGACATCCGTCACGAGTTGCACGTTCTCACGTGCGGTCAGCGAGGCGACGAGGTTGTAGAACTGAAAGACAAAGCCGACATGATCGCGCCGATAGGCCGTGAGTGCGCGGTCGCCCATCCCCGTCAGCTCGGTGTCGCGAAACCACGCATGGCCGGAGGTGGCCGTATCGAGGCCGCCCAAGATATTGAGAAGTGTGGACTTTCCTGACCCGGATGGCCCCAGCAGGACGGTCAGCTCACTCTCGTAAAGCTCCAGATCGACGCCCGCAAGAGCATGAACCTTCACCTTGCCGGTGTCGTAGACCTTTGTAAGGTCGACGGTTCTGAAAACGGTCCTGGTCATTGCGCGATCCTCGTGCCGATCAGACGAAGCCATCCGCCCGCTGTCCTTGATTTGGCTCAACCACCAGCCACACTGGCGCAAAATTGAACGGCACGGGGCGCATTTCAGCCCACTCTGGGACATAATACTAGGGAATCACGGGTATATATCCGTTATGTTCATAGTTTCGCGGGGCGGACTGAGCCGCGCCGCGACAGTTAATGATGGAGGAGGCGATGCTCGACCGCCGTACATTTGCGACAGCAGCGCTCGCGACCGCAGCCTGTGGCCTTTCGGGGCGCAAGGCCAATGCATTCCTGTTCGAGGAAGTGATCAAGGAAGAACTCGGGATCCCCGAGGGCCCGATCTCGGGCGTTTCGATCGCACCGGAACTTTACCCGACGATCGTCCAGGTGAAGCGCAGCTTCGAACCGGGCTCGATCCACGTTTTGTCATCGCAGCACTACCTTTACTACATCGCGAAGAAGGGCATCGCGATCCGCTACGGCGTCGCGGTCGGCAAGGCCGAGCTCGTCTATCGCGGTGCGGCTCTCATCGGCAAGAAAGTCGAATGGCCAAGCTGGAAGCCGACGCCCGAGATGATCGAGCGCAATCCCGAAGCCTATGAGAAATACGCCGACGGCGTACCCGGTGGGCCCGAGAACCCGCTGGGCGCACGCGCGATCTATCTCTATGAGAATGGTCGCGATACAGCTGTCCGGATCCATGGCACGACCGATCCGAATTCGATCGGGCGTTCGGTTTCGAATGGTTGCCTGCGCATGGTCAACGACCATGTGATCGACCTTTACGACCGGGTGCAGGTCGGCGCACCGGTCATGGTCTACTGACCACCGCGCACTAACGCGCCCTCGCTTATCTTCCGCGCGCCGACCCTTCCGGGCGGCGCGCGGTCACGTTAAGAGGGCGCATGGCGCTCACGCTCACATCAGTCAGGGAAGTCGCCGCGTTGGATTTCGACGCGGTAATCGATGTGCGTTCCCCTTCGGAATTTGCGGAAGACCACCTGCCCGGCGCCATGAATCTTCCCGTCCTCGACGATGCGGAGCGCGCGAAGGTCGGGACGATCTACAAGCAGCAGTCGTCGTTCCTTGCCCGCAAGATTGGGGCGGCACTCGTCGCGCGGAACTCGGCCCGGCATCTCGAAGGTCCGCTGGCGGACAAGCCTGGTGGATGGCGGCCACTTGTCTACTGTTGGCGAGGCGGGCAGCGCTCCGGCTCGTTCGCGACGATCCTCTCGGCGGTCGGATGGCGGGTGGAGCTTGTCGAAGGCGGCTACAAGTCCTGGCGCCGCCTTGTCGTACATGCCCTGCAGGATGAACCGGTTCCGTCGCCCGTCATCGTGCTCGACGGGAATACCGGTTCCGCCAAGACCGAGCTTCTCGCGCTTCTCGACAGGCGCGGAGTGCAGACGCTGGATTTGGAAGGTCTGGCCAATCACCGCGGTTCGCTCTTTGGAGACAGACCGGGCGGCCAGCCCGCACAGAAATTCTTTGAGTCGGAACTCGCGCTCG
>CBDUOT010000050.1:0-22402 GCA_965368915.1 uncultured Rhodobacterales bacterium | reverse complement strand
TCTATCAACACCGCCCGTCGAGCTCTTTCGGGAATGGAGCCTTGCCTCGTAAACATCCGGAAAATGGACAGGAGACTGCGGAACCCGTAGTTGCCGCCTTCCCAGCTTGCTAGATTCCGGCTGATCGAAAGGATGCTATTTGAACTTTGCGTGGCTGTAAGAGATGCACAGGTAGGCAATCGTCAGTATTGGAAAGGTCACTCGCACATCCATCGAAGATGTACCCCGAAATGTACCTAGGAAAGCGAAAAAGAGGAAATCATGTTCGAACCCAACAACTTGGCCATGTTGAGTGGCGGAGAGACAGGGATTCGAACCCTGGGTGGGCTCACACCCACAACGGTTTTCGAGACCGCCCCGTTCGACCGCTCCGGCACCTCTCCGCACTGGGGGTCGTCGTGGAGGCGGGATTTAGCTGCCTCGCGCCCTCAGTTCAACCGGTTTTTTGCCGTCGAGCATACCAGTGGGGCGAACCGCGTCCTTTGGCGCGCTTGGCATCGCGCGCGCGGAGGGATAGGTGTAGGCGCGAATAGCTCGGGAAACGCCCACATGCTGCGCCGACTCTCTGCCGCCTTCCTTGTCCTCGTGATCCTGGCTACCCGGACACTCGCAGCCGATGTGGAGGTGACGCGGATCGAAACTGCCCTGCGCATGCCAGACGTCTTTGGCGTTATGAGCGAAGAAGGGAAGTCGTATGGCAGCCATTTAGAATCGGAGATGTTTCCGGGCTCCGGTGGAGCAAAATGGCAGGCCACTGTCGAGGATATTTACACGGTCGACAGGATGCTGCCCGTCTTCCGCGACGCATTCGCCAGCGATCTCGCCAGTACCGATGCCGATACCGAGACAATGCTGGCCTTTCTTGAATCGGATCTCGGTCAGCGGATCACGACGCTCGAGATATCTGCGCGCCGCGCCCTTCTGGACGAGGCGGTGGAGGATGCGAGCCGCTTGAAATGGGAGGAGTTGCGCGCCACGGATGATCCGCGTGTTGCCCGTGTCGAAAAGTTCGTCGTTGCCAACGATCTGGTCGAGACGAATGTCTCAGGCGGGCTGAATGCCAACTATGCGTTCTATCAGGGGCTTCGGGAGGCCGGCGCGCTAGGTCCCGAGATGGACGAGTCCGAAGTCATCGCCGAGATCTGGTCGCAGGAAGAGGCGATCCGCGCCGATACGGACATCTGGATTCACTCCTATCTCGCAATGGCCTACGCACCTCTCACGGATGCGGAGCTGGATGAGTATATCGCCTTCTCGGAGAGCGTGTCCGGGCAGGCGCTGAATCGAGCGCTCTTTGCTGGGTTCGATGCCGTCCTTGTCGATGTCTCGCATGAACTTGGCCGTGCGGCAGGTTCCATTCTCGCCGGGCGGGAATTGTGAGCGGTTGTGGTCAGGGCTTGGTGCCCGGGACGGTTCTTCGCTAGCATCGGCCGCGGACGAGTGCATTGCGGCCCTGAGAGACCATGAATTCAGAAGACCCCGATCAAGTGACGCGGCGGCGGGTGTTCTACATTCCGGGCTATGATCCCATCCATCCGCGCCGCTACCGCGAGCTTTACCGAAAGGAAGGCGCCGCGCAGGCCGAGATCAGCGGATACGAGCTTTCTCTGACGCCCGGCGGAAGGGACGGGGCCTACGGGTGGCATGCCGAACTGACGTCAGGGGCCGGAGCGTCGCAAGCTGATATCGAGGTGCTCGTCTGGTCCGATATCGTTGCTGGCTCAATGGGGCACTCGATCCCGGCCACCTATTGGCAGCTGCTGTTGACAGCCTGGACCTATATTAGGTCCGGAGCGATCTTCCGTCTGGCGAGGCTCAGGAAAGGGCCGACGATCGCCGCGCTCTACCCAATTCTGTGTCTGATTGCGCAGGCGTTCACGGCGCTTCTTGCCGGATGGGCTGTGGCCCATACGTCCGGCTGGTTGTTTGCGAAAATCGAGGCCCTGTTCTGGCCGGGTCGCATGCTCACACCGCTTTTCTATCCGTCGATCTTGGTTTCACTAGCGCTTGGGTTCGCTGCCATCATTCTGACCCTGCGCTGGTTCAAGCAGAACGATAATCGGATATTCGCCTACTATCTGATGCACGACTATGCCTTCACCGCGTCAGAGGGTGGCGCCACGCCCGCCGCGTTGAAGCCCCGAATGAGAGCGTTTGAGGACAGGATCGCTTCGGCGCTGGTGGAGGACTGGGACGAGGTGCTCATCGTTGGCCATTCGTCGGGCGCACATCTCGCGGTATCCGTCCTTGCCGGCTTGATCCGGTCGGGCAGGGTCCCGTCGGAGGGTCCTTCGCTGGCCTTTCTGTCGCTCGGCCATGTGGTGCCAATGGTTTCATTTCTTCCCAAAGCCTCAGATCTTCGCGGCGATCTGGCGTATCTCTCGGCGCGGGATGAACTGACTTGGGTTGACGTAACCGCGCCTGGAGATGGCTGCGCCTTCGCATTGTGCGATCCGGTCCGCGTTTCCGGTGTCGCGCCGGACGGCAAGCGCTGGCCGCTCGTCCTGTCGGCGGCTTTCACGCAAACGCTCAGCCCTGAACGCTGGCGCGAATTGCGCTGGCGCTTCTTTCGGCTGCACTTCCAGTATCTCTGTGCTTTCGACCGGCCCGGTGACTATGACTACTTTCAGATCACCGCTGGACCAATAACTTTGGCCGCGCGCTACCGTGGCAGAGCGTCGTCGCAAAGTCGGATCGAAACACCGCTCAACCGGTATCGGGACATCGCATGATCCCGCCGAAGCCGCCATCCCGTTCCGAAAGGGTGTCGCTCTGGCGCTACCTGCGGCTGTTTCGCCGCGACATTCTGTCGGCCCAGCCCGCGCGCCTTTACCGCGCCTGGATGGCGGAGTTCCGGACACCGTTCTTCCGCTCCTATCTCTGCAACGATCCCGAATTGATCGATCTGGTCCTGAAGGAGAGGCCAGAAGACTTCCCGAAATCCGACCGCGTCCGCGAGGGGCTTGCGCCGCTACTCGGCCGCTCTGTCTTCGTGACGAACGGCGAGGAATGGAAGGCACAGCGGCGTATCATCGACCCGGCGTTCGAGGGAGGCCGCCTGCGCGAGACCTTCCCGGCGATGCTTGCGGCCGCACGGGCTGCCCGCGACCGGCTGGCTGCGCGGGCAGGCGAGGTGGTCGAGGTTGAGGCGGAAGCAAGTCACGCCGCCGCGGACGTTATCTTCCGCACGCTCTTCTCGATTCCCATCGAGCACAAAATTGCGGCCGAGGTCTTCGAGCAGTTTCGCGTTCACCAGCGCGCTCAACCGCTTCTGAATCTCGCGGCCTTTCTACCGTTGCCGCGCTTCGTTCCGCGTCTGCACAAGGGCCGAACGAAAGCGACTGCCCGAATGATCCGGGCGCTCATCACCGGGCTGACTGAAGATCGGATCGCCGCGATCCATGCCGGTACCGCGCCGGACGACCTCGCCACCAAGATCATGACGACACCTGACCCAAAGACGGGCCGCACGTTCAGAACGGAGGAGATGGTCGATCAGGTTGCGATATTCTTCCTCGCAGGGCACGAGACCTCGGCCTCGGCGCTCGCTTGGGCGCTTTACCTGCTCGCGGCTTTTCCTGAAGCGCAGGAGCGTGTGGCGGCGGAAGCGCGCACCTTGCCGGAGGACCCCGGGTTCTCGGACATCGCGGGCTTGACCTTCACCCGCGACGTGTTTCGCGAGACGCTGCGGCTATACCCACCTGTCCCGATGATGGTGCGAGAGACCACGCAAGCCGAGGTCTTTCGCAACCGGGACGTGTGCCCCGGTGCACAGGTCGTGATTTCACCTTGGCACATCCATCGGCACGAGCGGCTTTGGAGCGATCCCGATGGTTTTGCACCCGAACGCTGGAAGACTGAAGAGGGCAGGGCGTCCGCCAAACGAGCTTACTTGCCTTTCTCCACTGGCCCTCGCGTCTGTCCGGGGGCCGGATTCGCCATGATCGAAGGCCCCTTGCTGCTGGCTACGCTGGTGCGAGACCTGCGTTTCGAAGAAATCGAGGGGGGAATTCCCGAGCCAATTGCCCACTTGACAGTTCGTTCGAGGGACGGGATTTGCCTTAGAATCACGCGCCGTGACGCAGCGTTACTACCCGTGAGCGGTCTGTAACAAGTCTGAAACGCAACCTTGAATTGATTTTCGAACCGATTTTGGGTCATTTTCGGATTGTCACTTCGGTGATTCGGTTTTTTGTGTGACTTGCGATCGGTCAAAATCTGCTCATATGACCTATCGTGTGTAATCGGCTGAATCTTGCCACTCAGCTACGGTACCTTGGGGGGTAACCATGTTGTTCAAGTCTCTCGCTTCGTCTGCTCCGGACTTTGCTGCGTCTCTTCTGTCTGCTCCAAGCTTTCTCAGGATTGCCGTGCCATCATGGCGGTCCGTCGGGATCAATACCAAGGTCGAGGCAGAGACCGATGCGCAGAAACTATCGCGCGAAGAGATCCAGTCCCTGTTTCACGGAGAGCTTAACGGTCGGACACCGGGCAAGCGCCGTCTGACGAAGGTCGAGGAGAGGGAAACGCACCTCGCAGACCGTATTCGTCATGCGCTGTATCCCGCGCCTGAAGGCAAGCTTAGCAACTGAGCCATCTCAGGGCCCGGACTTTTCCCTCAGCCGGGCCTGCAATTCCCTTAGCACGTAAAGCCGAATAGCGGTCGCAAGGCCCGTGTCAACGCCTCTTGCGGCGTCGATCTCGGCGGCAAGCGCGTTGATCGGACGATCGTCTTCTGCAGCCAGATCCCGGAAAGCACGCCAGAATTCGTCCTCCAACGATACGCTGGTGCGATGCCCATTGAGTGTCAGCGACCGTTTGGTCGGACGGCTCACCCCTCGCGATCCTCAAGCTTGTGCGCGTCGAGGCTTCCACGCGCCTTGTCGGCGCGCGCCTTCTCCAACGCTTTCAAAGCTTTCGTGCGGCCGAACCGCACCGCGTTTTCATCGGCGTCGCTACGTTTCTGCGAACGCGCACGGGCTTTGCGCGCGGAACGAAGATTTACGATCTCGGCCATCAGTCCTTCGGCCCGATCATATCTTCGGGGCGGACGATGCGGTCAAAGGTCTCGCCATCCACGAAGCCAAGATTGATCGCTTCCTCGCGCAAAGTGGTGCCGTTCTTGTGCGCGGTCTTGGCGACCTTGGTAGCATTGTCATAGCCAATGGTGGGTGCGAGAGCCGTGACGAGCATCAGAGACTCCTTCATCAGCTTCTCGATACGGGCTGTGTTGGCCATCGTGCCCGTCACCATGTTGTCGGTGAAACTGGAGGCGGCGTCGCCCAGAAGCTGCATCGACTGAAGGACGTTGTAGCTCATCATCGGATTGTAGACGTTAAGCTCGAAGTGACCCTGCGAGCCAGCAAAGCCCACGGCCGCATCGTTGCCCATGACATGGGCGCAGACCATGGTCAGCGCCTCCGCCTGGGTCGGGTTGACCTTGCCCGGCATGATCGACGAACCGGGTTCATTCTCCGGCAGGATCAACTCGCCAAGGCCAGAGCGCGGGCCGGACCCCAGCAGACGCATGTCGTTCGCAATTTTGAAAAGCGAGGCGGCGACCGTTTTAAGCGCGCCCGAGAACATCACCATCGCATCATGCGCGGCGAGTGCTTCGAACTTGTTCGGCGCAGTGACGAAAGGCAGGCCGGTGATCTTGGCAATCTCGGCAGCCACACGAGTGTCCCAGCCTTTTTTGGTGTTTAGCCCGGTACCCACGGCCGTGCCGCCCTGCGCTAGTTCGTAGATGTCGGGCAGGCAGGCCTTCACGCGCTTGATGCCCTGCGCCACCTGATGCGCATAGCCGCCGAATTCCTGGCCGAGCGTCAGCGGGGTCGCGTCCTGCGTATGGGTCCGGCCGATCTTGATGATGTCCTTGAACTCTTCCGACTTTGCGACCAGCGCTTTGTGAAGCTTTTCAAGACCCGGCAGCAGGACATCGCGCGCCATCATGCCGATCGCGACGTGCATCGCGGTCGGGAAGGTGTCGTTCGAGGACTGACCCATGTTGCAGTGATCGTTCGGGTGTACGGGCTTCTTTGAACCCATCTCGCCACCCAGCATCTCGATCGCTCGGTTGGAGATAACCTCGTTCGCGTTCATGTTGGACTGTGTGCCCGACCCGGTCTGCCAGACGACAAGCGGGAAGTTGTCGTCGAACTTGCCCTCGATCACCTCGCCCGCCGCTGCCGAGATCGCTTCGCCAATCTTGGGGTCAATGTCACCCTGCGCGATGTTGACCAGCGCGCAAGCTTTCTTGATCACGCCAAGCGCCCGGATGATCGCCACGGGTTGCCGTTCCCAGCCTATCGGGAAGTTGATGATCGACCGCTGAGTCTGCGCGCCCCAGTACTTGTCGGCGGGCACGTCGAGCGGGCCAAAACTGTCGGTCTCGGTGCGGGTCTTGGTCATGGCTTTCCGTCCGTCCTGGGAAATGTCGCCCCTAGCTAAGCGATTCCGACGGTCTGGCCAAGACGCGAGAAAACAGATTGCGCTAACGCGGCGTCGGACCTACTTGCGCCACTGATCGAGACTGACGACCTCGGCCTCGCGATGGCCTTCCTCTTCGAGCGCCTCGGTTTCGGCTTCGTCCTCGTCGTCTTCCTCATCTTGTGTCTCGAACCTCAGACCGAATTCGACCGAGGGATCGACGAAAGTGCGAACTGCGTCGAAGGGAATGTAGAGCGGTTCAGGAGAGTCGCCGAAATTCAGCGTGATCGCGAAACCGTCTGGGTCGACGCTCAGCCCCTCGAACCAGTGCTGCATCACGACGGTCATCTCTTCGGGATAGCGCTCACGCAGCCAGTCGGCCAGCTTTGCATCCGGGTGGCGCGTGTCGAAGGTGATGAAGAAGTGATGTTCGCCTGGAAGACCATCCCGCTCGACCCCGCGAAGCACCTCTTCGATCAGACCGCGCATCGCGCGGTGCATGAGGTTGCCGTAGTCGATGGATCTGCTCATGGGAAAGCTTTCTAGTAGTCGTCAGGGCTTCAGCATAAGGGATTCGAAACGGAATGAAAGGGCGTAAGCCGCAAGGACTTCCGCCTTCTCAGGTGATTGCCGACAGGGCTAATCCGCCAAGCGCCGCGACGCCCAGAACGGCCAGCAATGACCAATGAAAACGCAGCAGAAGCAGCCCTGCGCCAAGCGCAACGAGTGCCGGTCGCCATTGGAACGATCCGAGTTCCGGCACGGGCAAGGCAAGGCCAATGCCGGGCAGCGTGCCGACCTTGGCGAAGAAGAGGTGAAGGGCGAACCAAAGTGCCAGGTTGGCAATGATACCAACAACGGCCGCGCTGACCCCGGATAGCGCCGCCGCAAGGCGAGGGCGTGTGGCGATCCATTCGATATATGGCGCGAAGGCGAACACCCACAGGAAGCACGGCACGAAAGTAACCCAAAGGGAAAGCGCCGCCGCTGCAATGGCCATGGCGGGACCGGATTCCGCAGCCCCGGCGAGGAAAGCCACGAACTCTGTCACGAGTATGAGGGGGCCGGGCGTGGTTTCGGCCAGCCCAAGTGCGTCCATCATTTCGCCAGTCGAGAGCCATCCATGGTCCTGCACCACGGTCTGGGTCATATAAGCGAGGACCGCGTAAGCACCGCCAAATGTGACGACCGCGAGTTTGGAGAAGAAAAGACCAATGTCGAGAAGGAAGTCGTGGCCCGCAAACGCCAGCGCGGCCACGGGTGCCCACCAAAGCCCAAGGCCGGTAAGCAGGGTCGCACCCAGCGCCGGGTGGCGTGGGGCCGCAACGCGCTCCGTCGCGGGTTCTGCAAGCAAGACGGCGCCGAGGATGGCCGCAGCGAGGATGATCAGTGGAAACGGGACGCCAAGTGCGAAGATCGCGACGAAGGCAGCCGTCGCGATCGCCCGTTCTGTGCCTCCTTTGAACGCGCGCCGCGCAACGCGCAGTAGCGCCTCGATCACGATCACGACGACGGCGGCTTTTACCCCCAGGAACAGCGCTGAGACGAGCGGCACCTGTCCGAACGCCGTATACAGCGCGGCCAGGCACAGGATCACCAGAGCCCCCGGCAGGACAAAAAGCCCGCCCGCGACAAGGCCACCTCTGATTCCATTCAGCTTCCAACCCGCATAAGTCGCAAGCTGCATCGCCTCGGGGCCCGGCAGGAGCATGCAGAACGACAGCGCGCGCAGATATTCCTTCTCGCTCAGCCATGGGCGCGTCTCGACAAGCTCGCGGTGCATAAGAGCGATCTGAGCGGCCGGTCCACCAAAGGACAGAACGCCGATACGCCCGAAGACGCGCCAGAGGTTTTCCTCGGTCCTCATGACTTGCGCCCTGCGGGCCAGTCGTGGCCCTCTTCGAAGCCGTCGCGAGCCCAGCGGTAGAGTGCATCGTAAATGGCCATGCCCGCCTCGAGCTGCGCGAGATCATCCTTGAACTGCCGCGACAGGCCGACGGAGACTGCGAGAAGTCCGGCCGCCTGCGGCGATAGATCATGGCGGTCCGTATCGGCTCCTCGAATAACTGCCGCGAGCCGGTCGAGCGCATCGGTATGAAGCGCCAGATCGTCGAGGAAGGCGTCGAAGCTGCATTTCTCGCCGCGGTGGGAAAAAGTGACGCCTTCGATGTCGAAAGGCGTGCCCCCGAATTTCTCAGCGACGGCCTCAACTTCGGATGGGGCGACGAAGAGGAACCGCGCGGACGTGTCGATGAATCTGCGGATGAGCCATGGGCAGGCGATCCGGTCGATCTTCGGCCGATGCCGTGTGACCCACAGGTTTGATGCGGGGAACGCCGCTATCGGAATCATCGGCAGGCCTTCCGCTGCCCATCCCAGTGCGCCGCCTTCGAGCGTCTCGGCCTCGACGCCCCGGCACCGCAGAAGGGCCGCAGCACCTTCAGACAGTTTTTTTCCCTTCTGGCAGATCACGACCGCTCGGCTGCCTGCAAGAACCGGTGCCAAGTCTTCGATCCGATCATGAGCATGGCGGAACGCACCGGGGATCAGTCGCGGATCAGCGGTGAAGTCAGAGTCGATCTGGATGTCGATGAGGGCGGGGCAGTCAGGTGTACCGATCAAGCGGGCAAGCTGCTGAGCGGAGATCGAGCCAAAGCCGGGCATGGGGCATCCTTTCGTTGGGTCATGAAGGATGCGACGCTTGAGCCGTGGCCTCACGGGGCGCGGTCGCGAGCCCCATGTGGGAAAAGGTGACATCGGAGACTGCGACCGTCAACCCTCAGCCGAGAGGCTTCGATATCTCGCGCAGGATCTTCGCGCGGATTGCCCTTGGATAATCAGAGAGCCCCCGCGCGGTCATCACGAACCCCTCCCGCGTGATGACAAAGCGCCGGTAAAACTCGGTGATCGGGCTGGCCCGGCCGGGATCTTCGATGGCGATGGCGTTGATCTCGATGCCAAGCCGCGCCGCTTCTCCACGCTCGGGGCCTAGGGGCAGGCCGGCGTTCTGCGGCCCGTCCCCCGAAATGTCGATGACTTTGCGGCTGCAGTCGCCAACCGGAGCGAATTGTCGGGCGGAAAATCCGATGGCCTCGCCCACAGCGGTATCCGACCCGGTGAATGCACGCGGCAGATCGCGGGTGCGACGTGCGAAGCTAGCGGCTTCACCCGCGCTCACCATCCGCCGCCAGGGGATCGAAACGGATTGGAGGCCCGTGCCGGACCATTGAACGACGGATAGTGCGACCTGGCCCAGCACCAACGCATCGACCAGTTCAGGATCGGACATGGCGTCTGCCAGCCCGTCTATCTGGAGCCGGTACTCGCCTCGGTCGATCGAGCCCGAAACGTCGATCGCGAGAAGAAGCGCCACTTCGCAGGACCGCACAATGGAAGGCGTGAGAAAGAAAAGGGGGAAAAGGCTGAAGAGAACTCCGCGGAGATGGTTCATCACGCGATGATGACAACGGGATTGCGGCCCGACAAGTCCCGTCGCGCCGACCCGCGATGGTTCAGCTCATTCTTTCTCCGGACAGAAGGAGAAGGAAAGCATCCTTCGGCAGAAGCCCAACCTGTTCGAAGAAGCTGATGAAGTCGAAGCCGTTGTAGGCTTCGGTAATGCGCCCGCCGTCGAACCGAAGCATAACCTGGCCAGTGCCTCCGACCGGATCAATGCCGTGTGCGGTACGGGCGCTCAACACGATCTGGGCCCAAAGCCAGTCACCCGTTTCCACGTGGCGATCGATGCGGATATCTATGTCGCGGACGAGCGCGCGGAGCGCCGGTACAAGCGCGCGGAAATCCTCGGCGCCGACCTGTCCGTCTGGCATGAGCCCGTCCGCCCCGCAGCGAGGGGCGAAATACTCATCGATCGCGTCCAGATCTTCTTCGATCCATACGCGCCGGTACCAGTCGCTAAGAATGCCAAGCTTGTCCATGGCAGCCCACTCTCCCCAGGTGTGATTGTCTGCTTGGGGCGACGTTAGGACGATGTCATTTATGAAAGGTGAAGGCTTGAAGGGGGAAGTGCAGGCTTCTGTTGCCAGGTGCCTGCGAACCCCGCCTTACGCTGCTAGGCGCAAGGGCTTAGATTTCGATAGATCGGACTGCTTACGCAGCCAGAGCCATCGGAGCACGGTTGTTATTGGCAACTGTACTTTGCGGACCGATAACGGTGGTACCTCACCGGGACAAAGCTAACACCTTTAGACGTTCGTCGATCCTATTTCGGCCCCATGTCTCGCCAATAACGAGGTTTTGGTGGAGCCGCCGGGTACCGCCCCCGGGTCCGATCCGTTTATTACGAGCGCGTTTATGTCCATAGTCCGGAAGATCCGAACAGAATGAATATAGGGGCGTGGGTTTGGTCCTGCAAGAACCCATGCAACTTGTTGAAATAGCCAAACTAACATAGGCTGGCCGTCAAAACAGAAGGCGCCACCATGGAACGTTCGATCCCGGTTTGGATACTGGTCCTGTGTCTTATCCTCTGGATGGTGCTCACCGTGATGTTCGGCTGGCTGGTAAAATTGCGCGCTCAGGGTGTCGACCGCTTGGGTTCTGTCGGGGCCGCGGCACTGGAAGTTGCGTCGTTTCCGTCGACCGCCAAGCAGGTTGTTCTTGAGCTCGTGGGGCGGGCATCGGGCGATGCTGAGGATCAGCCGGTGCGGACCAGGCGTGCCGCGGACGTCGACCTGTCCACCTTTGTGCCGGTTGAATCCGATGAGGATACTTCCTTGCCGGGACTTTTCATGCGTGGAGAACCGTCAGCGGCCACGCCGGGATGGCGGCTTGTCGTGGGTGCCTTCGCTGGCGCGGAAGGCGTTGGCAATATGGCGCTTCTCATCTCGCCAGAGTTCAGAGTCGTTCATCATTGGCTTCTGACGGAGATCAAGGTGGGCGAAGAGGAGCCCCAGCCAGAAAACCGCAAATTCATTCATGGCATGGAGATCCTGCAGGACGGTTCGCTGGTCTTCACATTCGATGGCGGAGTCTCGATACAGCGCCTCAATGCTTGCGGAGAACGTAGCTGGATCGCGCCAGGCGACTACAATCACAATGTATCCCTTGATGCCACGGGCCGATCGGTGTGGACGCTCAGAGGGGGGAACCGCCTGGTCAAGCTATCACTCGCCGACGGGGCGGTTCAGCGAGACATTACAATGCAGGACATCATCGACGCTAACCCTGCGATAGACATTCTGGAGATCCGGCGTCTGCACGAGAATGATCTTGGTGGCAACAGCAGGAATACAATTGGACGTTGGATGATCGATAGCTTCCATCTGAATGATGTAGACCCCCTGCCGAATGACGTTGCCCGCTCGTTCCCGGAGTTCGCGCCCGGTGATCTGCTTGTCAGCGCGCGTTCCCTCAATCTGCTATTCGTCCTCGATCCAGAGACGCTCCAGATCAAATGGTGGCGGATAGGGCAGACCCAGCGGCAGCATGATCCGGATTGGCTGCCATCCGGAGAGATCATGGTGTTCAACAACCGTATGAGCCGCGACTACAGCGAGATCGTCGCAATCGACCCGATGACTCTGGAACGCCGGACGGTCTTCGATGGTCGGCGAAACAACTTCTATTCGCGCATCCGTGGTAAGGCGCAACGGTTGCCGTCAGGTTCGCTTATCGTCACGAGCCCTCAGCAGGGCAGGGCATTCGAAGTCGCTCCGGACGGCAAGGTCGTTTTCGAAATGATGAATACGAAGCCCGGCAGCGAGGATCTTAACTACGTCATATCGGAAGTTCGTTGGCTCGCGCCGGACTACTTCCGACCCAACGCTCCCTGTATACCGCAGGAGTAGTGATTTCTCTGCTGCGGGCGAATTTACTCTGTCACCCCGCTCGGTTAGCAATGCCTCAACGCAATCGGAGGGGAACAGATGACGCAACTTGATATGGCGTTCGTGCGCGGCCAGTTTCCCGCCTTCTCCTCTCCCGAACTGGCCGACAAGGCGTTCTTCGAGAATGCGGGCGGCTCTTATGCCTGCGGGCAAGTGATCGACCGGCTGACGCGCTTCTACCACGAACGCAAGGTGCAGCCTTACGGGCCATATGCCGCCTCTGCCGCTGGCGGCGAAGAGATGGACGAAGCGCGCGCGCGCCTTGCCGCGATGATGGGCGTGAAGACGGATGAGCTGAGTTTCGGCCCCTCGACCACGCAGAACACCTATGTGCTGGCACAGGCCTTCCGGCGGCATCTGAAGCCGGGCGAGGCGATTGTCGTCACCGATCAGGACCACGAGGCGAATTCCGGCCCGTGGCGGCGGCTTGGCGAAGAGGGCGTCGAGATCCGCGAGTGGCGTATAGACCCGGAGACCGGGCATCTCGATCCCGCCGCGTTGGCGCCGCTGTTGGCGGATGGACAGGTGCGGCTTGTGTGCTTTCCGCATTGTTCCAACGTGATCGCCGAGATCAACCCTGTGGCCGAGATCACCGCGATGGCGCATGAGGCGGGTGCGGTCACCTGCGTGGACGGGGTGAGCTACGCGCCCCACGGCATTCCGAACGTCAGCGAACTGGGTGCCGATGTCTACCTGTTCTCGGCCTACAAGGTTTACGGGCCGCATCAGGGGATCATGGCGATCCGCGAGGCGCTGGGTATGTCGCTTCCCAATCAGGGGCACTATTTCAACGCCGGGACGCTTTACAAGCGTTTCACCCCGGCGGGACCGGATCATGCGCAGGTCGCGGCGTCGGCCGGGATTGCAGACTATTTCGATGCGCTGCACGACCATCACTTCGCGCCCGAACCCGACCCGGCAAAGCGGGCCGCCGCGGTCCATGAACTGATGCGCGCGCAAGAAGTGGCGGTCTGCCAGCCGCTACTCGACCATCTCTCTGCTCGCAACGATGTGCGCCTTCTCGGGACCCGGGACGCCGCCCGGCGCGCGCCAACGGTTGCCGTCGCGCTTGACCGTCCGGCCGAGCCGGTTTCGGCCGCGCTTGCCGAACACGGGATCAATTGCTGGGCAGGCGACTTCTACGCGGTCCGCCCCTTGCAGGCGATGGGGATTGATCTGGATGCCGGCGTCTTGCGTATTTCGATGGTGCACTACACGAGCGCCGAGGATGTCGCACGGCTGATCACGGCGCTCGACAAGGTTTTGTAAGAGCGGGCGAAGGTGCGCCGACCCGCGCGGCCCGGTATGGATCGGGCGGGGTGAGGTAACGGATGCAGGACTCTCCGGTCATCGTCTGGTTCCGCCGTGATTTGCGGCTGGCCGACCACGAAGCGCTTGCGGCGGCGGTCGAAACCGGGCGGTCCGTCGTTCCGGTTTTTATCCATGATGAAACGGTCGAGGCGCTGGGCGCTGCCGCGAAGTGGCGCTTGGGTGAGGCGGTTGGCGTGTTCGCCAAGACGGTGGAGAACCTCGGTGCGCGTCTTGTTCTGCGAAGGGGAAGGGCGCTTGACGTCCTGAAGGCGCTTCAAGCCGAGACGGGGGCGGGCGCAGTCTATTGGAGCCGCGTCTACGATCCCGCCGGGATCGCTCGGGACAAGGAGGTGAAGGCGTCGTTGAAGGACGACGGGGTGGAGGCGAAGAGCTTTCCAGGCGCGGTTCTGTTCGAACCCTGGACGGTCGAAACGAAAAGCGGCGGCGCCTATTCCGTCTATTCACCCTTTTGGCGCAACATACGAGCGCGCGATCCGGGTTCGGCCCTGAGAGCGCCAAGAGACATTAAGTCTCCGCCGCAGTGGCCTGAATCCGAAGACTTGTCCGATTGGCGCATGGGGGCCGCCATGAACCGTGGCGCACCGGTTCTGGCAGCGCACGCGGTTGTCGGCGAAGAGGCGGCGCTGTCACGGCTGGAGAGTTTCGTCGAGGACCGCATGGCTGACTATAGTGATGCGCGCAACATTCCGGCACGCGACGCCACCTCTGGCCTTTCGGAGAACCTCGCCTGGGGTGAAATCTCTCCGCGCAGCATCTGGTACCGGGCGGTGCGCGCGCGCGAAGAAGGAAATCCAGGCGCGGACAAGTTCCTGTCCGAACTCGGCTGGCGCGACTTCGCCTGGCACCTCATGTATCACCAGCCAAAGCTGGCAGAAGAGAACTGGCGCGACGGCTGGGACGCCTTTCCATGGCGCGATGACAACGACGATGCCGAACGCTGGCGGCGCGGCATGACCGGAGAACCCTTCGTCGATGCCGCGATGCGCGAGATGTATGTCACCGGCCGGATGCATAACCGGGCGCGGATGATCGTGGCCTCCTATCTGACAAAGCATCTGATGACGCATTGGCGCGTCGGGCTGAAATGGTTCGAGGACTGCCTGACCGACTGGGACCCGGCCTCGAACGCGATGGGCTGGCAGTGGGTCGCGGGGTCGGGGCCGGACGCGGCGCCCTACTTCCGCGTATTCAACCCGGCGACGCAGGCGGAGAAGTTCGATTCCGGTGGCGCGTATCGCCGAGCCTACATCGCGGAAGGGCAGTCCGATCCACCCGACACGGCGCTGAGCTACTTCGATGCGATCCCGCGAAGCTGGGGCCTGAGCAGCGATCAGGACTACCCCAAGCCGGTCATCGAGCTTGCCGAGGGTCGCGCGCGCGCGCTTTCCGCCTATGAGGGGCGGAGTGCGAAGCGTGCATAACCCCTTGCCGCAGGTGTTTTTTTCACGTTAGGCTCCGTCCCTGGGGGGTTATAGACATGACCGTATGCACCACAACCGAAGGTCAGACGGATCTGCCGCGCTACTTCGCGCAGGTGTTCAAGGTGACCTGCGATCTGCGTAACGGTCGGCTCGACTTCGTGCTGCGGGACGGGCGACGGTTTCGGGCGCAAGGTGCCGGACCGGGGCCCGTGGCCGAGATCCATGTCCATGACGACGACATCTTTGCCCGCCTGATCCGCGAAGGCGATCTGGGGTTCAGCGAAGCTTATCTCGACGGTGGCTGGTCGACGCCGGATCTTCAGGCGTTCATGGATCTTGTCCACGCCGATAACGAAGAAATCTATGACGGGTTCCCCGGCATGGGGCTGCTGCGGGTCTATGAACGCTTGCGGCATCTTTTGCGGTCGAACTCGAAACGTCAGGCAAAGCGCAACATCGCGCACCACTACGATCTGGGCAACGACTTCTATGCGCTGTGGCTGGACCGGAGCATGACCTATTCCTCGGCCTTGTTCGAGACCGGGCAGGAGAGCCTCGAGGCGGCGCAGAGGGCGAAGTATGCCGCACTCGTCGATCGCCTCGATGTCGCGCCGGGCGACCATGTGCTTGAAATTGGCTGCGGTTGGGGCGGTTTCGCCGAATACGCCGCAGCCGAGCGTGGCCTGAAGGTCACAGGACTGACCATATCGCAGGCCCAACTCGACTTCGCGCGCGCCCGGATAGCCAAGGCCGGCCTCTCAGACAGAGTTGACCTGAGGCTTTGTGACTACAGGGACGAAAGGGGCAGTTATGACGGAATCGCCTCTATCGAGATGTTCGAGGCGGTGGGAGAGAAGTACTGGCCGGTCTACTTTGAAACTGTCCGCGAGCGCCTGAAACCAGGCCGCAGCGCCGCGCTACAGATCATCACGCTTCAGGAAAAGCGCTTTGAGATCTACAGAAAAGGTGTTGATTTTATTCAAAAATACATCTTTCCGGGCGGCATGATCCCGTCCCGTAGCGTGCTGACTGAGGAAATACGGCGCGCGGGTCTGAAGGTCAGTGGGTCGTTTGAGTTCGGCGACAGCTACAGCCAGACGCTTCGCCGCTGGTACCAGACGTTCAATGACCAGTGGGACGAAATCTCCGAACTCGGATTCGACCCTCGATTTCGGCGGATGTGGAATTTCTACCTTACCTCTTGCGCGGGAGCGTTTCACGGCGGAAACTGCGACGTAACTCAAATCAAGGTTACGAGGCCAGCAGTCTAAATGCCCACCGCAGCCAAGTTATTTGCCGCCTTCGCGTTCGCGGTGTTGGCGTTCTTCACGGCCGAAATCTACAAACCGCACATGCCTGCGGGGACGCAGTTCGGGTACTTCTCGTTCGTTTCGGCGCTGAT
Source organism: uncultured Rhodobacterales bacterium (assembly GCA_965368915.1). Taxonomy (GTDB): domain Bacteria; phylum Pseudomonadota; class Alphaproteobacteria; order Rhodobacterales; family Rhodobacteraceae; genus Albidovulum. The sequence continues at coordinate 5,969 of CBDUOT010000050.1, read as the reverse complement.
CGGGCTTGTTGCAGGGTGGCGCGTCATGGGCCCCGAGGCGGGGCGCGGCAACTGGCAGGCCGTCAATACGGGCGTCAGGACCTCTGCGGTGATGGTAGGGCTCGCGCTGCTGATCTTCTCGACCTACGAGATGTTCCTCTTGGCGTTCAAGCCAGCCTACAGGGGGCCGATGGAAGCGATCGTGGGCATCTTCGACCTAGGCGTCGGCTTCTTCCGCACCCTGATCGCCTGGGACACGCTTCTCGTTCTCATCGTCGGCGGCGCGCTTGCGGGCCTCATGTCGGAATGGGCCGCCCGGCGCTGGCGGTGATGGACGCCTACTTCTTCTACGGGACGCTTTGCCACCTTCCACTATTGGAGGCTGTGCTTGGCCGGAGTGTCGATGCGGTATCGGCGCGCCTGCCGGGTCATTCGGTCTTTTGGGCAGAAGGGCACGCTTTTCCCATGATCGTGGAAGGTGGCGATTGGGCTGAAGGGATCCGTGTCGCCGACCTGTCGGATGAGGATACGGCGCGGCTGGACTACTATGAGGGCGGATTTGCCTACGCCACGCGCGTTGTGACAGTCGATACCGTCGAGGGTCCGCGGCAGGCACGTGTGTTTTTCCCCGACCCCGACCAGTGGAAGCCGGGCGCACCTTGGAACCTCGCGGATTGGGTCGCCCGTTGGGGCGATACGGCGGTCGCCACGGCAGGCGACGTAATGCGCCGGATGGGTCAAAGGACCCCGGCAGAAATCCGGGCGCGCTTTCCGATGATGATGATACGCGGGGGTGCGCGGGCGCGGGCAGGGAAGCCTGTGCCGCCATCGTCGCTGCGTCGGACAGCGTCGTCGGACGATATCGACCTGCGCCGGTTTCAGGAGGTCTACGCCAGATACTTCGCGGTTGAGGAGTTCGACCTGCGGTTCCGGCGCTTCGACGGCGAGATGAGCGCCGAGGTCAACCGCGCTGTCTTCGTCTCGGGCGATGCGGCGGTTGTGCTTCCCTACGATCCCGTGCGTGACCGCGTCCTGCTGATCGAGCAGTTCCGCATGGGTGCCTATGCGCGCGGAGACGTGCAGCCATGGCTTCTTGAGGCGGTGGCGGGCCGCATCGACGGCGGTGAGACGCCCGAGGAAGCGGCCGTTCGCGAGGCGCGCGAGGAGGCTGGGCTGGAGCTTCGGTCTTTGATCCCGGCACGGCACTACTATCCGTCGCCCGCCGCGAAGGGCGAGTTTCTCTATACCTTTGTGGGGATCGCCGATCTGCCCGACCACGCTGCAGGGCTGGGCGGGCTGCCCGTCGAAACCGAAGATATCCGCGCGCACGTCGTGTCCTTCGACCGGCTCCAAAGTCTTGTCGACAGCGGCGAGGCGAACACCGCGCCTCTCCTGATCCTCGCGGATTGGTTGGCACGCAATCGATCGCGGTTGCGTGCCGACGCCGAAGCGAGCGGCACCGAGACCTGAGGGGCTTGAGGTCCGCCCCGTCGCGCCATAGGAATGGGGCAAGCGACAGGAGGGTTTCCCATGCGGGTTTACAGCGATTTGGCGGACGCCGTGGGAAAGACGCCGCTTATCCGGCTGCGCAAGGCCAGCGAACTGACGGGTTGCGAGATCCTCGGCAAGGCGGAGTTTCTGAACCCCGGCCAGTCGGTGAAGGATCGCGCGGCACTGTTCATCATCCGTGACGCCGTCGCGAAGGGGCAGCTTCGGCCCGGTGGCACGATCGTCGAAGGCACGGCCGGGAACACCGGCATCGGGCTGGCGCTTGTCGGCGCGTCGATGGGCTTTCGCACGGTGATCGTGATCCCGGAAACCCAAAGCCAGGAAAAGAAGGACATGATCCGCCTCGCGGGGGCGGAGCTTGTTCAAGTGCCTGCCGCGCCTTACAAAAACCCGAACAACTACGTGCGCTATTCGGGCCGTCTGGCCGCCGAACTTGCAAAGACCGAACCGAACGGTGCGATCTGGGCGAACCAGTTCGACAACGTGGCCAACCGGCAGGCCCATGTCGAAACGACGGGACCCGAGATCTGGGAACAGACAGGCGGCAAGGTCGACGGCTTCATCTGCGCCGTCGGCTCGGGTGGCACGCTGGCGGGCACTGCGATGGCGCTTCAGCCCAAGGGCGTAAAGATTGGCCTGGCCGATCCAGATGGTGCGGCGCTTTACAACTATTACACCAAGGGCGAGATGAAATCCGAAGGGTCCTCGATCACCGAGGGGATCGGGCAGGGGCGGGTCACCGCCAACCTCGAAGGTTTCAAGCCGGACATGGCCTTCAACATCCCGGATGCCGAAGCGCTGCCCATCGTTTTTGACCTTCTCACAGATGAGGGCCTGTGCATGGGAGGTTCCACAGGGATCAACGTCGCCGGTGCGATCCGCATGGCTAAGGAGATGGGCCCCGGGCACACGATCGTGACTGTGCTTTGCGACTACGGCCAGCGCTACCAGTCGAAGCTTTTCAATCCGGACTTCCTTCGTGCGAAAGGATTGCCAGTGCCGGAATGGCTTGACCGCGCGCCGCGTGCGCTGCCGACAGTGTTCGAGGATTGATGCGCCTTTTCATTCGTCTTCTCCTCTCGTTCTGGCTCATCCTCGGGCCGATCACGGGTATTGTCTTCTTTCCAATGCCGGTTGCGGCGCAGGAGGCCACTGCGCCTGACTATGAAAGCTGGACCGCAGTCGCCCAGGAAGCTGAAGCGGCGCTGGCTGCGGACCGGACGTCGCAAGAGCAGCTTGAGAAGTTGCGCGCGACTGTCGCGGAATGGCGCGCCAAGTTCGTGCAGGCGCAGAATGCGAACATCGCCCAGATCGAGACGGTCAAGAACCAGATCTCGGCCCTCGGGCCCGCACCGACGGAGGACAGCCCCGACGCGCCCGAGATTGCCGAACGCCGCAAACAGCTTAACGATCAACTCGCGAAGCTTCAGGCGCCGGGCCTCGAAGCGGTCGAGGCGCACAGCCATGCCGATGGATTGATCCGCCGCATCGACGCCAAGATCCGTGCGCTTCAGGCGACCGAGCTCTTGCGGTTGTCACCGTCGCCGATGAACCCGGCCAACTGGCCTGCGGGACTTGCGGTCGCCACCGGCGGGGCAAAGACGCTCTGGGCCGAAACGAGCGAGGCCTGGAACGACCAAGAACGGCGCACCAAGCTTAGAAACAACCTGCCCGCAATCTTCCTGTACCTGCTTATCGCCGCGGTCCTTCTGTGGCGTGGACCGGGCTTCATCGAACGCCTGACGCTCCGGCTTCAAAGCGGCGGATCGATCCGTGCCCGGCACGTAGCAGCGGGGATCCTGTCGCTGGGTCAGGTGATCGTGCCCGTCGGCGGGATGGTGCTTCTTGTTCTGGCGATCGAGACGACCGGCATGATCGGCACGCGGATGTCGGCGCTGATCTCGGTCCTGCCTCTCGCGGCTTTCCTTTTCTTTACCGCGCGCTGGATCGGTAGCTGGCTGTTCCGCTCACAAGGTTCTGGCATGCGGCTGACAGACCGCCCGGCCGAAGCACGCCTGCATGTGAACATGATCGCGCTGATCATCGCGCTGGACGCCTTTCGGATAGCATTCATCACGGAGGTCCGGCCACCGCTTTCGATGGCCGCACAGGCCGTCTGGGCCGCCCCTTTCGTCTGTCTGGTGGCGATATTCGTGTTCCGCCTTGGCCTGCTGCTCAGGCCAAAGAAAGGCAGCGCGCAGGACCTGATCGAGTTCCGCGACCGGATCCAGCAATTGATCGCGAACGCCATGCTTGCCGTGGCCCTCATCGCACCAGCGCTCGCCTTGATCGGCTATGTCGCTGCGGCGAATGCGCTCATCTGGCCGACGGTCGGTTCACTCGGACTGATGGGGCTGATCCTGCTGCTTCAGCGTTTTGCGACGGACATCTACATCGTGGCAAGCAATCGGGGCGAAGAGGGGCGGGATGCGCTTGTTCCGGTCCTGATCGGCTTTGGCCTCGCGCTCGCATCGCTGCCGGTGTTCGCCCTGATCTGGGGCATGCGGCTGACGGATCTGTCAGAGCTCTGGACGCAGTTTTCTGAAGGCATACCGCTTGGAGAAACCCGGCTTTCGCCCGGCGTTCTTCTGACATTCGCGCTGATCTTCGCAATCGGCTATGCCATTACGCGGCTTATCCAAAGCGCACTGAAATCGACCGTGATGCCGCGCACGCATCTCGACAAAGGCGTTCAGAACGCCGTCATTTCGGGTCTGGGATATATTGGGATATTCCTCGCGGCGCTGATTGCAATCACGGGCGCAGGGATCGACATGTCGTCCCTTGCCATCGTCGCCGGCGCGCTTTCCGTCGGTATCGGTTTCGGCCTGCAGAACATCGTTCAGAACTTCGTCTCGGGGATCATCCTGCTGATCGAGCGTCCGATCTCGGAAGGCGACATGATCGAGGTGAATGGCCAGTTCGGCACCGTGAAGGGCATCTCGGTTCGCTCTACCTGGATCGAGACATTCGACCGGACCGATGTGATCGTGCCGAATGCCGATCTCGTTTCGGGCGTCGTTACCAACCTGACCCGCGGCAATCTGACCGGACGGCTCATCATTCCCGTCGGAGTTGCTTACGGCACCGACACCCGCAAGGTGCAAGCGATCCTTCAGGAAATCGCCGAGGCGCAACCGTTCGTCATGGTCGATCCTGCGCCGTCGATTTGCTTCACTGCGTTCGGGGCTGACAGCCTGAACTTCGAGATGCGGATGATCCTTTCGGACGTCAACTTCAAGCTGTCGTCCCAGACAGAGATTTTGCACCAGGTCGTCGAGCGGTTCACGGCCGAAGGGATCGAAATTCCCTTCGCGCAGCGTGACTTGTGGATCCGGAACCCCGAAGCTCTCAGAGGCCCGGTGTCGCGCCCCGCCGCAGTTCCAAGCGATGAGGTTGCCCCCGAGCCGCGCCCCCAGATCGATCCCCAGTTCATCCGCAACGATCCCGAAGGTGACGACGGAGACGAATGATGGCCGAGGCGCATCTCTACCGTGAGGACCCGTATCTTGCGGAGGCGACCGGACACGTGACCGGGCTGACGGAGGAAGGTGGGATCATCCTCGACCGAAGCCTGTTCTATCCTCAGGGCGGTGGACAGCCCGGCGACAGTGGATTCCTGAATTGGGATGGCGGACGCATTCCCGTGGCGACCACGATCAAGGGAGAGGGTGGGGCTTCTGTTTTGGTTCCGGCCGAGCCTGTCGCGTTGCCTCGCGTTGGGGCGGAGGTTCGTCAAACCCTCGATTGGGACCGGCGGCACAGGCTTATGCGCGTTCATACCGCGCTGCACCTGCTATCTGTTGTCATCCCGTTGCCCGTCAACGGCGGGCAGATCGGGACGGAGAAGGGCAGGCTCGACTTCGACATGCCGGAGCCGCCTGAAGATCCTGGCGCGATCGAGGGCAAGCTAAACGCACTGATCGCGCGCGATCTGCCGGTCACGCAGGATTGGATCACGGACGAAGAGCTCGCGGCGAATCCGGGTCTCGTGAAAACGATGTCGGTTGCGCCGCCGACGGGGCAGGGACGGGTGCGCCTGATCCGGATCGGATCGGGAGAGGAACAGGTCGACCTCCAGCCCTGCGGCGGAACGCATGTCGCGCGGACAGGAGAGATCGGTCGCGTGACGCTCGGCAAGATCGAGAAGAAGGGGCGACAGAACCGCCGGGTAAGCATTCTCATCGAGGCATGAGGCGCTTCGGACAAACCAAGGTTTTTTCCTTTCAGCCCCTCTTGCAACTTGCGTAGCCGAAACTGTAAGTAGCACCGCACGGAGAGGTGGCCGAGTGGTCGAAGGCGCACGCCTGGAAAGTGTGTAGGCGGGGAACCGTCTCGAGGGTTCGAATCCCTCTCTCTCCGCCACTCGCCCTTGAGAAACTGTTCTCCCGATCCGGCTGCGGCCGGATTTTTCCGTTGTTTTCGAGGGTTATGCGGGAGGGGCTGTTAACCGGCCCTGCTGCCAGGAGGCCCCGAAGTGG
>CBDUOT010000049.1:0-22762 GCA_965368915.1 uncultured Rhodobacterales bacterium | reverse complement strand
TCGTCGGCCAGATACAGAAGCTGGGTCTGGAAGGCGGGATCGTTGGCGCTGTCTGCGAAAATGACGATGGGGCGTTGCTGCCAGAGGAACTCGTCGAGCGTCACGTCCTCTGCAGGGATCGGCTCAAGCACGGGCGGCTCTGCCTCCTGTGCTGCGGCGGCGAAGGCTAAGGCGCCGGACAGGATCAGGGCGACAATGGGTTTCATGCAATCTCCTTTGCTTCAGATATAGGCCCGGAAAGCAGATTGCCAAAGGAATATGCCGGTACGTTGATACGGGACCGGCCAGCGGTGAAAGGACGATGACGATGACCGAAAAACTGAATGACTGGCAGGCGCTGGCCGAAAAAGAGCTTAAGGGGCGCAGCCCAGACGACCTGACCTGGCAGACGCTGGAGGGGATCGCCGTCAAGCCGCTTTACACCGACGAAGATACGGCTGGCCTTGACCATCTGGGTACTCTGCCGGGCCTTGCGCCCTTCACTCGTGGGCCGCGGGCAACGATGTATGCCGGCCGGCCCTGGACGATCCGGCAATATGCGGGCTTCTCGACGGCCGAGGAATCGAACGCCTTCTACCGCAAGAACCTTGCCGCCGGTCAGCAAGGCGTCTCTGTCGCATTCGATCTGGCGACGCACCGGGGCTATGACAGTGACCATCCGCGCGTGGTGGGCGATGTCGGCAAGGCGGGCGTCGCCATCGACAGCGTCGAGGACATGAAGATCCTGTTCGACGGCATCCCGCTCGAGAAGATCTCGGTCTCCATGACGATGAACGGGGCGGTCATCCCGATCCTCGCGAATTTCATCGTCGCCGGAGAGGAGCAGGGGGTAGAGCGCGGCCTGCTGTCGGGCACCATCCAGAACGATATTCTCAAGGAGTTCATGGTGCGGAACACCTATGTGTATCCGCCCGAGCCAAGCATGAGGATCGTCGCCGATATCATTGAATACACGTCGAAAGAAATGCCGAAGTTCAACTCCATCTCGATCTCCGGCTATCACATGCAGGAGGCGGGCGCGAACCTCGTGCAGGAACTGGCCTACACGCTGGCGGATGGGCGCGAATACGTCCGGGCCGCGATTGCGCGCGGGATGGACGTGGACGCCTTCGCAGGCCGGCTGTCGTTCTTCTTCGCCATCGGCATGAACTTCTTCATGGAGGCCGCAAAGCTGCGCGCCGCGCGTCTGCTCTGGCATCGTATCATGACGGAGTTCGGGGCGAAGAAGCCCTCGTCGCTGATGTTGCGTACCCACTGCCAGACCTCGGGTGTCAGCTTGCAGGAACAGGACCCCTACAACAACGTCATCCGCACGGCCTACGAGGCGATGAGCGCGGTTCTGGGCGGCACGCAGTCGCTCCACACCAATGCGCTCGACGAAGCCATTGCGCTGCCGACCGAGTTCTCTGCCCGGATCGCGCGTAACACGCAGCTGATCCTTCAGGAAGAAACCGGGGTCACGAACGTCATCGACCCGCTCGCCGGTTCCTACTACGTCGAAAGTCTGACGGCGGAACTGGCCGAGAAAGCCTGGGCACTGATCGAGGAGGTCGAGGAGATGGGCGGTATGACCAAGGCCGTCGCCTCGGGCATGCCGAAGCTTCGCATAGAGGAGTCGGCGGCCCGCCGACAGGCGATGATCGATCGGGGCGAAGAGGTCATCGTCGGCGTCAACAAGTACCGCAAGGACAAGGAAGAGCCGATCGACATTCTCGACGTCGACAACGTCAAGGTGCGCGAGTCTCAGATCGCGCGACTCGATAGCATCCGGGCGTCCCGCGATCAGGCGAAGTGCGACGCCGCACTTGCCGAAATGGAGCGGCGCGCGAAGGAAGGCGGCAATCTTCTGGAGGCGGCCGTCGACGCTGCGCGTGCAAGGGCATCGGTAGGAGAGATCAGCATGGCGATGGAGAAGGTGTTTGGACGCCACCGGGCCGAGGTGAAGACCCTCGCCGGTGTCTACGGTGCGGCCTATGAAGGCGACGAGGCCTTCGCTGCAATCCAGAAGGACGTCGAGGCGTTCGCCGAGGAAGAAGGGCGGCGGCCCCGGATGCTCGTCGTCAAGATGGGGCAGGACGGTCACGACCGGGGCGCAAAGGTGATTGCCACCGCCTTCGCGGATATCGGTTTCGACGTCGATGTAGGCCCCCTGTTCCAGACGCCCGAGGAAGCGGCGCAGGACGCGGTCGATAACGACGTCCACATCGTCGGGATCTCGTCCCAGGCGGCGGGTCACAAGACGCTGGCGCCGAAACTGATCGACGCGCTTAAGGACAAGGGCGCGGGCGATATCATCGTGATCTGCGGTGGCGTGATCCCACAGCAGGACTACGAGTTCCTCCAGAAAGCCGGCGTCAAGGCGATCTTCGGGCCGGGAACAAACATTCCGGACGCGGCCAAGGATATCCTGCGGCTGGTCCGTGAGGCGCGGGCGGCGTAACCGCCCGTCGCAGGATCAATTGTGGACGGCGGGTGCGGGGCGGTCCGCGCCTGCCGTGCGTTTTCCCGTTTTCTTCGTGCCGGGCGCTTGGAAGCAGCACGGTGTCACCGCTCAGTGCCAGAAGCGCCGCGAGCACAACGACGACGCCCTCTGCTGCAATCTGGCGATACAGTCGGCCCAAGACGCGTCCAAGGCTCGTTTGGGCCAGTTCCTCAGAAGTTCCATGATGCTCGGGCCAACATGGCCTTCTCTCGGTAAGACCAATTGCACCCGCGCAGGAATCCCGCTTGTCGGTTGCGCGCGCGCTACTAGGATGGCGGGGAACTGGCGGGGAAGATGGCATGGCGGTATTCGATCATCTCGCGATTTCAGCGCGATCTCTGGGCGAAGGGGCCGCCGCCGTCGAGGCGGCGTTGGGTATCGCGCCCGGGCCGGGCGGGCGGCATCCGACCATGGGAACCCATAACCTGCTTCTGAGCCTCGGCCCGTCAGAGTATCTGGAAGTGATCGCGATTGATCCCGAAGCTCCCGCGCCGGGGCGGCCGCGCTGGTTCTCCCTTGATGCGTTTTCCGGCCCGCCCAAACTGACGAACTGGATCCTGCGCGTGGATGACATCGCTAGCGCGCTCGACGATGCGCCAGAGGGGGCAGGGCGACCTATGGACCTTGCCCGGGGCGACTATCGTTGGCGCATGGCGGTGCCAGACGACGGACGCCTGCCGTTCGACAACGTCTTCCCCGCGCTGATCGAGTGGCAGGGGGCAGCGCATCCCGCAGCGGCCCTGCCGGATCAGGGACTTCGGCTGGTGCGGCTAAAAGTGTCGCACCCGTCGGCCGAGGCGCTTGGCCGAGCACTTCCCCTGACCGATCCGCGCATCACGGTCACGGAAGGTTCGCCGGGCCTGAGTGCGGTGATCGCGACGCCTTTGGGTGAGCGGGTCCTGGCATGATCATCCGGCCCGCCGGAGACTCAGATTTCCCGGCGATCCTTGCCCTCTGGAATCCGAACATCCGCGACACGACGATCACCTTTTCCAGCGAGGAGAAGACCCCGCAAAGCCTCTCTGCGATGATCGCAGAGCGGCGGGCAGCGGGGCGGGAGTTCCTTGTCGCCGATGATGGCAGTTTATTGGGCTTCGCGACCTACGCCCAGTTTCGCAGCGGCGACGGGTATGCCCAAGCCATGGAGCATACGGTCATTCTCGACCCGCACGCGCGCGGGCGCGGCATCGGGCGCGCCTTGATGACGCGGATCGAGGCCCATGCTCGGGCGGGCGGGGCGCATAGCCTTTTCGCGGGCATTTCCGGCGAAAACCCGCAAGCCGTGGCGTTTCACGAACGCATGGGCTTCACCCATGCCGCGCGCTTCCCCGAGGTGGGGCGAAAGTTCGGGCGCTGGCTCGACCTGGTTCTGATGATGAAGACGCTGGGGTAAGGCGCGCGCGTTTCAGGCGGCGCTTTCCACCGCGTGCACGATCCCGTCCACGATCTCGGCCAGAAGCGCCTCGTCCTCGCATTCGGCCATGACCCGGATCAGCGGCTCGGTGCCGGACTTGCGGATCAGCAGCCTGCCTGAGCCGTTCAGCCGTTCTTCCGCACCAGAGATCGCCGCTTGAACATTGGCGGCCGAAAGCGGCTCGGCCCCGACACCGTAGCGCACATTCTTCAGCATCTGGGGCACCGTTTCGAACTGGCGCACCAGCTCAGAAGCACGCTTTCCCGTTTCCGCCATCGCGGCAAGGAATTGCAGGCCCGCGATAAGCCCGTCGCCGGTGGTTGCATAGTCGGTCATCACGATGTGACCCGACTGCTCTCCGCCAAGGTTGAAGCCGCCCTCCCGCATCCGTTCGACGACGTAACGGTCACCAACCGCCGTCCGCTCAAGCCGCAGGCCTCGGCCGCGCAAGAAGCGCTCAAGCCCGAGATTTGACATGACGGTCGCCACGAGGGCGTCGCCGCTCAGCCGACCGGACTCGGCCCAGCGGGATGCGAACAGCGCCATGATTTGGTCGCCGTCAGCGACCTCGCCGTTTTCGTCGAGGATCATCACCCGGTCGGCATCGCCATCGAGAGAAATGCCCAGATCCGCGCCGTGCGCCACGACCGCCTCTGCCGCCGTAGCGGTGTACGTCGATCCGCAGCGGTCGTTGATGTTGTGGCCGTTCGGTGTAACGCCGATCGGGATCACGTCGGCGCCAAGTTCCCAAAGCACCTCAGGCGCAGCGCGGTATGCCGCACCGTTTGCGCAGTCGATAACGACCTTGAGGCCGGACAACTGACCGCGCAGCGGAAACGTCGTCTTGGCGTATTCGACGTAGCGACCAAGCCCGTCGTCGATCCGCTTCGCGCGCCCGATATTCGCCGGTTTAGCTGGTTCGATCTCGCTTCCGAGGATCGCCTCGATTTCCGCCTCGGCCTCGTCCGACAGCTTGAACCCGTCTGGGCCGAAGAACTTGATGCCATTATCGTGGGCATGGTTGTGCGAGGCAGAGATCATGATGCCGAGATCGGCACGCATCGATCGGGTGAGGTACCCCACCGCAGGGGTAGGCACCGGGCCGAGCAGCAGGACATTCATGCCCGTCGAGGTCAGACCCGCCGTCAGCGCGTTTTCCAGCATGTAGCCGGATAGCCGCGTATCCTTGCCGATCACGACGCGGTGGCCGTTCCGTCCGTCTGTACGGAAATAGCGACCCGCGGCCGCGCCCAGGCGCAGCGCCATCTCTGCGGTCATGGGATAGGAATTCGCTGTGCCGCGAACACCGTCGGTTCCGAAAATCTTCCTGCTCATTGCCTCTCTCCCGCGTTCACGGCCGTCCATAGCCGCATCGCTTGTTTTGTCTCGACGATATCATGGACGCGGTGAAGCTGCACGCCTTGTGCAAGCCCTGCCAACGTAACCGCAATCGTGCCGGGGACACGTTGGTCCGCCTGACTGTCGGCGGCACCACCGCCGAGCGTGCCGATGAACCGCTTGCGCGATACGCCGAGCAGGATCGGGCAGCCGAGCCCATGAAAAAGCGACAGGCCCCTGATCAGCGCAAGGTTGTGCGCCACCGTCTTGCCAAAGCCGATGCCGGGATCGACGACGATGCGGTCTCGCGGGATGCCGGCGTTCGCCGCCGTGTCGACGCGTTCGGCAAGAAAGTCAAAAACGTCCAGCAGCACGTTGTCGTACCGGGGGTCCTTCTGCATCGTCGCCGGGTCGCCCTGTGCATGCATCACGCAGACCGGAACGCCACGTTGCGCGACCAGCGCTGAGAGATCAGGGTCGTAGCCCAAAGCCGCGACATCGTTGACAAAATCCGCCCCGGCATCGAGCGCCGCCTTCGCCACATCCGCCTTGCGGGTGTCGATCGAGATGGGAAGCCCCATGCCGCGCGACCGGAGCGCCGAGATGACCGGTGCGGTGCGCGCGATTTCTTCCGCCACCTCGACGACGTCCGCGCCGGGTCGTGTGCTCTCACCGCCAATGTCGAGAATGTCGGCCCCTGCCTCAGCCAACGCCTCGGCATGGGAAAGCGCCGCATCGCTTGCATGGAAGCGCCCGCCGTCAGAGAAGCTGTCCGGCGTCACGTTCAGAATGCCCATGAGCTTTGGCATGCCGAGGTCGAGCCCAGTCAAAGGCGCGCGCGGCGCAGTCAAACGGTCGCGAATCTCCGCCGGGATCTCTTTGACAGGGATGACCCGCCCGGAACCGTCGCGGCTGAGAACCTCGGCCCGGTCGAACCAGCACCAGCCGCCAGCAAGCGTTACCGCGCCGGCGGGGCGTGCAGGATCGGTCATCGGGATAGGGCGGAAGTATTCCATGGGGGCCTTTTTCACCCTGCCATGCTCCTTGGCAAGGGCGTCGGTCAGAGCCGCGCGAGCGGCACGCGGCAACCCGCCGGCATTGCAACAGTTTCGTGAAGATCGACCCTCAAAGCGTCAAGCGTTTCGGCCAGCCAAAGTGCCAGCGAAAGTGGATCGGCATCCTGAGGCGCGCCAGCGGTGTCGAGCGCCATCTTGCCCGGTGCCCAGACGACCGGATTTCCCTGCTTCATGGCCCAGTCGAGTTCGGTACGCGTAGCCACAACGTTCAGGCGACTGTCGAGCGCGGCAACGAGCCAGGCGGTCTGTTCGATGGCAAGAAGGTCGATGCGGCGCTGGCTATCCGGTGTCGAGGCGTTCGGTCGGGGAAGGTCGGGCAGGCCGACCGTGACGACCGCTGCCCCGGCCGCGGCGCGGTCAAGCCAAGCCGAGAGATCGGGCTTTGCGACATCGGCGGGAACATATGCAACAATGGGGCGAAGGGGCATGTCGGTCGGCGAATCCGCCGCCGACGCATCCCTGCTCCGCACGATCTCGACACCCAGCGCACCGGGGCCTCGGTCAAGCTTCTCGACGCGCAGAAAGACCCGCTCGGGCTGAGGTTCGGCCAGCAGGCGGGCGCAGATACGTTCGGCCAGCGTTTCGAGAAGGTTCAGCCGTTCCGCCGCAAGCTCTGCCGCGATGGCCTCTGTAATGCGGTCGTAGGACAGGATGCGGTCCACATCGTCGCCCGCCGCTTCCTGCGGGCGAAGTTCCACCACAACATTGAACCGCAAGCGCTGCTCCGCGCCGCGTTCCACCTGAAAGGCGCCGATATCGGCCAGCGCGATGTGGTCTCGAAGACTGATGCGGTCAGGCGGGTTGCCCGCCTCCATCGCGCGGGCGCGATCCTCCGGATGGGCGAAGGCGAGGCGGGTTTCGTCACTCATGTCGAGGCTCCGGACGGCAGGTCCGGGCATGATAGCGCCGCCCCGCACCAAGAAAAGCGCGAAGGCGGCAACTTCCGGCCCGTCCGCGGCCTCAGTTCATCGCGGTCTTGACCGGCGCGCGATAGAAGATGTGACGCCCGATTTCGGCGGTGCGCTGAAAACGGCGCGCCCAGGAAGGCTTCACCGCAGGCGTGTGGAAATAGGTCGCCCCGGCGGTCAGCTTGCGCGGTGCGCCATCGATCATGGCACGTGCGATCTTGCCGGCCACGTTCCAGGCGCCCTTGTCACCAACGTGCTCGGCCGCGCCGTCGCACATGAACGAAAACTGGCAACCGCGTGAGTTGGACTGGTTGACCACTCCGCAAACCGATCCCGGGAAGCGCGGGCTGTCCACACGGTTCAGAATCACCTCTGCGACGGCAGCTTGTCCCTTGATTCCCTCGCCCCGCGCTTCGAAGTAAAGCGCCTTGGCGAGACACTCGAACTCGTCGCCGCCACGCGGCGCAGGTTGTTCAGAGATCCAATCCCTATCGTAAGCGATCGCGTTGGTCGCAGGCCGTGCCTTCGGACGCGTTGCGGGCGGCTCTACGATCTGCTGAAGGCGCGTGGCCTTCACTGCGCCGAGCGCCTCTTTCTCCTGCCCGAGGAGGGCTGCCAGATTCATTCCGATGGCAGCGGTCGGATCGTTGGACTGGCTCACCGTCATTTCGGCTTGCGCGCCTCCGGCTAGAGCGAGGAACATCACGATGCCCCCAGTCCAGGACTTCAGCATAAACATTTCACTATCCCGAGTTACCCTTGTCGAGCCAGAGCCCCCCTAGGCTTTGACCGGGGCGACATAACTCAAAGAACTTGGTACGTCTACCCGTGCGACAAATATGCAACATATGCGTTGCAAGGCGGGTGCATCGCACTGCTTCTTCCACTGCGAGAAACTAGGGTGGGACACTCGCGCACACGGAGTAAATATATGAAAACGTTTAGGTCTTCTGGGCGTTTTCCTGATCAAGCAAGGCGAGCTGCGCCGCAGCGAGTCGCGCGACGGGTACTCTGAACGGTGAGCACGAAACGTAATCGAACCCGGACCTGCGACAAAATGCTATGCTCTCCGGGTTTCCACCGTGTTCTCCGCACACCGAAAGCGTCACATCCGGCCGAGTTTCGCGCCCCCGAGCACTGCCAATGAGCAAAAGTTCGCCGACGCCTTCCACATCCAGAACGTGGAAAGGATCCTCTGGGTAGACTTTTTGCTGCACGTAATCGCCCATGAAGCGACCCGCGTCGTCCCGCGACAGTCCATAGGTCATCTGAGTCAGGTCGTTCGTGCCGAAGGAGAGGAAAGATACATGCTGCGCGATCTCGCCGGCGCGCAGCGCGGCACGCGGCGTTTCCACCATGACCCCCAGCCGGTAGTCGAAGTCGGCACCGGTTGCGACGCGGACGGCGGCCGCGACCGCATCGATGCGGGTCTGAATGATCTCGACCTCGCGCTTGGCGGACACGAGGGGAATCATGACTTCAGGCACCACGGCCGCGCCGCGTTTCGACGCCTCGACCGTCGCCTCGAAGATGGCGCGGGCCTGCATCTCGTAGATTTCGGGAACCGTTACGCCGATCCGCACTCCGCGAAGTCCGAGCATCGGGTTGAACTCGCTCAGCGACTCGACCCGGCGCGTGACGTCGCTTAGTGGCCGGTCCAGCGCTTCCGCCAGCTCGCGCATCCCCTCGCGGTCGTGCGGCAGAAACTCGTGCAGAGGCGGATCGAAAAGCCGGATGCAGACTGGCTGACCGGCCATGATGTCGAACAGCGCTATGAAGTCGGCCCGCTGCATCGGCAGCAACCGGTCGAGCGCCACCTTTCGGTCCTTCGCGGTGTCGGCGAAGATCATTTCGCGCATCACGGTCAGCCGGTCGTCATCGAAGAACATGTGCTCGGTACGGCAAAGGCCGATGCCCTCGGCTTCGAACATGCGCGCGGTGCGCGCGTCGTCAGGCGTGTCGGCGTTCGCGCGCACACCGATGTCGCGAACATTGTCGGCCCAGTGCAGAAGCGTGCGGAACCATTCGTCAAGCGCGGGCTCCAGCATCTCGGCCGCGCCGGCCAGCACCTCTCCGCTCGTGCCGTCGATGGTGATCACGTCGCCTTCGCTGAAGCTTCGGCCCGCATTCGTGGTGACCCGCCGGTCGCGCATGTTTAGCCCGATCTCAGAGGCGCCGACGATACACGGAAGGCCAAGCCCGCGCGCGATCACCGCTGCATGGCTCGTGATGCCGCCACGCTCGGTCAGGACGGCGACTGCCGCGTGCATGCCTCGGATATCCTCGGGCACGGTTTCGCGGCGGACCAGAATGCAAGGCTCGCCCCGCGCTGCGCTGGCCTGGGCATCGGCGGACGTGAAGACGATGCGCCCGGAGGCGGCGCCGGGGCTGGCGGCGATGCCACGCGTGATACGGTCGCGCGCGCCCCTTGGGTCGATCTGGTAGTGCAGCAATTCGGACAGCGCACGTGGCTCGACCCGCAGAATCGCTTCATCGCGACTGATGATGTCGTCTTGGGCGAGCGTCACGGCGATCCGTACGGCGGCACGCGACGAACGGGGCACCCGGATCGCGTCGATCACCCGCAGGGCGCCGTTCTCCACCGCGAATTCGATCTGCATTTCCTCGCGCAGATTCTCGCGGCAGCGGCGGCAATGATCCTGAAGCGCGGCAAAAACCTCGGGCGCGGCTTCCTCAAGCGAATGACCGCGTTTGTCCTTGACGAGGTAGAGCGTTTCTTCGGCATTTCGGTTGGCCGGGTTGAGGCCGCGGAAACGCCCCGTCACCTGAGGAGAGCCCGTTACGCTCTCGACCGATTGGATCGTGCCCTGACCCGAAAGGCCCGGCCCGATCGGCTGCACCGTTTCCTGAAGGACGATCCCGAGGGCGGCTTCGGACGGCGCGCCTTTCGCCTCGCGCAGCAGACGGGCGGTGGTTCCCTCCCATGCGCGCGCCATCGAGCGAAGGACCTCAGCCAATTGGCGGGCGGGGTCCTGAGGGAATTCCTCCTCCATCTCGGCGTCATAGGCCTCAAGAGCCGCCTTCAGTGCGGCTTCGGAGGGTTCAGCGCAAAACATGTCAGGGTCGAGCCGCGCGACATGAATCGCATAGGCCTGCACGAACCCTAGATACAGCGCATCGGCGTGTGCCTGCCCGTGCTTCTCGCGAATTGCGGCATGGCATTCGGCGTTCATGCCAACGTTCAACAGCGTGCCCGGTCCGCCCCAGTCCGGTTCCGCGGGGCTCGACCGGGCCGAGATGAGCGCGCCTGAATCGAACAGTGCCACGATCCGCTTTGTGTCCGGCATCTGACCCGCAGCGATCGCCCGGACCGTGTCACAGGGAAGGGCGACCGACTTTGGCACCGGCAGGTCAAGCCGAACGAGCCGCTGCAGGCACTTCGCGCGCCAGCCATGCTGTGCGGCGTCGACCTCAGCAGATGGCGTAATCTCAGTGAATGACGCGAAATCGGAGTGTTTCTGCACTGCGGCAACCTCTTGGGATGCTGCAGGATAGCGAGATGCTGATTCTTAGCAAGGTCAAGCGAAGAATAAGGCTGACTTAGTTGGCGCAATCGTGGCCATCCGGCGCCGAAGCCACGCTTGCACAGCCCGGTTCGTTGCGCCATGACTGACGCAAAGCTGATGACGATAGGATTGGAAAGCGACATGGCTTTGCCGGTTCGGCAACAGATGACGTATTGGGGTATCGCGGCGGCGGCCTTTTTTGTCGTGCTTTGGGGGCTCGGCAACGTGATCCTGCCATTCCTGGTGGGCGGCGCGCTGGCCTATTTCCTCGATCCCGTCGCCGACCGACTGGAGCGGATGGGGATGAGCCGCGTCAGCGCGACTTCGGTCATTTCCGTGATCGCGCTTCTGATCTTCATTCTGCTTGCTTTTCTGATCGTGCCGATGCTGGTGCGCCAGCTTGGCCAGTTGGTGAATGCGGCGCCGACGATATTCGGGCAGCTTCAAAGCTTCCTGACGGCAACCTTCCCTCAGCTCATGGACAACGAAAGCGTTGTCCGCGACACGCTGAGCGCAATCGGCGAAACCATCAAATCGCGCGGGGGAGAGCTGGCACAGGGACTTCTGAACTCGGCCCTGTCCGTTATCAACGCCATCGTTTTCATCGTCGTCGTCCCGGTCGTAGCGTTCTACCTGCTGCTCGACTGGGACAACATGGTGGCCAAGATCGACAGCTGGATACCGCTGGACCATCGCGAACGGGTTCGCGCGCTCGCCCGAGACATCGACGGCGTGCTGGCGGGTTTCGTGCGCGGGCAGGTGTCGGTATGCCTGATCCTCGGTACCTTCTATTCGGTCGCGCTTATGGCTGCCGGCCTTGACTTCGGCCTGATCGTCGGGGCCATCGCGGGCCTCATCACGTTCATTCCTTATGTCGGCGCACTTGTGGGTGGACTGCTCGCGATCGGGCTCGCGCTGTTCCAGTTCTGGGGCGATTGGCTGTCGATTGGCCTCATTGCGGGGATCTTCGCTATCGGTCAGTTCCTTGAAGGCAATATTATTACGCCGAAGCTCGTTGGTCAGTCGGTGGGGTTGCACCCGGTCTGGCTCCTGTTTGCGCTGTCCGCCTTCGGTACGCTCTTCGGGTTTGTCGGCATGCTCGTGGCCGTGCCGGTGGCCGCTGCGATCGGCGTTCTGGCGCGGTTCGGCATCTCTCAGTATCTCGACAGCAAGCTCTACAAGGGGCTGTCGGAGGAGGATCGCGGCTGAAATGGCCCGCCAACTGACGTTCGATCTGCCGGTGCGTCCCGCACTGGGCCGCGATGATTTTTTCATCTCTCCCGCGAACGAACTCGCTGTCGCAGCGCTCGATCGGGGCGACTGGCCGGGCGACAAGCTTCTGCTCATCGGTCCGGAAGGGTCGGGCAAAAGCCACCTGGCCCACGTCTGGGCCGCTGCAATGAATGCCACGGTACTGCTCGCTGAAAAGCTTCGCGACGAACTGCCTGAAGCAGAGGCGCTGGTTGTCGAGGATGTGGACCGGATCGCGGGGGACAGGGCCGCCGAAACGCGCCTGTTTCACCTGCACAACCATGCCCGGGCGCACCGCGTGGCACTCCTTATGACCGCGCGGTCCGCGCCCGCGCGGTGGGGACTTGTCCTTCCCGATCTCGCAAGCCGGCTCGAGGCGACATCTCAGGCGACGCTGCTGCCCCCGGACGACGCGCTGCTTGCCGCAGTTCTTGTAAAGCTCTTCGCCGATCGCCAGATCGTTGTTGCGCCGACCCTCATTCCTTGGCTCGTCGGCCGGATGGAAAGGTCCTTTTCCGCCGCCCGGCGGCTCGTGGCCGAACTCGATGCGCGTGCACTTGCCGAACGCAGCCCGGTGACCCGGGCGATGGCATCTGACATTCTGGACAGATGGTCCGATGGAGCGCCATGATGGACCGACGTCCCGTCCTTACATTTCAAAGTCAGCAGACATAACCGAGCATGACACAAGCAGATTTTCTCAAAGCCCCGTTTCCTGCCCCGGCGGTCCTGCCGCCCGAAGAAATCGAAGGCCCCAAGCGCTTCTTTAACCGAGAGCTGAGCTGGCTGGCCTTCAACTGGCGCGTCCTCGACGAGGCGCGGAACCCCAGGGTACCGCTTCTGGAGAAGCTGCGTTTTCTCTCGATCTCGGCCACCAATCTCGACGAGTTCTACACAGTGCGGGTGGCTGGCCTGCGCGAACTCGTGCGGTCGGGAAACGCGCCCAATTCCGACGACGGGCTGACCCCGGCAGAGCAACTGAAACTCATAGATACTGATGCGCGCAAGCTTTTGGGCCTGCAGCAGACAGTCTGGAACAAGCTGAAGCGAGAGCTTGATCAGGCCGGAATCGCACTGATGACGCGGTCCAAACTCACGGCGCGCGAGCGAGACTACCTTTCGGACTTCTTCCTTTCGAATGTCTTTCCGGTGCTGTCGCCGCTGGCCATCGACCCGGCACACCCGTTCCCGTTCATTCCGAATACCGGTTTCTGCCTTGGGCTGGAGCTTGAGAGGGAACGCGACGGTCGAAAGTTGCAGGCGCTGTTGCCGATTCCACAGCAGATCCAGCGTTTCGTCGCGCTCCCGGGTGGCAAGCGCTTCCTGCCGATGGAAGAACTCCTGCTCCTCCACCTGGGATCGCTTTTCCCCGGATACCGCGATACCGGCCACTGTGCTTTCCGGGTGCTGCGCGACAGCGATATCGAAGTCGAGGACGAAGCCGAAGACCTCGTGCGGGAATTCGAAACCGCGCTGAAGCGCCGTCGGCGGGGGCAGGTCATCCGCATGAAGATCACCGCCGGCGCGCCCGAGGCGCTCAGGTCGCTGATCATGGAAGAGCTCGGCGTGACCCAGGACGAAGTCGTCGAGGTCAAGGGCATGGTCGGGATGGCCGATCTCAAGGAGCTGGTGCTGGACAGCCGCCGCGACCTTCAGTGGCCCTCATTCTCTTCAAGGGTGCCCGAGCGCGTTCAGGACCATGAGGGCGACATGTTCGCGGCGATCCGCCAGAAGGATATGCTGCTGCATCACCCTTATGAGACGTTCGACATGGTCATCCGCTTTCTTAATCAGGCGGCGGCGGACCCGAACGTGCTCGCCATCAAGCAGACGCTTTACCGGACCTCGCAGGACAGCCCCATCGTCGCGGCGCTGTGCGAGGCGGCGGAGTCGGGCAAGTCCGTCACCGCGCTGGTGGAGTTGAGGGCCCGCTTCGACGAGGCCGCGAACATTCGCCAGTCGCGGCGTCTGGAACGCGCCGGCGCGCATGTCGTCTACGGCTTCGTCAACTACAAGACGCACGCCAAGATCTCGACCGTCGTACGGCGCGAGGGCGATCACCTCGTGACCTATACCCACTACGGTACGGGGAACTACCACCCGATCACGGCGCGCATCTACACGGACCTGTCGTTCTTTACCTGCGACCCTGCGCTGGGGCGCGATGCGACCAAGGTTTTCAACTACTTGTCGGGCTACGTGCAACCCGAGGGGCTCGAGAACATCGCGATTTCGCCGATCTCGATGAAGTCGCGGCTTCTGGAATTGATCGCGGCCGAGGCGGAGCATGCCCGGGCAGGCCGACCGGCGGAAATCTGGGCAAAAATGAATTCGCTGATCGAACCCGACGTGATCGATGCGCTTTATGCGGCGTCGAATGCCGGCGTGAAGATTAACCTCGTCATCCGGGGGATTTGCGGCGTCCGGCCCGCGATCAAGGGCCTGTCTGAGAACATCCGCGTAAAGTCCATCGTCGGACGGTTCCTGGAACATTCGCGCATCGTCTGTTTCGGAAACGGCTCTGGTCTGCCGTCCAAGAACGCAAGGGTGTTCTTCTCATCTGCTGACTGGATGGGCCGCAACCTGAACCGCCGGGTCGAGACGCTGGTCGAGGCGAAAAACCCCACCGTCAAGGCGCAGATCGTCAGCCAGATCATGGCTGCAAACCTTGCAGATGAAGCGCAAAGCTGGGTGCTTGGACCGGACGGTCGCTACTTGCGCGATCTGCCCGAAGGCCGCGACGACCTTTTCAACTGCCACCGCTTCTTCATGGAGAACCCGTCGCTGTCCGGCAGGGGGTCGGCGGGCGCAAAAGACGTGCCAAAGCTTGCCCATGCGATGGAATGAAGGTTAGTGCTTTGCGAGCGAGCGCGAATCCGCACGCAAGGCCACGCAAAGAGGGCTCGGGAATGAGAGCATGGAGATAAAGGTCGCCCAACCGGGTGAAGACCGGCTGACATTCGACCGCCCGCTCTTCGAGGACCCTTCGGCTCGGGCGCTGGACCGCGTCGGCGTCATCGATGTCGGTTCCAACTCCATCCGTCTCGTGGTGTTCGATGGCGCGGCGCGCAGTCCGGCCTATTTCTACAACGAGAAGGTCATGGCCGGTCTTGGTCAGGGCTTGTCGCAGACCGGACAACTTAACCCGAAAGGGCGCGAGCGCGCCTTGGCCGCGCTGAAGCGGTTCGCGGCGCTGGCGGAGGGGATGAAACTGCCTCCGCTAACCTGCGTCGCCACGGCGGCGGTGCGCGAAGCAGCGGACGGCGCGGAATTCTGCGCTGAAGTCGAAAGGGAAACCGGGCTGAGACTAAGCGTGATCGACGGCCGCGAAGAGGCCCGTCTGTCTGCTCAGGGCGTGCTCTTGGGCTGGCCCGAAGCCGAAGGGCTCGTCTGTGATATCGGCGGCAACTCGATGGAGCTTGCGGTCGTGTCCGGTAGCCAGGTCGGCAAACGCGTGACCTCACCTCTGGGGCCATTCCGGCTGCAGCAGGTGGCGGGCGGAAAAAAAGGGGTCGCGCGATATATCCGCGAAACCATCGAACAGCTTGCCGCCGAAATGGGAACGGATTTCGAGCGTGTGTACCTCGTGGGCGGATCGTTCCGCGCCATTGCGCGGCTCGACATGGACCGCCGCGGCTACCCGCTGACGGTCCTGCACGAATACAGGATGCGCCCGCAGGAGCTCATCAAGACGATCAATTGGATCGGCGAGAGCGACCTTTCTGAACTTCGCGCGCGCACGGGCACGTCGGCAGCGCGGATGGAACTCGTTCCCCTCGCAAGCCAGGTGCTGCGTCAGCTTGTGCGCACCTTCCGGCCGAAGGAGATCGACGTTTCCTCCTACGGCATTCGCGAGGGCATGCTCTACGAGCAGATGTCCGAGCGGCAGCGCATGCGCGATCCGCTGATTGAGGCCTGCCGCCATGCAGAACGGACGATGGCGCGGATGCCGGGCTTCGGCAAGAAGCTCTACCAGTTCATCCTGCCGCTCTTCTCTTCGGCGTCAGATAGCCGGATTCGCATCGTTCGCGCCGCTTGCCTTTTGCACGATACGACATGGCGCGCGCATCCCGACTACCGGGCCGAGGTTTGCTTCGACAACGCGACGCGCGCGAACTTGGGCGGCCTAAGCCATCCTGAACGCGTTTTTCTCGGTCTCGCGCTCCTGCACCGCTACAAGAACTCACGCTCCGGTTCGCGGCTCGAACCCTTGTTCAGCCTGCTCTCGGAGGCCGAGATCCGCGATGCAGAGGTATTGGGCAAGGCGATGCGGTTTGGTGCGATGTTCGCAATACACTCACCGGACGACGCGGGCGAACTTGTCTGGCGGCCAAAGAAAAAGGTGCTGGAACTCAAGCTCCACAAGAAGTCGCAGCCACTATTCGGAGAGGTGGCCGAAGCGCGCTTCAAGTCTCTGGCGGCGTCTCTCGGGGCAGAGGCAAAGGTCAGTACGCCGCGTTCTTGACCCCGCGCGATCGGATCAGATCTCGATCTCTTCCCCGGGCTCGGGTGCCAGATCATCCAACGGTGTCTTGCGGCGCAGGATGATATCACCGTTGGGCAGTCTCTCTGGCGGATGATAATTGCGAATGTCGCCGATCATCGCGGCCAGATCGCGCAAAACCGGCCCCATTTCCTCCATCGCCTCGCCAAAACCCTCCTGAAGCTCTTTCAGGGCGGGCTCCATCTCGTCGATCATGGACCTGAGAATGATCTTCGCGCCTTCCTCAAGAAGGCTGAAGCCTTCCTCGGCACTCTTGTCCTCCGCGGCCGCTCCGAAGGGCAGGGCGGTCGCTGCAATGACAGCAAGGGCGGCAACGCGGTTCATCCCCGAAATATAAGTGATCCAAGACCGCATTTACAGTCCACGCTCACAGCGGGAGGTCGATCGTGACCGGGAAATGGTCCGAAGCGGTCAGTAGCGCCTCGCGGAGTTCCGGAACCTTGTAGCAGGCCGGATCGTCGAACGGATGCCAGATCCGCCACTTCGGATCGAGCGCGTTCAGATCCGGGGACACCATGATGTAATCGAGCAGCGCCGAGAAATAGCGCCCCTGATCGTCCAGATAGAACCGCGCGGTTGCAGGCGCGGCGGCAAGTTTCTTGGCGAAGGCGACGCGCGCATGAGGGTCGTGAAGCCGCAGCCCCTCGGGTGCGTCCCAGCCGAGAACGATCTCTACCCCCGACCGGCCGAAAAGCTTTTCGTATTCGTCCAAGCCCGGACCATCGTTGAAGTCCCCCATCACGAGCAGGCTTTCGCCCGCGTCGAGATGTTCGGTCACCCGTTCGCGCAGCCAGATGCACTGGGCGAGCTGCTTCCGGCGGGCTTCGATCGCGATCCGGCGCGCATGTTCACCATTCCGCGCACCGTGCGGAGCCTTCGATTTCACATGCACCCCGATCATCCGAAAGACTCGGCCGCCCGATGTTTTCGCCTCGATCTCAAGCGGTGGTTTCGAAAATTGGACATGTTCGGGAGAAGCGTCGATATCGAGGTCGATGCGATAGCTCGAATCAAACCGCGGGGCGGCCAATCTGCTTTCGGATTGATCGGATGTGCCGATCGGGTCGTGCCGGACGCTCATCTTGTCGGGGTCGTAAAGCAGCGCGATTTCCTGCTGCGTGCCGTTCGCATAACCAATGAGTGCCTTCCTGGTCCGCAACTCATATCGCGCGGCGAAGGCTTCCAGCATGTCGACCGTCTTGTGGCGTCTGTTGTTGTCGGGCGCCTCGATGATCATCACCGCATCGGCGTCCATCGCGGTGAAGACGATGCCAAGCGCATCCAGCTGATCCGCCCGGGTCACGTTGTAACGCGCTGACCAGCCGCCATCCGCAAGAATCTCACCGTTGCGGTCGTAGAGGTTCGTGAACCATTCGACATTGTAGGTCGCGATGCGCATCCGGGTCAGGCCGCCCGCCGGCCGCTGATTTCTTCCCAAGCGCGGTTCACGTCGACCAGACGCTGTTCGGCGAGCTGCAGGGCTTCATCAGGCAATCCGCGCGCGCGCATCCGGTCGGGATGGGAATCGCGCACCGCCTGACGCCAGGCAGCGCGAATCTCCTCCAGCGACGCGTCGTGGGGCACACGCAGGACATCGTATGGGTCGCGCGGCGCATCGGGCACGAAGCGGGACTGCAGCGACCGGAAACAGCGCTCGTCCACGCCAAAGATCCGCGCCACGTCGCGCAGGAAAGCATCCTCGTGCGGATGGTAGTCACCATCGGCTATCGCGATGTGGAACAGCCCTTCCAGAAGATCGACAAGCACAGGATCGCCCGATCCGAACATGCTCGCGATCTTACCGGCATACAGTTCGAATCCGGCCACGTCCTGTCGCGCCAGATTGAAGACGCGCGCCGCGTTCTCTTCTTCGGACGGCGGGATCGTGAAGACCTCGCGGAAAGCCATGACCTCATCGCGCGTGACAAGCCCGTCGGCCTTCGCCATCTTGGCACCAAGCGCAATAACCGCGATCGTGAAACCCACCGAAAGCTCTGGTGGCGTGCGCAGCTTATCGAACACAGCAGACAGGCCCTCGCCCTTGGCGAGAGCGGCCACTGCTTCGGATATGCGGGTCCAGATCGACATAACAGTACCTTATCCGCGCGAGCCTGCCTTGTCAGCGCATCCCGGCGAATGCGACAACTTGGCCCGAAATTTGGTCGTGCGGCGCTGATTATTCAGCAGACCCTGCTCAAATCATAAAAAAACGTCACGTTTTTCTCACGTTTTGCTCACGTTTCGCCCACGGGCATCTGCAATGCTGGATTTAGGCGGTATCGTTCCGCCCGCGAAAAGGAGGTTGAGCTTGTGATTGAACTTTTGATTTCGGCTTGTCTCATCGGCGGTAGCGACTGCCGCGATGTCTCTATGCTTTACGATCCACACGACGTGTCTCTGCTGACCTGCTTGGTGATGGGCCAGGCCGAGGCCGCGCGTTGGCAGGTGCAACATCCGAATTACCGGATCGAACGCTACAGCTGCAACGTCGCGGGTCAGAGCAAAGCCATCTGAAAGCAGGGCCCCCGTTTCCAGGGGCCCGCTTAGGATATCAGTTGCGGCTCTTGTCGACCATTTTGCCGGAGGAAATCCACGGCATCATGGCGCGCAGCTTCTCACCAACCTGTTCGATCTGGTGTTCGTCGTTCAGACGGCGCGTTGCCTTGAACATCGGTTGTCCGACCGTGTTTTCCTGCATGAAGTCACGCACGAACTTGCCGGTCTGGATGTCGCGAAGGACCTCTTTCATCCGCTTCTTCGTCTCGTCATAGGGCAGAATGCGCGGGCCCGAGACGTACTCGCCGTATTCGGCGGTGTTCGAGATTGAGTAGTTCATGTTCGCGATGCCGCCTTCGTAGATCAGGTCCACGATCAGCTTCACCTCGTGCAAGCACTCGAAATAGGCCATTTCGGGCTCGTATCCGGCCTCAACCAGCGTTTCAAAGCCCATGCGGATGAGTTCGACGAGGCCGCCGCAAAGCACGGCCTGCTCACCGAAGAGGTCGGTTTCGCATTCCTGGCGGAAGTTCGTCTCGATGATGCCCGACCGGCCGCCGCCGATAGCCGAGCAGTAGGAAAGGCCGATTTCCATCGCCTTGCCCGAGGCGTCGTTATGAACCGCCACAAGGCAGGGCACGCCGCCGCCCTTGACGTATTCGCCGCGCACCGTGTGGCCGGGGCCCTTCGGCGCCATCATGATGACATCGACACCCGGCTTCGGCTCGATCAGGCCGAAATGCACGTTCAGTCCGTGCGCGAAGGCGATCGCGGCGCCTTCCTTCAGGTTGTCATGAACGTATTTCTTGTAGGTCTCAGCCTGCAGTTCGTCCGGCATGGTGAACATGATCAGGTCGCACCAGGCCGCGGCCTCGGCGATCCCCATGACCTTGAGGCCTTCCTTCTCGCACTTGGCGGCGGAAGGCGAACCCTCGCGCAGCGCGATGGCGACGTTCTTGGCGCCCGAGTCGCGCAGGTTCAGCGCGTGGGCGTGGCCCTGCGAACCGTAGCCGAGAATGGCGACTTTCTTGTCCTTGATGAGGTTGATGTCGCAATCGCGATCATAATAAACGCGCATCGGGCGCTCCTTTCTTGTTTCTGAGGGCGAAGATACGCAGCGCTCCGGGAATTCCCGTTCAAAATTTGACGTGAATACGAAGTTATGCAAATAATCATTCGCAAATGCACTCAAAACTTAAACAATCATGCAAATTGACGATACCGACCGACGCATACTACGCCAGCTTTTGGCTGAGCCCGGTGTCGCAACCGCCGATCTGGCCGAGCGGGCAGGGGTCACGGCAGCAACCTGCTGGCGGCGGCTCGAAAAACTGGCCGAGGCAGGTGTTCTCAGGGGGCAGCACGCAACGATCGACTGGCGCGCGCTCGGCTGGGCGGTTGAGGTCTCACTTCGCTTCACGCTCGACAAGACCAATCCCCGCGCCTTCGACGAATTCCTCGATGCGGCCCGTGACGTCCCCGAAGTGATCGAGATCCAGACCTTTCTCGGCCGCGTCGATGTGCGGCTCAACGTCATCGCCCGCGATATGGGTCACTATCAGGAGGTCTATCGCGATCGGATTCTGACGCTGCCCCATATCTCCGATATCGAAAGCCTGATGCTCGTCTCCACCATCAAGGAAACCGGGAGCTTGCCGCTATGATCGCGCTCGATGATACCGACCGTGCGATCCTGCGCGCCCTCGTCGCCGACGCGACGCAAAGTGCCGGCGCCATCGGTCGCACGCTCGGTCTCAGTCAGCCCGCCACCTGGCGCCGCATCAAGCGGCTTGAGGACGCCGGGGTCATCGCCGGCCGTCACATCGACCTCGACGCCGAGGCGCTCGGTTTCGGCGTCACCGTCTTTCTCGGCGTGAAACTCGCCACCAAGGGGCGCGTCAGTCTTGAAGATTTCGAACGCGCGGCTACGGCGATCCCGGAGGTCCAGACGGTGCAGCACGTCCTTGGGCTTTTCGACTACCGCCTCCGCGTCACGGCGCGGGATCTGGCCGACTTCGAACGTGTCCTGCGCCGCCGCGTCATGACCCTTCCAGGTGTCGGCAACGTGGAGGCTAATGTAATGCTCAGCGAGGAACGGCGTCCAGGCCCGCTCGGCTGAACGCGGTCTTCAGGAAAGGTGCCTCGGGCCGCAGTTCCGCTTTGCTTTGCCCGTCATGGTGGGCTACCTCGGGGCGAATGCATTGACGGAGGCCCCCATGCCCGCGCTTCTTCCCAACATCGACCCCGACGGACTAGAGGAATTTTCGGTCGTCTTCACCGATCGGTCGCTCAACCATATGAGCGCGGTGTTTCAGGGTGTGATGCGCGACATCTCGGCCATGCTGAAAGAGGTCTACAACGCCGATGCGGTGGCGCTTGTCCCCGGCGGCGGCACCTACGCGATGGAGTCGGTCGCGCGGCAATTCGCGGGTGGCGCGCGGGCGCTGATCGTGCGGAACGGCTGGTTCTCCTACCGCTGGACGCAGATATTCGAGGCGGGCAACTTCGCGGGCGAAACCCATGTCGCCATGGCGCGCCGCTCGGGCAACGCCACGGATGCCCCCTTCGCGCCCGCGCCGGTCGAGGAAGTGACCGCGAAGATCGCCGAAGTGAAGCCTGACGTCGTCTTCGCCCCGCATGTCGAAACCGCATCCGGCATGATCCTGCCCGATGACTATCTCAAGGCGCTCGCGAAGGCCGCGCATGATGTGGGCGCACTGTTCGTCCTCGATTGCATCGCTTCGGGCTGCGTCTGGGTCGACATGAAGGCCATCGGCGTCGATGTGCTGATCTCGGCCCCGCAGAAAGGTTGGTCGGCTTCGCCCTCGGCAGGCCTGGTGATGATGTCCGAAGCGGCGGCGAAGCGGCTGGACGAGACCGCATCGTCGAGCTTCGCGCTCGACCTGAAGAAGTGGCGCGCAATGATGGCGGCCTACGAGGCGGGCGGTCACGCTTACCATGCGACGATGCCCACGGATGCGTTGAAAGACTTCCGCGACACGATGATGGAGACGAAGGAGTACGGCTTTGAACGCCTGCGCGAGGCGCAGTGGAAGCTTGGCAACGCCGTGCGCGCGGAACTGGCGTCTCGCGGGATCAAGTCGGTTGCGGCCGAGGGCTTCGGTGCGCCGGGCGTGGTCGTCAGCTTCACCGACGATCCCGACATCCAGAACGGCAAGAAAT
This sequence comes from uncultured Rhodobacterales bacterium, assembly GCA_965368915.1. GTDB lineage: Bacteria > Pseudomonadota > Alphaproteobacteria > Rhodobacterales > Rhodobacteraceae > Albidovulum. The sequence continues at coordinate 583 of CBDUOT010000049.1, read as the reverse complement.
TCGCCGCGAACGGCGTTCAGATCGCGGCAGGCGTTCCTTTGCAGATCGGTGAGGGCGATACCTACCGCAGCTTCCGTATCGGGCTGTTCGGGCTCGACAAGCTTTACGACGTCGAGGGCACCGTGGACCGCGTCAAGCGCGCGCTCGACGCGGCGATGGGGTAGGGCGCAGGCGGCGGACTAGTGGCATGCCTTCAGCGCATCCCGAGGCCGGCCTTCATCAGCGTCTGCCGAACCGGTTTCAGCGAATAAAGCGCGTTGAGCGCGCCCGCGCGAAGTTCGCGAAGCGGTTTCGCACCCAGCATCGAGGTGCGGTTCAGCATATCGATCCCCGTCACGCGCGCTTTCACCTCGGGCCAGCGGCGGCGGTGATAGGCGATGAGCATCGCCCGATCGCCTAACCTGTCGGGGTTGTCGCGGGCGAGATCGAGCAGGCACGCAAGATCCGCCAGCGACATGTTCAGCCCCTGCGCCCCGATCGGCGGCACCACATGGGCGGCCTCCGCCAAAAGTGCCGTGCGTTCACCCTCGAACCGGTCGGCAATCTGGCTGATGATCGGCCAGACGGACCGCCGTGTCACCAA
>CBDUOT010000048.1:0-23450 GCA_965368915.1 uncultured Rhodobacterales bacterium | reverse complement strand
AAGACCGCGCCGCGATCATGGCGGACGTGGCGGCGGAGTTCGCCCGGTACGAGCGCGCCGACGGCGTATACGTGCCCGCCCGGGTTCACTTCTTCCACGCGCGCACGCGCTGAAATCGCGTCACGCGTCTTTCGACATTGTCAGAGCGGCTGACCAAGCCTCGCCGACAGCCTCAGCGCATGGCTGGGCTCGCGGGCGACGGCAGGCAATACTGAATGATAAGCCGCGCGGATTAACCCGGCGATATCGGGCCTCAGGAAGATCTTCCCTTCCGCCTGAGCAAGTGGGGACCGCTCTGCGAAGGCGCGGTCGGACCAAAGCAGAATGATCTGCGTCGCAAGACTGAGCGCGATGGTCTCGGCGGGCAGTTGCGACAATTCCTCGTCCATGCGCACGAATGCGACGCAGGCGCGGATCGCGCCGGTATCCTCGAACCGGAAGTGTCGGTACTGATTTGCCCCCTCCTCGCCGAGCCGCGCCACGAGCGGACCGAGCCCTTCGACGAGCCGGTCAAGATCGGGCACCTCCAGAAGCTCCGCCCAGTCGCGGAAGAAGAAGACCATCAGATTTGCGCCCTGTTCGGGATCGGTCTCGGCCATCTTGTGACCGGCCAGCGTAACGACCGCCTCCACCGCTCCTTTCACCGTCGAAAGCGTCGCGTCATCGACTCCGAAGATCACCGGCACGATCGGCCGTTCCCACCTTGCGAAGAAATACTCGCCAGACGAGCGGGTAAACAGCGCTTCGATATCCTGCGGGTCCATGCGGCCTCCTTTTTCGCGCGCAGAGCCTTAGTGGCTTTCGCGCGCCGCCTCAACCGCGCCCGCGCGGGCCGCCCTCGGTCGAAAAGGAGTTCGGGGTGGGTTGATGACCGGCCGCCAATGGCTAAGCGGGTGTCGAAACTCTTTCGTTTTCAATAGCTTGAGTTGGACTTCACGCGCAAAACGCCACTCATTTCCCGAAAAGACTGCCCTGCCCGGCCGTTTTCGGCGCTGGCAACCCAAGATGGGCCCAGGCCTTGCTGGCAAGCATCCGCCCCCTCGGCGTCCGCTGAATCAGCCCCTGCTGAAGCAGGAACGGTTCAATCACCTCTTCGATCGCGTCGCGGCTTTCCGAAAGCGCCGCCGACAGCGTCTCGACCCCGACCGGCCCGCCCGCGTAATTCTCAGCGATCAAGGTCAGGTAGCGGCGGTCCGCACCGTCCAGTCCGAGGTGATCCACCCCGAGCCGCGTCAGCGCCCCATCTGCAACCTCACGCGTCAATCTTCCGTCACCCTCGACGATCGCGAAATCCACGACCCGCCGCAACAGGCGACCGGCGACACGGGGCGTCCCGCGCGCCCGCTTCGCGATCTCACGCGTGCCCTCAGGCTCGGCGGGAACCCCCATGAGCCGCGCGCCGCGCACGACGATCTCGTTCAGCTCATCGATCGTATAAAACTGCAGCCGTGTCGGGATTCCGAACCGGTCGCGCAGCGGCGTCGTCAGCAACCCCAGCCGCGTCGTGGCCCCAACGAGCGTGAACGGCTGTAGTTCGATCCGCACGGTCCGCGCAGCGGGGCCTTCTCCGATCACGAGGTCGAGTTCGAAATCCTCCAGCGCGGGATAAAGCACTTCCTCGACCACGGGGTTCAGCCGGTGGATCTCGTCGATGAAAAGCACGTCGCGCGCCTCGAGATTGGTGAGGATCGCGGCAAGATCGCCCGCCCGCGCCAGCACCGGCCCCGAGGTCATGCGGAAGTTGACGCCAAGCTCCTTCGCCATGATCTGCGCCAACGTCGTCTTTCCAAGCCCCGGAGGCCCGTGAAAGAGCGTGTGGTCCATCGCCTCGCCGCGCATCTTCGCGCTTTCGATGAAGACGCGCAGGTTGGCCCGCGCTTCTTCCTGTCCGATGAATTCCTCCAGCGCTTGCGGGCGCAGCGCTCGATCGGCGTCTTCCGGTTGCGGCGCGGACCGGAGCGTGGGATCGGGTTCCATAGGTTACCCTTTCGGCGCGAGAAGCTTGAGGCTCGCCCGGATTAGGACGGAGGTGTCAGCGTCGGGTGCGTGCCCCGCAGCCTCCGCGACCGCACCAGCGGCCTCGCCCTGACCGTAGCCGAGATTGATAAGCGCCGACAGCGCCTCGGCGGTCGCAGCCGCCGTGCGCGATGGGGGAGATTTAGGCGCCGCCCTCGGGACGGGCGCCTCGACGACCTCGTCGCCGACGGGCACATCGACGGACAACTCGCCGCCCAGCGCCATCACGGAAGGCGCCTTCTCCTTAAGTTCCATCACCACGCGCTGCGCAAGCTTCGGCCCGACACCCGGCGCGGCCTTCACCGCCGACCAGTCCCCAAGCGCGATCGCGCGGGCGACGCCCTCGGCGCCAAGAGTTCCGAGCATCGCCATGGAGGCCTTCGCGCCCACGCCCTGCACCGTCGTCAGCAGTCGGTGCCACTCTTTCTCGAGGAGGGTGGGAAACCCGAAAAGCTGCAGCAAGTCCTCGCGTACGAGAAGTTCTGTATAAAGCGCCACCGCCTCGCCCACGGGCGGCAGCGTGGCGGCGGTGCGTTCGGAAATGTGGACGATATAGCCCACGCCCCGGACATCGATCAGCACGTGATCGGCCGCCCGGTGCAGGATCACGCCCGCGATACGCCCGATCATGCGGCGCCCCGGATCGCCGCAGCCATGCGGCCCGCGGTTTGAAGGTGGTGCGCGTGGCAGATCGCTATGGCGAGCGCGTCGGCGGCGTCGGGGCCCGCGATCTCGACGCCCGGAAGCTGGTGGCGCACCATATGCGCGATCTGGGTCTTGTCGGCATGGCCGACACCCACGACGGTCTTCTTGACGGAGTTCGGGGCGTATTCACCCACCTTGAGGCCCGCTTGCGCCGGAACCAGCATCGCGATCCCGCGTGCCTGGCCAAGCTTCAGCGTTCCCGCGCCGTCCTTGTTGACGAACGTCTGTTCCACCGCGGCCGCATCGGGCTGATGCAGCGCGACAATCTCTACAAGTGCCGTGTGAAGCGACAAAAGCCGCTCTGAAAGCTCTGTGCCTTCCGACCGGATAATGCCGTTGGCGACGTGACTGAGTCGCGATCCGGCCATCTCGATCACACCCCAGCCGAGGTTTCTAAGCCCCGGATCGATCCCGAGAACGCGCATCTGCTCCCTCACGTGTTGCTTTTTTCTCACGAGTAGCACGAAAAGCGAACATCGCAAAGGAAGAAAGCCCGAGAGGGATTGTCGCGAACCCGTGATCACCGAGGTCGGAATTCGACAGAGCGCAGCTCAGAATCGACATTTTACGTAGCGGCAGAATTGGTTTTAATCCAACGCATTAAGGCACGATTGAGACATGCAATGCGTGCATGACTGAATTGCGATTGCGTGACTTGCCGCGGACAGGGGCGAGGTCTATCTGCGCCGGGAAAGCGGGATGATCCACTGTGGGTCGGCCCGAGCAACAAGGAACAAGTAAATGTCTGTTATCGCAACCAACCGCGCGCCCTCGGGCCACATCAATGGCTTCTTCGGTGCTCTCGTCTCTTCGTTTGTCGCGTGGAACGACGCTCGCGTCACCCGCAACGCACTGTCCCGCCTGACCGACCGTGAACTCGACGATATCGGCCTGTCCCGCGGCGACATCGACTCCATCGCACTGCGCGGCTGAACCTTCGGGAACAGCTTCGACTTGCGACGTTAGTCGCCAAAGGCCGTGTCGGGACTACCCGGCACGGCCTTTCCTATTGTCGCGTTCAAACCGCCTGAAGCGCGGCTTGAGTTGTCAGTAAAGAAGTGTGCGGATCCGTTCGGCAATCGCCACGGTGATCGGATCGGCCTGCAGGACGTAGGCACCGACCTGATCGGCGGCAGTTCCCGCGCGCAGCGCAACGATCCGTTCTTCGTAGAGCTCAGCCCCAAGCGATGCGTGAACCGTGGCCTTGATTCCAACCACGGTGATCATGATCAGCGCGAGCGGCCCCAGCAGGCCAAAACGACGGGACGTACGACGGCGCGCCTTGTAAAAGGACATGCCAAGCGTCCCCTCGGCCTCGAACCCGCCGCCAGCGTTGTGGATACGCTCAATTCGGCCAATCCGGCCATGAAAGTTCTGCAAATTGCGATCGACCATGTCGATCCCCCGATTATTTCGCCCCCGCGTCTAGCGAAGCTGAGCGCGAACTATGGCAGAAATGGGGCAAACCAAAGCAGAAAGGGCCAAGACGATGTCATTGATTACGTCTAAGAACCAATGTCGACCATTCGCCGATATCGTCGCGGGCAGTCTTTGAAAAGCCAACCTTTTCATAAGCCTGCGTCACCTGGTCAGCTTGATTCTGAAGAATTCCCGATAGAATCACGTATCCGGCCGGGCAGACCGCGCGCGCCATTGCGGGCGCAAGGTCGATAAGCGGCCCCTTCAGGATATTGGCGAAGACGAGGTCGAAGGGCATCGCCCGCTCGATTTCAGGGTGATCGAAGCCCGCGGCTTCGAAAGACCGCACCCGGTCTTCAAGTCCGTTGGCTGCAACATTGGTTTTGGCCACCTCCACCGCAACGGGGTCGATGTCGGCGGCAATCACCGGTTCCGGCCAGATCGAGGCGGCGGCCATCGCCAGAACGGCCGTTCCGCAGCCGATATCGGCGACGTTGCGCCCGCGAAACCCGGCCCGGTCCAGCCGGTCGAGCGCGACAAGGCAGCCCTTCGTCGTGCCGTGGTGGCCCGTGCCAAACGCCATGGCCGCCTCGATCAAAAGCGCGACCCGATCCTCGGGCACCCGGTTGGCGTCGTGGCTACCATAAACGAAGAAGCGCCCGGCTTCGACCGGCTGCAGTTCCCGCCGGACATGCGCAACCCAATCGGTCTCGGGGATTTCCGAGACGGCGAACGCTTCGGCCCCGTAGATCGCGGCCATCAAGGCCAGCTCGATCTCGTTGGGGCGTTCTTCGAAATAGATACCGACCTCGAACCGGCCGCTGCCATCCTCGATTTCAAAGCAGCCGATCCCCGTCGGCTCGGGCAGGAAGTTCTCCATGGCTTCGGCAAGCGCCTCGGCGGGCTCCCTCGCGGCCAGGGTCGTAAGCGCGGAATAGGTCGGCATAGGCGGGACTCCCCCGGGGGTGACGCGGCGTGATGCGGCGCTATAGCGCCCGCGCGGGGATGCCTGCAACCCGTGATCCGGCAGCGACGTCGCGCGAAACAACAGCGCCCGCCGCGACGATGGCGTTGTCGCCAATGGTTACTCCCGGCAAGAGGATCGCACCGCCACCGATCCAGACATCTGAGCCGATCGTCACCGGCAATGCGCGCTCGATTCCCGCACGGCGCTTTTCCGGGTCGCGGTGATGGTCGGCGCAGTAGATATGCACGCCGGGGCCGAGCATGGTGCGCGTTCCGATCCGCACCGGAGCGGAGTCCAGCACCACGCAGCCCGCATTCAGATAGACACCGTCGCCAAGCCTCAGGTTGATCCCGTAGGAACAGTGAAACGGCGCTTCGATCCAGCAATCGCGGCCGAGCGAAACCAAGTCAGCCAGCAGCGGGGCGCAGGCACCACGCGCATCCGGGTCCATGGTTGCATGCTGATGGCAGGCGCGCCGCGCCGCGCGGCGCATTTCCTCGTAGCCGGCGTCGAGACAGCAATACCACTCCCCGCTGGCCATCACCTCGCGCGGGGAGCGGGACATGGTCAGGCCTTGAGGCCGATGGGGCAGCTCACCCCGGTGCCCCCCACGCCGCAGTAACCGGCGGGGTTCTTGGCGAGGTATTGCTGGTGGTAGTCCTCAGCGTAGTAGAACGGACCCGCCGCCACGATCTCGGTCGTGATCGGCCCATAGCCCGCGCCCTTCAGCCGTTCGGCATAGACCTTGCGACTTTCTTCGGCCGCCTCCGCCTGCGCGTCCGTGTAGGTGTAGATGCCCGACCGGTACTGCGTGCCGACATCGTTGCCTTGCCGGTTGCCTTGGGTCGGGTCGTGGCCTTCCCAGAACACCCTAAGAAGGTCCTCATAGCTGATGACCTTTGGATCATAGATGACCCGCACGACTTCGTTCTGACCGGTGCGGCCGGTGCAGGTCTCCTGATAGGTCGGGTTCGGAGTGATCCCTCCGGCGTATCCGACCATGGTCAGCCAGACGCCGTCGAGCTGCCAGAACTTGCGCTCCACACCCCAGAAACAGCCCATGCCGAACATCGCCTCTTCCATGCCCTCGGGCACGGGCGATTTCAGCGGGCGCCCAAAGATGAAGTGGGTGTCCGCGGTCGGGATCGGCGTGTCCCTGCCGGGCAGAGCTTCATCCGTCGCGGGCATGGAGGCTTTCTTTCCGAATAGAGCGTTCAGCATTGCAGGTCTCCGGCCAATAGCGGTTCGCACCGAATATAGCCATTCGACAGCACTGCCGCCATCAGGGTGACGATCACGAAGCGATGAACTTGCGCGGCCTCACTCGGCCGCCAGGGGAAGGCCGCGCGCAAAGATCGTCTCGTATCCCGGTGAGGGATGGCGTGGGACGAGAAGCGCCAGCAAGACCGAAAACCCTGCCAGCAGGGCCGCGAACCCAAACACCGCGCCGGGGGAGACCACCCAGAGATAGCCAAGCGCCGCTGGCAGGAAGACGGCCGCGATATGGTTGATCGTGAAAGCGACGGCCGCCGTCGGCGCGATGTCCTGTGGATCGGCGATCTTCTGGAAGTAGGTCTTGAGCGCGAAGCTCAGCGAGAAGAACAGATGGTCGAGAACGTAGAGGACCGCGGCCAGCACCACGCCCCAGCCGAACCAGTAGATGCCGCCGTAGGCGAGAAAGACAAACAGAAGCCCGGTATACTCAAAGACAAGGGCGTTGCGTTCGCCGAAGCGTCCAACAGCATGTCCCATGAGCGGCGCGGCAATCATGTTCACCAGATAGTTGATGAGGAACAGCGCCGTAACTTCATGCACCTCGAAGCCGAAATGCTCGACCATCATGAAGGCGGCAAAGACGATGAATATCTGTCGCCGCGCGCCCGCCATGAACTGCATCACGTAGTAAAGCCAGTAGCGGCGGCGCAGAACGAAGGTCTTAAGCTGCGGATCGGGCGATTCGAACTGCGGATAGGCGATGGCCGCGAAGATCGCGATCGCAAGCGTCGTACCGCCCGACAGCCCGTAGACCAGCCCGTAGCTAAGGTCGAATGTCCTCCAGGTCAGCACGATCAGCCCATAGGCCGCGAGGGACGCACCCGATCCGATCGCGACGATCCAGCCAAGCGTCTGGGGCGCGCGCTTCTTGTCGATCCACTGAAGCTGGAGCGACTGGTTCACCGTTTCGAAGTAGTGAAAGCCAATCGAGGACAGCAGCGTGATCATGAGGATGCCGCCCAACGTGGGGAACATCGCCGTGACCGCCGTCGCCGCGCCGAGAAGGCCCAGCGCCAGCAACGCGAGAACCTGTTCGCGCAGCGCCCAGAGAAGAACGATCACGCCGATGGCGAGAAAACCGGGGATCTCTCGCACGGTGTGCAGCCAGCCGATCTCCACCCCGGTGAAGTTCGCGGCGTCCTTGACGAAGTTGTTCAGAAGCGCCGACCAGGTCGCGAAAGCGATGGGCATTGCCGCCGCCATCAGGAACAGAAGAAACGCGGGCTGCCGCCAGCGGGGCAGTCCTTCGGCTTCCTTCAGAGTGATTTTCGGCATTCGGAACATAAAATCCGCCTTACGCCTGTTTCGGCGGATTGGCGAGCCATTTGAACCGCGCGGAGGGTCACACCCGATGTGCGCTCAGGCGGGGGATGAGAGCAGTCGTGGCCTCAGTAGAAGCTCTGCGGATCGATATCGATCGCAAGCCGCAGGTTGTTCGGAACCTTGAACTGCCCGACCCATTCGGCGAGCGCGGGCTGAAGCGCGACACCCTTTGCCGCCTTCACGAGCAGGCGCACCCTGTGCCGGCCACGAACCCGTGCGATGGGCGCAGGCGCGGGACCGAAGACCTGTGCGCCGATGCGGCGCAGCGGGGCGTCGCGGCGGGCAAGCTCGGCGCCGAAATCGAAAACCGTCTGGACGTCGGGAGAGGAAAGCACGATGCCCGCCAACCGGCCGAAGGGGGGCATTCCCGCCGCCTGCCGCTCTGCCGCCTCGGCACGCCAGAACGCCTCTTCCTCGCCCGAAAGGATCGCGCGGATGACGGCATGTTCGGGCTGAAAGGTCTGCAACATCGCCACTCCCGGCCGCTCGCTGCGACCGGCGCGGCCGGAAACCTGACGCATAAGCTGGAAGGTACGTTCCGCCGCCCGCAGGTCCGAGCCCTGAAGCCCCAGATCGGCGTCGATCACGCCCACCAGTGTCAGAAGCGGAAAGTTGTGCCCCTTCGCGACCAACTGCGTGCCGATGATGATATCGGCGTCCCCGTCCGCAATCTCGCCGATCTTTTCCTTCAGGGCGCGGGCCGAGGTGAAGAGGTCTGACGACAGGACGGCGACGCGGGCATCGGGGAAGCGCTCCGCCACCTCTTCGGCCAACCGCTCGACACCCGGACCAACGGGCGCCAGCCGGCCCTCGACCTTGCAGGACGGGCACACTGCGGGCATCGGTTTCGTCTCGCCACACTGATGGCAGACGAGGCGCTTGAGGAACCGGTGCTCGACCATCCGGGCATCGCAATGGTCACAGCCGATCTGGTGCCCGCAGGCACGGCAGATCGTGACGGGCGCATAGCCACGGCGGTTCAGGAACAGCAGGGATTGCTCCCCGCGCTCGCTCCTCTCGCGAACGGCCGCGGCGAGCGTCGGGCTGATCCAGCGGCTCGCCTCCAGCTTCTCGTCGCGCATGTCGATGGCCATAAGATCGGGCATCTCTGCCACGCCGAAGCGCGACGTCAGATCGATGCGGGAATACTTGCCAGCCTCGGCGTTCACCCATGTCTCAAGGCAGGGCGTCGCCGAAGCGAGCACCACCTGCGCATCGCAAAGCGAGGCGCGCAGCACAGCCATGTCCCGCGCGTTGTAAAGAACGCCATCCTCCTGCTTGTAGGACGTGTCATGCTCCTCATCCACGACGATCAGGCCAAGATCGCGGAACGGCAGGAACAGCGATGACCGGGCACCGATGACGAGGCTGACGCCACCCTCGCCCGTCATGCGCCAAAGGCGCCGCCTCTCGGTCTGGGTGACGCCCGAATGCCACTCTCCGGGCATCGCGCCAAAGCGGTCCTCAACCCGGTTCAGGAACTCCGCGGTCAGGGCGATCTCGGGCAACAGGACAAGCGCCTGCCGCCCCTTGCGAAGGCACTCGGCGACCGCTTCAAGGTAGACCTCCGTCTTCCCCGAACCCGTCACGCCCTTCAGAAGCGTGGTCCCGTAGCGGCCCGCCGCGATAGCGTCGCGAAGCTGTCCGGCGGCGGCGGCCTGATCCTCGGCGAGTTCCTTGCCCGCGATTTCTGGGTCAAGCGTGGGGTACGGCAGATCGCGCGGCGCTTCCTCCTCCGCCACGACACCCTGCTTGACCAGACCCTTCACAACGCTGGTAGAGACACCGGCCAGCGCAGCAAGCTCGCCCAGATTGAACGCCGCGCCGCCATATTCGTCCAGAACCGCGATCACCCTGGCGCGCGCGTCGGTCATCCGGTCGGGTTCCGCCCAACCCTTGCGATAGATCCTTCGCGGACCCGGCGGATCGGCGAGGCCGGGCGCGCGCGTCGCCAGCCGAAGCATCGCGGGCATCGGCGTAAGCGTGTAGTCGGCCGCGCGGATCAGGAAAGACCGCATCGCCTCGCCCATCGGCGCGGCATCCAGCACCCGGTTCACAGGCCGGACCTTGGACAGGTCGTAGCCGCCCTCGCCTGCCCCCCAGACCACGCCGAGAACCCGGCGCGGGCCCAGCGGCACCTCGACGAACGCGCCCACGAAGCAGCCTCCCTCGGGCGCGCGGTAGTCCAGCGGCCGGCCGACAGGCTCGGTCGTCAGCACCGAAACGAGTGCGCCTTCGTCGAAAAAGGAAAGCTCAGCCAACGCGCACCCCGATCATGGGTTCCGGCCTGCCCGGCCATGCGCTAGAACAGCGCGCAAAAGCAGATCCAGCCAGGAGAGCGCGCATGAAATTCTTCGTCGATACCGCAGACACCGCCGCCATCAAGGAACTCAACGACCTCGGCATGGTCGACGGCGTGACCACCAACCCCTCGCTGATCCTGAAATCGGGACGCGATATCATCGAAGTGACCAAAGAGATCTGCGACATGGTCTCGGGCCCCGTTTCCGCTGAAGTCGTGGCCACCGAGGCCAAGGCGATGATTACCGAAGGGCTGAAGCTTTCCAAGATCGCGCCCAACATCGCGATCAAGGTGCCGCTGACCTGGGACGGGCTCACCGCCTGCAAGGCTTTCGCATCGGAGGGGCTGAAGGTCAACGTCACGCTCTGCTTCTCGGCGGCTCAGGCAATCCTCGCCGCGAAGGCGGGCGCGGCCTTCATTTCGCCGTTCATCGGGCGGCTCGACGACATCCATGTCGACGGGCTGGACCTGATCGAAGACATCCGCACGATTTACGACAACTATACGTTCTCGACCGAAATCCTCGCCGCCTCGATCCGCTCGGTGAACCATGTGATCGACTGCGCCAAGATCGGCGCTGACGTGGTGACCGCGCCGCCCGCGGTGATCAAGTCCATGGCCAATCACGTTCTTACGGACAAAGGGCTTGAACAGTTTCTCAGCGACTGGGCAAAAACCGGGCAGAAAATCGTTTGACATCGTGTATAGTCGGCCAAAACGAACCAAATAGGCACGAGGGCAGTCATGGCGGAATCAGCGAACATCGCGGCAGAGTTGCGGGATAAACTTCTGGCGGAGCCGGAAGTCATTCTGGAAGATCGCGACCTTATGCGAGCGCTGATTTCGGCCAACGAACGGGCGATGGGATCGAACATCGTCGACCTGCGCGGCATTGCCATGGAACGGCTCGAAGCGCGGCTCGACCGGCTTGAGGACACGCACCGCTCGGTCATCGCGGCGGCGTATGAGAACCTCGCAGGCACGAACCAGGTGCACCGCGCGATCCTGCAGATGCTGAACCCGTCCGAGTTCGAGGATTTCCTGAAGAACCTCGGCGGCGAGGTGGCGCAGATCCTGCGTGTCGATTGCGTGCGGCTGGTGCTTGAAACCGTGCACAAGGATCACGACCCGACACTCGACCGTCTGGGCGAGGTGCTCTGCATCGCCGAGCCGGGCTTCATCGAAGATTACATGGCCGGTGGCCGCACCGCGCCGGGCCGCTCCGTCGTGCTTCGTGAAACACTGACGGAAATGGAATCGATCTACGGCCTGTCCGGACCCTGGATCCGCTCCGAGGCGGCGCTGAAGCTCGATCTCGGGCCGGGAAAGCTTCCGGGCATGCTCGCGCTTGGCGCCGAGGACCCGCACCAGTTCCGCGCCAATCAGGGCACCGACCTTCTCAGCTTCTTCGCGGGCGTCTTCGAACGCGCAATGCGGCGCTGGCTGGCCTGAGCCGGCCACGATGACACTCGCCCTCTCCCCCGCCCTGCGCGACGCGCTGGCGCGTTGGCTTTCGCATCTGGCGGCGATCGACGGTGCGGCGGACAACACCGTCGCGGCCTACCGGTCGGACGTGACGGCGTGGCTCGACTTTCTGTCGAAGCATGAGGGCGAAAGCCTCGGCACTGCCCGGATCGCGGCATTGACGCAGCGCGACATGCGCGCGTGGATGGCGCATGAGCGGGCGCGGGGATGCGCGGCGCGTTCGCTTGCGCGCAAGCTCTCTGCCGTCAAACGCTTCACCCGATGGCTCGCCGACCGGGACGGGTTCGATCCGAGTGCCGTGCTCGCCGCGCGCAGCCCGAAGTTCCAGCGCAAGCTGCCGCGGCCCCTCAGCGAAGACGCCGCGCGCGAGGTGATCGACCAGATGGCCAGCCTGCCGCGCGAAGACTGGGTCGCCGCCCGCGACGCCGCCATCGCGACGCTTCTTTACGGCTGCGGTCTGCGGATCTCCGAAGCGCTTGGACTGACCGGCGCGCAAAGCCCCCTGCCCGAGGTTCTGAGGATCCACGGCAAGGGCGGCAAGGAACGCGTCGTGCCAACCCTGCCGGTCGCGCGGGATGCCGTGGCGCGCTACGTCGCGCTCTGTCCCCACCCGGTCGCCGAAGAACCCGGCATGGCGCTGTTTCGGGGCCAGCGCGGCGGAGCGCTGAACCCCCGCCTCATCGCCCGTGCGATGGAAAAGGCGCGGCTCGGCCTCGGCCTGCCCGCGACCGCGACGCCACACGCGATGCGGCACAGTTTCGCCACCCATCTTCTGGCGGCAGGTGGCGATCTCAGGGCGATCCAGGAACTGCTCGGCCATGCTTCGCTTTCGACCACGCAGGCCTACACGGCGGTCGATAGCGCGCGACTTATGGACATCTACGACAAGGCGCACCCACGCGCATGAAGCAAGGGACGAGTAACGGCATGTCTCCTCAGATCAAGGCGCTGATGGTGCATCTCTTCACCGCGACCGGCGCGGTTTTATCGATGCTCGCCATGCTCGCCGCGGCAGAGGGGAAATGGAGCCTCATGTTCCTCTGGCTGGTCGTCGCGCTGGCGGTGGACGCGATCGACGGACCGCTCGCGCGGTACTACCACGTCAAGTCCAACTGGCCGACCTATGACGGGGTGCTGCTGGACCTCATCATCGATTATCTGACCTACGTCTTCATCCCGGCCTTTGCGTTGTTCCATTCCGGGCTCTTGCCTGGCTGGACCGGCTGGCTCGCGATCATCGTCATCACCTATGCGAGCGTGATCTACTTCGTCGACACGCGCATGAAGACCAGCGACAACTCCTTTGCGGGCTTCCCGGCCTGCTGGAACATGGTCGTCCTCGTGCTCTTCGCGGTCGAGCCCAACTTCTACCTGATGCTCGCGATCATCGTCATCATTGCCCTGTCGATGTTTACCAACCTCAAGTTCATCCATCCCGTGCGAACAGAGCGCTGGCGCTGGCTGTCGCTACCCATGGCTCTGGCGTGGGGCGCGTTCGCCGTCCGTGCGGCCTGGGTCGATTTCGCCCCGGGCGAACTTGCCCATTGGGGTCTCGTGCTGACCTCCGTATACCTGCTTCTGGCAGGGGTCGTTCAGCAGCTTGTCCCCGAACGGCGCTGACGGGCGCTTCCCGATAGGCCGCGCCCCGGCCGACTAGGCTCACATTAACCTTGTTTCGCTATCCCCTTCGTCATTCTGACGGAGGGCTAAAATGCTACGTTTCCTCACTGGTGAAGAACTTCGCCAATATCCCACACTTCGCGACACGATGTTTTCCGACCGCGCGCGTCAGTTCCGGGAAAGGCTCGGCTGGGCGGTCACGGTCGACAGTCGCGGCTGGGAACGCGACGACTATGACCGGCTCAACCCCACCTACGTGATCTGGCAGCAGCCGGACGGCAGCCATGGCGGCTCCATGCGCTTCCTGCCGACGACCGGACGCACCATGGTGAATGAGCACTTTTCGAACCTCGCCGCTGGGCGAAAATTCAGCCACCCCAAGCTTTGGGAATGCACCCGCTTCTGCCTCGCCGAACACGTCGCCCCGAATGTTTCTGCGGCGCTGATGCTTGGCGGGGCGCAGCTTGGCGTCGGGCTTGGGCTGGCGCGCGCGGTCGGCGTCTTCGACGCGCGGATGGTGCGCATCTACCGCTTGCTCGGCTGGCAACCGACCGTGCTCGGGACCGAGGGCGAAGGGGCGGACGCGATCAGTCTCGGTTTGTGGGAGTTTTCCGAGGACGTGCGCCGCAGACTTGCGCGGAAGGCGGGCATCCCGGCCGACGTCGCACAACACTGGTTCGACAACGCATACGACGACAAGACGGACCTGCCCGCTACGGGATAAAGGCGCTGGCATCGCCCCGGGGCGGCCGCTAGGGTCGCGCCCATGGCAGTCCCTGCGCTTACTTTCTCTGACGATCAGGCCGAAGCCTGGGACCGCATCGCCGAGGTCCTGGGCGGGGCCGGCATCGACCTTGTCGAGGGCACGACCCGCCCCGATGCGCCCGGAAAGGCGCAGGTTCTCGCTGTCGTAGGCAAGGCGGGATCGGGCAAGACCATGCTGCTCGCCGAGATCACAAAAGCGCTGTCCGAGGCGGGGGTCGATACGATCTCGGGCGATTACGAGGGCCGCAAACGCAAGGATCGCCGCACGCTGGCGATCCTCGCGCCCACCAACAAGGCGGCAAGCGTTCTGCGGGGCCGGGGTGTTCCCGCGACCACGATCCACCGCATCCTCTACACACCCGTCTACGATCCGGAATACGAACGGATCGCCGAATGGCTCAACGGAAACGGCGACCGGCCTGAAATCGAAGGACTGACCGATGCCGCGCTCGACCGTGCCAAGGGGTTCTTCGATCAGGTGAAGTCGATCCCCGGCGCGCTGGCGGCTGCGGGACTACGCGGCTCCGACTTCATTCTCGGCTGGAAGCGGCGCGAAGATCCGCTCGATATCGGGTTCGTCGATGAATCCTCGATGCTCGACGAACGCCAGTTCGAGGATCTGCGTGAGATCTTCCCGACGCTCGTTCTTTTCGGCGATCCGGCTCAGCTCGCACCCGTGGGCCAGTCGGGCGAGATGGTCTTCGACAAATTGTCCGAAGGCCGCAAGCTGACGCTCCACCGCATCCATAGGCAGCAGGAGGACAACCCGATCCTCGACCTGGCCCATGCGCTCGCCGATCCTGACCTGACCTTCGAGGCGTTCGAGCATATGGTGGCGGAAGCCGCCAAGCGCGACGAACGCGTTCGCTGGTCCGAACGTGTCGATGCCGGTTTGATGGCGCGCTCGCCGGTTCTGGTCTGGCGCAACCAGACCCGCATCCGGCTGATACAGGCTTTCCGGGGTGCCTACGGCGCGCCTCTGGACGCGCTCTTGCCGGGTGAGCCGCTGATCTGTGACGGGATCGAACTGCCGCTGAAACACCGAAAGAAACGCATCGACCTGGAGGCCCGCGGGCTGATCAAGGGCGCGCAGGTGATCTATCTCGGGCCCGGCAAGAAGCCCGGCTTTTCCCGGTTGCACGTCGTCGGCGCGGAAGACCCCCGCGTCAGCGCCGCCTCGATCATCAAGATCGAACTGCCGGACGAGGAAGAGCCCTTCATTCCCTTCGCCGCGCGCATGGGGGCGGCTTTCCTGCACGGCTCGGCGGTGACCATCCACAAGGCGCAAGGCTCGCAATGGCCCGATGTTCAGGTCTTCGCGCCCGATCTGTTCGTCGCCGCCCGTATGGGGCGGTTGGAGGCGGGCATTCCCCTTTGGAAACGGCTTGCCTATGTCGCGATCACCCGGGCCGAAACGCGGCTTCACTGGGTCGTTCGCAATCGCCTTGCCCGGCCGACTGAGCCCTTGACGACGGACGATCTTGCCGCACCCGTGTCACCCCTCACCCTTGCCCCGACCGAAGAGGCGTAAGACTTCCGGTTGCCCGCAAAACACACTACGCTTTCTCATGAATGACAGGGAGTGAACCCCATGCGCTGCGTCTTCGTCCAGTTCCGTTGCCAGCCCGGCCAGACCTACAACGTGGCCAACGAAATCTATGACCGGGAAGTGGTCTCGGAGCTTTATTCGACCTCGGGCGAATATGACCTGATCGCCAAGGTCTACATCCCCGAGGATGCGGATGTCGGACACTGGCTGTCCGAAAAGCTGTTCGACATTCCGGGCATCAGCCGAACCCTGACCACCATGACCTTCAAGGCGTTCTGACACGCTCGGCACGATCGTCACCAACTGGACGAGCGCCGAAGGTCAGCCCCGGAAATAGCGGAACACGGCGGACGCACCCCAGCCCGCAGCAATCGCGATGATCAGCGACATGATCCCGTAGACCAGCGGCTGTTCATGGGCGAGGTTGTAGAGAAAGCGCTCCAGCCCGACCTTTTGCACGGCGATTTCGGTTTCGCGCACGTCGATAACCTGACGCCCGCGCGTCAGGAAGAAGCGCGCGCGGTATTTTCCTTCGGTCAGGTTGGCCGGCAGGGTGATCGAGGTATTGAAGAGCGTATCTTGCGAAACCTCCACTGCCCCTTCCTGCAGGGTGTAGAGGCTGTTGGCCCGTCGGATACGGATAAGAGCCTCGGTGAAGGACCGGGCGTCCTGCACGTGCATCGGGGCGCCGACCGACCGGATCGCGCGCGGAACCGAAATGCGGTAACGCAGATCCTCGATATCCGCGATGACTTCGTTCCACGGCGCCGACGTCGAGACAGAGTAGAAACTGGGCGCGAGGTCGATTTCGACGGCATCGACATTCACCCAGATGCCGAACCGCTTTTCCTTGCGGCGGACGATCAGCGGCTTGGACGGGCCCGCGACCGTGACGATGACACCCAGCGGCGCGTCACCCGGAGCCGGCGCATCACGCTTCACCGCGCCAAAGATCAAAAGCTCGGACCCGTCGAAATTCGCCGTGATGGCGATGCGGTTCTGGTTCATGCCCGCGACGACCGTTTCCGCCCCGACCGGCAGGGCGAGAGCCGTGAACACCGCAAGAAGGGCCAGCCAGACCTGCTTCATGCGTGCCCTCCCACTCCGCCGATGGAGTAGAGCTCGGACGGCTGCAGCAACAGATCCAGCCCCAGCTTGACGCACACCGCGAGCACGAGAAGGGCCAGCAGAATGCGAAGCTGCTCGGCCTTCAGCTTCGTACCGATCTGCGCGCCGACCTGCGCGCCGATCACACCACCGACGAGCAGAAGCACCGCAAGCGGCATGTCGACCGTGAAGTTGGTCGTGGCGTGCAGAAGCGTCGTGAAGGCGGTGACGAAGATGATCTGAAAAAGCGAGGTGCCGATCACCACCTTCGTCGGCATGCCGAGCAGGTAGATCATCGCGGGCACCATGATGAAGCCGCCGCCCACCCCCATGATCGCGGCAAGGACGCCCACGAAAACGCCCACGATCAGCGGAGGGATGACGGAAATATAAAGCCCGGAGGTCCGGAACTTCACTTTCAGCGGCAGCGCGTGGATCCAGTTGTGCCGCCGCCTCACCGGTGCCGCGCCGGGGCGCTTGGAGCGTCGGATCGCACTCAGGCTCTCGATGAACATGAGCGAGCCGATGATCCCGAGGAAGACGACGTAGCACAGCTTCACCAGCAGATCGACCTGGCCCATCCCGCGCAGCACGTTGAACAGCTGAACACCCAGCCCCGCGCCGATCAGGCCGCCTATCAGAAGCACCGTCCCCATCCTCAGATCCACGGTCTTGCGCTTCAAATGCGCAAGAACGCCCGAGAATGACGATGCGACGATCTGGTTCGCCTCGGTCGCGACAGCGACGGCGGGCGGGATGCCGATGAAGAACAGCAACGGCGTCATGAGAAAGCCGCCGCCGACCCCAAACATCCCCGAAAGGACTCCGACGATGCCGCCCAACCCCAAAAGCAGGAACGCATTTACCGATACTTCGGCGATGGGCAGGTAAATCTGCATGGGGAACCCGCACTTGCCGGAAAAAGAGCCCTTGACCACTCATGCCCCCATGCACGGTTCATGTCAAACCGTCCGAAGGGTAACGATCAGGCCAGTTCCGGTGCGCGCATCGCTCCAGATGCGTCAGCGTTCCTTCACGTAGGGTTCGCCTCCGGCCCGCGGCGGGATCGCGCGCCCGACGAAACCGGCAAGCACGATCACCGTCAGTACGTAGGGCAGCGCATCAAGCGCGGGCACCGGAACGTTGAAACCGATCGTGTTGCGGATGACGTCAGGCCTGAGCGCAAGCGCCTGCAGGAAGCCGAACAGAAGCGTCGCGTAAAGCGCGTACCACGGCCGCCACTTGGCGAAGATCAGCGCGGCCAGCGCGATATAGCCCCGCCCCGCCGTCATCTCGCGCCCGAAGCCCGCCTGAAGACCCGCCGCCATGTAGGCCCCTGCAAGTCCGCAAAGCACGCCGGTGATCATGACGGCCGTGTAGCGGAGCCGGATGACGGAAATCCCTGCAGTGTCGACCGAGGCGGGGTTTTCGCCCACCGCCCGCAGCCTCAGGCCAAAGCGGGTGCGGAACAGCACCCACCACGTGAGCGGCACGGTCAGCAGCGCAACGTAGACAAGCGCCGTGTGGCCAGACAGGACGTCGGCGTAGAACGGGCCAATCAGCGGCACGCCGGACATCGCGTCCGCAAACGGAAGCTCGATCGGATTGAACCGCGCCGCCCCGCTTAGCGGCGGGGTGCGCCCGCCTTGGTGAAACAGCGACTGCGCGACCAGCACCGTGATGCCCGAGGCCACGAAGTTGAGCGCGACCCCGGAAATAAGCTGGTTTCCCCGGAACGTGATCGAGGCGACCCCGTGAACGATGGCCAGGATCAGCGCTCCGCCGATCCCGGCAAGCGCGCCCAGCCAGACCGATCCGGTCAGCGCGGCGACGGCGCCCGTGCACATCGCGGCCATCAGCATCTTGCCTTCCAGCCCGATGTCGAAAATGCCGGAGCGCTCGGAGAACAGCCCCGCGAGACAGGCCAGCAAGAGCGGCGTCGCCAGCCGCAGCGTCGAGTCGAGAATCTGCAGGAGCGTGGCAAAATCCATGGGTCAGCCCCTCGCCGTTGCAAGGTTGAACGCGGCGAAGGCGAAGAACGCGCCAAGCGTCGCCTCGACCCCGCGCCGCGCTTTCAGATAGGCCCGGCGAAACGGCCCCGACGACAGGAAAAGCGCCCAAGCCGAGTGGCCGATGAAGGAATTCACGAACGCGCTTCCGACAAAGAAGACCATGACGGGCCAAGGCGCATCGCCCGCCCCGCCGAGGGCCGCGATTGCCAGCCAGAAGAGGATTGCCTTCGGGTTCGAAACCTGGAGAAAGAACCCCGCCAACGCCGTTCTCAAAAGGCTTCGGTCAGGCAGGGCGACGACGGAAAGCTCTGCAGGTCGCACCGCGCGCGCAAAGGCGTTCCAGGCCAGCCACAGAAGATAGCCCGCCCCGATCAGCCGCACCGCTGTCATCAGTTCGGCCATCTGGGCGAAAATCGCGGTAATCCCGATCACCGTCGCGCCCGCCAGGATGATCGAGCCGCAGGCAATACCGAAGGCGGTCGTGACCGACGGCACCCGCCCCCGGCTGGTCGCCACCGCGAGGATCAGCGCGACGCTCGGTCCGGGGGAAAGAACGCCCATGTACTGGATCGACCAGACGAGCATCAGTTGCGGAAGATACTCTGCCATCACGCCGCCTCCAGCTTGCGCGGGCGGAAGAACAGGCCCAGCAGCATCCGCACCATGTGATCCAGCGCCCCGGTAAAGAGGATGACCAGACCCTGCACGACGGTCCTGAGCTCGATCGGGATCGAGGTCCACAGACCCAGCTCCGCACCGCCCTGGAACAGGAAGCCGAACAGAAGTGCTGCCAGAAGCACGCCGACCGGGTGATTGCGCCCCATCAGCGCCACCGCGATGCCGATGAAGCCCGCCCCTTCCGAGGAGTTCTGCAGCAGCCTTTCGGCCTCGCCCATGACGTTGTTGATCGCCATCATCCCGGCCAGCCCGCCGGACATCAGCATGGCATACATCGTCACCTTGAAAGGTGAGATGCCGGCATAGACCGCCGCCTTTTCGGACCGCCCGAAGGCGCGGATCTCATAGCCCAGCCGCGTGCGCCACATCAGCAACCAGACGAGCCAGCAGGCGATCAGCGCGATAAACAGCGTGATATTCGCCGGAACCTGCTTGGTGAAGATGAGGTCGAGGCCCGGGATCTCATGCAGGGTGGGCAGTTTCGTGCCCTCGGGGAACCGCGCCGTCGCCGGGTCCATCTGCCCCTTGGGGCGCAGCACGTTGACCAGCATGTAGATGATAAGCGCCGCGCCGATATAGTTGAACATGATCGTCGTGATCACGACATGGCTGCCCCGCCGCGCTTGCAGATAGGCCGGAATTGCGGCCCAGGCGGCCCCGAACAGCGCCGCCCCAGCCATCGCCGCCGGCAGCGCCAGCGTCCAGTGCGGCCATGGCAACGACAGGCAGACCAGTGCAACGCCCAGCCCCCCAAGCTGCGCCTGCCCCTCGCCCCCGATGTTGAAAAGCGAGGCGTGGAAAGCGATCGTGACCGCGAGGCCCGTGAACATGAAGCTCGTGGCGTAGTAAAGCGTGTAGCCCCAGGCATAGGGCGAGCCGACCGCGCCGACCACCATCGTGCGCAAAGCCTCAGACGGGCTTTGCCCGATGGCGAGGATCACGATCGCTGAAATGATGCCCGCAAGAAGCAGGCTGATCAGCGGCACGAGCACGAGGTCGGCCCATCTCGGCAGGCGGTTCATCAGGCGGCCTCCCCGGTCACACCGGCCATGAGAAGGCCAAGCGCGCGCTCATCCGTATCCTCGGGCAGGCGCTCACCCATGATGCGGCCGTCGAACATCACCGCGATGCGGTCCGACAGGCTCATGATCTCGTCGAGTTCGACCGAAACCAGCAGCACCGCCTTGCCCGCGTCGCGCAGCTCGACGATGCGCTTGTGGATGAACTCGATCGCGCCGATATCGACGCCGCGCGTCGGCTGACCGACAAGCAGAAGGTCCGGGTTCCGCTCGATCTCGCGCGCGAGGATGATCTTCTGCTGGTTGCCGCCCGAAAAGCTCTTGGCGGCGAGCGTCGGAATCGGCGGCCGCACGTCGAAACGTTGCATCTGCCCCTCGGCGCTTTCGATCATCGCGCGGTTATCCATCAGCCAGCGATTCTTCTGGTAAGCCGGGTCGTGGTGATAGCCGAAGGCCAGGTTCTCCCACGCCGTGAAATCCATGATCATGCCGAGGTGCTGCCGGTCTTCGGGCACATGGGCGATGCTCTTCTGGCGGCGCGACTGGCCGTCCGAATACTTGCCCGTCAGGTCGAGTTCCTGCCCGTTCAGCCGCACGGTCCCCGTGCCGCGCCGGATGCCGCCCAAAACCTCTAGCAGTTGCGACTGGCCGTTCCCGGCGACGCCCGCGATCCCGAGGATCTCTCCGGCGCGGATTTCGAACGATATTCCCTTCAGCCGCTCGACACCCTCCTCGTCGACAACCTTCAGGTTCTCGACCTCGAGAACGGTCTTGCCGGGGTTCGCCGGCCCTTTTGGCACATGGAGCAGAACCTTGCGGCCGACCATCAACTCGGCAAGTTCCTCGGGACTCGTCCCGGCCGTCTTCACCGTCGCCGTCATCTCGCCGCGCCGCATCACGCTGACGGTGTCGGTGATCTCCATGATCTCGCGCAGCTTGTGGGTGATCAGGATGATCGTCTTGCCCTGTTCCTTGAGGTTGCCGAGGATGCGGAACAGGTGGTCCGCCTCGGCCGGCGTCAGAACGCCCGTCGGTTCGTCGAGGATCAGGATATCAGCGTGGCGATAGAGCGCCTTGAGGATTTCGACCCGCTGCTGGTGGCCAACCGAAAGCTCTTCGATCACCTCGTCGGGATCGACGTCGAGTTCGTATTCGCTGGCCAGTTCGGCCAGCACCTTCCGCGCCTTTGCAATCGACGGCCGCAGCAGCGCGCCGTCCTCGGCGCCAAGGATGACGTTTTCGAGCACCGTGAAATTCTGCACCAGCTTGAAATGCTGAAAGACCATCCCGATCCCGGCGCGGATAGCCGCCTGGCTGTCGGGAATGACGGTCTGCTGTCCATTGATGAAGATCTCGCCCGCATCGGCCTTGTAAAAGCCGTAGAGGATCGACATCAGCGTCGATTTGCCGGCGCCGTTTTCGCCGATGATCCCGTGGATCGTGCCTTTTTCGACCCGGATCGTGATGTCCTTGTTGGCCTGTACCGATCCGAAGGCCTTGGAAATGCCCTTCAGTTCAATTGCAGGCGGGGCGGCAGTTTCCTGCCGCCCCTCGTGCTTGGTATCATCCATCAGAACGATGCGACTGGGCAGCTATCGTCAGCCATGTAGTCGTGCACCGTGATCTCGCCCGACTTGATCTTCTCGGCGGCGGCGTCGACCGCTGCCTGCATCTCGGGCGTCACGAGCGAGGCGTTGTTTTCGTCCATCGCATAGCCCACGCCCTCATTGGCAAGACCCATGACGTTGATGCCGGGTTCCAGCGCCTCGCCTTCCGTGAACGCACCGTAAACGGCGTTATCCACGCGCTTGAGCATCGAGGTCAGGACCGAACCGGGCTGAAGGTGGTTCTGGTTGGAATCGACGCCGATCGACAGGATGCCCTCGTCCGCGGCGGCCTGAAGAACGCCGATCCCGGTGCCGCCCGCGGCGGCGTAGATCACGTCCGCGCCCTGCGATTTCTGCGCCTTGGCAAGCTCGGCGCCCTTCACCGGGTCGTTCCAGGCCGACGGCGTGGTCCCGGTCATGTTGATCACCACCGTCGCATCCGGATTGGCGGCCTTCACGCCCTCGGCATAGCCACAGGCAAACTTGCGGATCAGCGGAATGTCCATCCCGCCGATGAACCCAACGGTCCCCGACTTCGAGGCCATGGCCGCCATCATGCCAACGAGGAACGAGCCTTCGTGTTCGTTGAAGACGACCGATTTCACGTTCGGCTGATCGACCACCATGTCGATGATCGCGAACTTGGTGTCGGGAAAATCGGGGGCGACGGAGTTCAGGACGTCGCCGAAGGCGAAGCCCGTCATGACCACGGGGTTGGCCCCGGCTTCGGCCAGCCTGCGCAGCGCCTGTTCGCGCTGAGCTTCGGACTGCATTTCAAGCTCCTTGTAGGTGCCGCCCGTCTCTGCCTTCCAGCGCTCGGCGCCGTTGAAGGCGGCCTCGTTGAACGACTTGTCGAACTTGCCGCCAAGGTCATAGATGATCGCCGGGTCCGCAAGCGCGGCGCCAGCCGTCAGCGCGACGGTCGCGGCAGCGCCGAGAATTGTCTTCATGAGGGTCATGGATAGCTCCCTGTTTCTGTCTTCAGACATCCGTGTCGGGGTGGCCTGAAACACGGCCGGTTGCACGGATTGCATCCGATTAGCAGGTAAGCGACTGGGGCGGTCAATAGCTATTTGGGGTGACGCGGCAGGAGTTTGTCCCCGCGGTCAATCCTCTCGCGCGGGACATTCAAGGACTTGGCTCATCAGAACGGCGTCGATCCTCTGCCCCTCGGGCGTCGCATAGTAGCCGCGCCGACGGCCGCTCTCGGCGAACCCATTCGCCGAGTAGAGGGCGATCGCGGGAGTATTGTCGGCAGCCACTTCAAGGAACGCAGTCGCAGCCCCTCTCGCGCGCGCTTCGGCGAGAAACGCCTGGACGAGCCGCGATGCGACGCCAAGCCGGCGCTTCGCGGGATCGACGGCAAGCGTCAGAAGCTCCGCCTCGTCCGCAACGACGCGGCCAAGAAGAAAGGCGCCGTCTTCGCTCAGCAAGAAAACGCCGCGCGCGACCAACAGATCCGCGAACTCCTGTTCGGACCACGGGCGCGGGGAGGTAAAGCACTCGGCATGAAGGCGGGCGAGGTCCGCGGGGGTCATCGATTCAACCCGGCAGGATGACCGGGGGCGCCTCGGATGGCGGCGCCGCGTCGGCGGGGCGGA
>CBDUOT010000047.1:0-23981 GCA_965368915.1 uncultured Rhodobacterales bacterium | reverse complement strand
GAGGCGATGATGACCATGTTGAGCGACAGCATGATCACCTGGTTGACCCCGACCATCAGTGCATCACGCGCCGAGGGCACCATGACCCGCCACAGCATCTGGCGGGGCGTGCACCCGACCATGTGGCCGAGGTCCGAGAGCTCTCCGGGCACCCGGGAAAGCGCCAGCTCCGTCACACGTGTCATTGGCGGCATCGCATAGATCAGCGTCGCCACAACGGCCGCTGTCGGGCCGAAGCCAAAGAGGAACAGGATTGGCACCAGATACGCAAAGACCGGGATCGTCTGCATCAGGTCCAGAACCGGCCGGATCGCGCGGCTGAACCACGCATGCCGCCAGGCGAGGATCCCGAGCATCAGCCCGCCCACGACACCGAGTGGAACTGCAACGAGGATCGACGCGAGCGTGACCATCGCGCTCTGCCACTGCCCGAAGATCACGATAAACGCGAAACATGCACCGACGATCAGTGCCAGCCGCCGCCCGCCCGCCCAAAGGCCAAAGAGCGTAAAGACCGAGGCAACGGCAATCCACGACAGAGGCGGCAGGATCTGCACGGCGCCCGAGCCCTGCCCCTTCAGAAAGCCCGTCGAGAGCAGCGACAGAACGATCCGGTAGGGGAAGTCGATGACAGCCGCGATGAACCGGGTCAGTTCGGCAAAGGTGAACAGGCCGAAATTCGCCTCGTTCAGCAGCCATTTGGTGAAGGCTGTGATCCAGCGTGCCGCGGGCAGAGTCCATGCGCGGGGATAGTCGAAGGCCCAGGGCGCAATCGCTTCTCCGCCACGCCACAGCAGGACGAACAGCCCTAACGCCAGAGCCCAGACGACGCTGCGCTGCATCCCCTGCCCCATCTCAAGCCCCGAGCATCAGTCGCACCACGTCGGCGCGGTGAAGGTGACCCAAGGTCGTGCCGTCCTCGGCCGCGACTCGCAAAACTTCGGTCCCGTCGAGGAAAAGCGGCGCTGCATCGGCCACGGTCGCGCGCGCCTCGATCTGCGCTTCTGGCGTGGGGCCGGTCGCGGGCACCATGGCGCTTGTCACCCGCACGACCTTGGCCTTCGGAACGGCGCGAGTGAACTCGCGAACGTAATCGGTGGCGGGCGACAGAACGATGTCTTCGGGCGTGCCTTCCTGCACGATCGCGCCGTCCTTCATGATGGCGATGCGGTCGGCCAGACGGATGGCTTCGTCAAAGTCGTGCGTGATGAAAACGATGGTCTTCTTCAGCACCGATTGCAGGCGCATGAACTCGTCCTGCATCTCGCGGCGGATCAGCGGGTCGAGGGCCGAGAACGGCTCGTCGAGAAACCACAACTCCGGCTCCACAGCGAGCGACCGGGCGATGCCCACGCGTTGCTGCTGACCACCCGAAAGCTGTCGGGGCAGCGCATCTTCGCGGCCCGCAAGGCCGACAAGCCCAATCATCTGCTGCGCGCGCTTCTCCCTCTCGATCTTCGGTATGCCCTGGATCTCAAGTGGAAAGGCGACGTTATCGAGGACGGTCAGATGCGGCAGCAGCGCGAAATGCTGAAACACCATGCCCATCTTGTGGCGGCGGATCTCCACCATCTCGGCGTCAGAGGCCGCGAGCAGGTTCTGGCCGTTGAACACGATCTCTCCCGCCGTTGGCTCGACCAACCGCGACATAAGCCGCACGAGTGTCGACTTGCCCGAACCCGACAATCCCATGATGACGAAGATCTCGCCCTCACGAACGGCGAGATTGACGTCCCTCACAGCCGGGACAAGCCCGGCATCGTGAATGCGGCCGATATCAGGATCGGGACCTAGCGAAACCAGCGTCTCTGCCGCGCGCGGACCGAAGAGCTTCCAGACATTGCGGCAGATCAGCTTGGCCTCAGACGGGTCGTTGTTCATCTTCATTCCGGACAAGGCGGGATTGATCCCGTCCGCAACGGGAATGTGCGCGGACGGGCCATGAGAAGGATCGCGGGCGCGTTATTGCCCGATCCAGCCTTTCCAGCGGTCCTCGTTCGAAGACATCCAAGCTGCGGCGACCTCTTCCACGGTCTTCCCGTTCAGGTCGACGTCGGTGATCATCGCGCCCATTTCGTCATTGTTGATGGTAAAGGCTTTGATCGCCTCGTAGGCGCCCGGCCACTTGTCCTTCACACCGGCCCAGCCGACCTTCCAGATTTCGCCGAACGGCTTACCGCAATCATAGGCCATGTCGGGGTTCGAACCCCAGGCCGGATCGTTGTAGCACTCTGCCGTGTATTCCGGGAACTCAACCCATTCACCCTCGTATTTCGCGGGCGCCCAGTGTGGAGCATAGATCCACAACATGATCGGTGCCTGCCGCTGATAGGCGCTCTCCAGTTCGGCAAAGAGCGCGGCATCGGTGCCGGCATGAATTACCTCGAACGGCAGATCAAGCGCCTCGACGCGTTCGTCATCGAACCCGCCCCAAGTCACCGGGCCGCCCAGATAACGGCCCTTCGGCGCGGTCTCGGCGGTGGAGAACGCCTCCGCGCACGCCTCGTCCTTCAGTGCCTCCCAGTTGGGCAGACCCGGACACGCTTCCTTCATGTAGGCTGGATACCACCATTCTTCTTTCGCTTTCATGCCGGTCGGGCCGAAGTTCTCGACCTTCCCCGTGGCGGTGGCCGCATCCATCGCGTCGCGCCCCGTGGTTTCCCACATCTCCATCGCGACATCGAGATCCCCGGTCTCAAGCCCGGCGAACTGCGCGAGATAGTCGGCCTGGACGTATTCGACGTTGTATCCCGCTTCCTGCAAGACGTTACCCATCAACTGCGTGGTGATAAGCTGACCGGTCCAGTCATGCAGCGTCAGTTTGATCGGATCTGTGGATTCCTGGGAAAGCGCGGCCCCTGCCGCCAGCGCCAGCGTAGAAACCGCCAGCCCGCGGATGAGCATCTTTGATTTGGTGTTGGACATCGTGAACCCCCTGTTCGGCCGGCTTTGCCGGTCTTCGGAACGGTCGGTCCCGGGCCGCAGTCGGCGCGCCCTGCCCCGTCCCATACGTCAGGTTGGGACGAGCAAAGTGATTCCGTCAATCGGCTTGTGTGGTCTTTTGTGTTTTTTGTGCCCGTTTCATGCCCGACAATTGTGCTCGAAGGCGGCCTCGCTTAAGATCGCGTCACCCGCCGGAGCATCCGATGCTGACCAAACGCCATTCCGACATCCTAAAGATCCTCGAATCCGAGGGTACCGTGACGATCGCCGCCCTCGCCCAGCAGCTTGGTGTGTCACTCGAAACCGTACGGCGCGATGTGAAACCGCTGACTGAAACCGGCGCGGTGATCCGCGTCCATGGTGCCGTCGGTCTTGCGGGCCAGATCGGCGAAGCACCATTCCAGAGGCGCATGCGCGAAAACGCAGAAGCGAAGAAAGCCATCGCCAAGGCGCTCGCCGCCACGATCCGCGACGGCGAGTCACTCATGTTCGACACAGGCACAACGACAAGTTACGTCGCGCGAGAGCTGACGGGGCACCGGCGGCTGACCGTCGTTACCAACTCCTCCGACATCGCGCGCACTCTCGCCACGGTAAATGGCAACCGGGTCTATATGGCGGGGGGCGAGCTGCGTAGCGATTCCGGCGCGGCCTTCGGGAAATCCGCGCTCGACTTCATCGCCCGGTTCACCGTCCATCACGCCGTAATCTCGGCCGGTGCGGTCGATGCGACCGGGGTGATGGACTACGCACTGGAAGAGGCCGAGTTCGCCCGCCTGGTCTTGTCGCGCGGCGAACGCCGCGTCGTGGTGACCGATCACGCGAAGTTCGGCCGCCGCGGCCTGATCAGCGTCGCCGACTTCACAGATGTGGGAGAGATTGTCACCGACCGACCGCCCGCGCCTGAAATCGCCGCCGCCCTCGAGGCCGCTGGAACGGCGCTGACGCTCGCCGTTTAGCCGGCCTCGACCCGGATCGCCTCGACCAGGATGTCGAGCGCGCGTTCGAGATCAGCTTGCGAAATGACGAGCGGCGGCGAAAGCGTGAGGACGCAGCCAGCGCTGATCTTGAAACTGAGACCGGCTTCGAGGCAGCGGTAGTAGATCCTTTCCGCCAACGCGCGCGCTGGTGCACGGCTTTCACGATCCTCGACTATCTCCACGCCAAACATAAGACCACGACCCCGGATATCGCCCACGACCGCGCAGTCGGCAATGCTTTCGCGCAAACGTGCCAACGCGAATGTGCCCAACTCTGCCGCACGCTCCACGAGCCCTTCTTCACGGATCACCGCGAGCGTTTCCAGTGCCGCACGCGCAGTGACCGGGTTCTTCTCGTGCGTGTAGTGGCCGATGGCGAAGTCCCCCGCCACGTCGAGATCGCGCCGCGCAACCACGGCGGCGATCGGCAGGATGCCTCCGCCCAGCGCCTTCCCAAGCGTGACGATGTCCGGAACAATATCATCATGCTCGAAGGCGAACATCCTTCCGGTCTTGCCCAGTCCGGTCGGGATCTCGTCCATGATCAAAAGCGTGCCGTGGCGATGGCAAGCCTCCCGCACCGCTTTCCAATAGCCCGCTGGCGGCACAACCGGCACGGCCCGCATGGGCTCTGCAATGATGGCCGCCACGTCGCCTTCACGTTCCAGCACGTATTCCACCATCCTCGCGCAGGCGAGCCCGCAGGCTTCCGGGCCGGGGTGGCCGTAGGCGCAGCGGTAGCAGTTGAAGGGCGCAACATGCTCTGCCCCCGGCAAGAGCGGCCCCGCAATATGACTGCGGAACGTGGCCTCGCCGCCGACCGAAGCCGCCCCGAAGCCCGCTCCGTGGAAGGCGTCCCAGAAACTCAGCGTCTTGAACCGCCCTGTCGCGGCCCGCGCGAGCCGCAACGCCACCTCATTCGCGTCAGAACCGCCGGTCGTAAACAGTACCTTTCCCAAATCGCCGGGCGCGATCTCCGCCAGCGTCTCGGCCAGTTCCACCGACACTTCGTTGGTGAACCGGCGCGGCGAAAAGCTTAGATCGTCCAATTGCGCCTTGATCGCCGCTACGACGCGCGGATGCGCATAGCCGATGTGGTGCACGGAGTTCCCGTGGAAATCCATGAAGCGCCGTCCGGCCGTGTCCTCGATCCAGATGCCTTCAGCCCGCGCGATGGTCGAGAGGCAAGGCGTCGACAACGACTGGTGCAGGAAGGCGTCTGCATCCCTTTGCAGCAGCTCCCGCGTCCCGGCGTCAGCCTGACCCTCGGCCCAAGCCCGCCGTGCCAGCGACGTGTTCGCTTCGCCCTCGACATGGCTGATCACGCTTTTTCCCTTCACCTGATCACAAACATCCCCGTCGCAGACACCCAAAGACTTCGCGCGCGTCCCGGCCGGACATGCTCACCGAGGCCACGGGAGCGAATAGGTCTTCACGTTGGTGAAGAACTTCATCGCCTCCAGCACGCCCTCCTTCACCCCGTTGCCCGAATCCTTGATGCCGCCGAAGGGCGACATTTCGATCCGGTAACCGGGCTGTTCCCAGATATTGACGGTGCCGACGTTCAGACCCTCGATAAACGCCTGCATCCGGCGGAAATCATTTGTGCAGACACCCGAGGAAAGACCGAAGGGCGTGGAATTCGAAATCCGCATCACTTCCGCGTCGTCATCCGGCACACGGACGATCGGAACGATGGGGCCGAAGGTCTCTTCCATCACCAGTTCGCTGTCATGAGGCACGTGATCCACGACGATGGGCGGCAGCAGCGCCCCCTTGCGGCCGGGATCGTAGAGCACCTTCGCCCCCTGTTCGGCCGCCATGTAGACGCGCTTTTCGAACAGTTCGGCGGCCTGTGCATGGATTACGCATCCAAGCTGGGTCTCCGGGTCCATCGGGTCCCCGAACCTGATCGCCTTGGCCTTTTCAAGCACAAAGGGCACGAAGCGGTCGGCCACGCTTTCCTGCACAAGAATGCGCTTCACAGCCGTGCAGCGCTGGCCGGAATTGCCCGTCGCGCCCGCGACCGCAAGCGCCGCGGCCTTTTCCAGGTCGGCATCGTCCAGATCGTTCAGCACGATCAGCGGATCATTGCCCCCCAGTTCCAGCGCCGTACGCTTGTAGCCCGCTTTCTCGGCGATCATCTTGCCCACCGGCACGCCGCCGGTGAAGGTGACGATGTCGATGTTCTCGTTCGTGATCATTTCATCGCCGATATCCTTCGGCCAACCGGTCACGATCTGGAACATCTCGGGCGGCAGCCCGGCTTCATAAAGGATATCCGCCAGCGTGATGGCCGTCAGCGGCGTCTGCTCGGTCGGTTTGCACACGACGCAGTTATTGGTAGCGATCGCCGGCGCGATCTTGTGGGCGACCATGTTGAGCGGATGGTTGAATGGAGTGATCGCGGAAATCGCGCGAACCGGCTCGCGCTTGGTATAGATCTTGCGGTCCTTGCCGTGGGGCGTCAGGTCGCAAGAGAAAATCTGTCCGTCGTCCTGAATGGCAAGCTGACCCGCCAGCGTGAATACGTCGTAGCTGCGCCCTGCCTCGTAGAGTGCATGCTGTTTGCAAATGCCAAGCTCGAGGACCAGCCAATGGGCAATCTCCTCGCGCCGGGCCCGGATCAGTTCGGCAGCGCGGAACAGGATTTGCTGACGCTCGTACCGCGTAAGTGTGGGCTTGTAGGCCGCAGCAATCTCGAACGCCTTGCGCGCATGGTCGGCCTTGCCCGCCGGAACCGTCCCGATCACCTCATCAGTGTATGGATATCGAACCTCGACCACGTCGTCGGTGAAGACCTTCTGGCCCCCGATCCGCATCGCCTCGTGCCGCACCTCGAATTTGCTCATGGTCGCGTCCTTCATGTCAGAGCGCCGCTGCGGTTGTGGCATAGAAGAAGGCGTCGAAGTTGCGAAGTTCCGGCGCATTCGGCAAGTCGACCCTGCGGTTGACGATGAAGGGGACCTCCTGCTCTGTAAGCCCCCCGTGGGACCGGAGCGGTTCCTTCAACGCGGCAAGGTCATGGCGGTGCGCCGATGTCCCGATGGTCATGTTCTCGCCCGAAATCATGACGATGTCGCCGATCCGGTCTGCGGGCAGTTCGAAGCGTTTCACCGCCTCCTCGCGGTCGATGACCAGCAGCATCCCCTGCTGAGCAGCGAGCCGGTCCATGATATCGGCCCGGTCCGCTCCCTCCGGCAGATAGGCCGTTGCAAACGACCCGAGCGCACCGTGATGGACGACGTAAGGGTCCGTGATCGGCAGGATCACCCGCGCGACCTCCTTGCCCAGCCAGTCGTCGAGCATGTCCTGCACATAGATCACGGCAGGCGCGCCGTCACTGTCATGCTTGGGTTTCATACCGTGGTCGGCGGTCACCACGATGGCCGCTCCCAGCGCGTCAAGCTCGGCGAGGTAAGTGTCGAACATCCGGTAGAAGTCCTTCGCACCCTCTTGGTCGGGAGCGAACTTGTGCTGGATGTAATCGGTCGTGGACAGATACATCACGTCAGGCTTCCATTCGCGCAAAAGCTTCACACCTGCCGCAAAGACGAACTCCGAAAGCTCTGCCGAATAAACCTCCGGCACCGGCATTCTAAGCCATGCGCTCGCATTCTCGATTCCATTCTCGGCCTTGGTCGCCTTGTCGGCCTTTTCCGACGAAAAGCAGATCGCCCGGTCTTCATCGAACCCGAGTCCTGCGCCCAGAAGCGCACGAAGCTTATCCTTGGCCGTTACAACCGCGACGCGGGCGCCGGCGTTGTAGAACTCGGAAAATATCGTCGGCGCGCGAAGAAACCGCACGTCGTTCATCATCACTTCTTGCCCCGTTTCCGGCTCAAAAAGGTAGTTTCCGCAGATGCCGTGAACAGAAGGCGGGCGGCCGGTCGCGATAGACAGGTTGTTGGGATTGGTGAAGGACGGAATGACCGAATGGGCCAGCCTGTCGGTGCCCTCCTCACGCATCCGCTTCAGCGTCGGCATCAGCCCCTCGGCGATGGCCACGTCGAGGTATTCCGGCTCGCACCCATCAAGACAAATGGCCACCGCGGGCACTTTCGGCCATGGATAGACGCGGTCGTTCGCCGTGACAGGCGCGCGGTTGATCATGTTCATCTGTTGTCCTTCCGTCGGATTTCAGTGCCGCCTCAGGCAGCCAGCTTGGCGCGTTCGGCAATGGCAGCTTCGGGCGGCGCAGCGCTTTGCACGCCCATTTCGGCCAAAGCTTCCTTCGCGGCCACTACGACCTTTCGCATCACATGTTCATCCATCCGGCCTATACAGCCAACGCGGAAGCTGTCCACCACGGTCAGCTTGCCCGGATAGATAATGAAGCCCTTGGCCTTCATGAGATCATAGAATGTCGAGAAGACGAAGTTCGGATCGGCCGGGGAGAAGAAGGTGACAATGATCGGGGAGAGCCAACGGTCCTTCAATAGCGTCTCGAAGCCCAGATCGCGCATTCCCTCAACCATCACATCGCGATTGCGCGCATAGCGCGCACCGCGTCCCGCGACGCCTCCCTCTTGGTCATGGAGCCGCAGCGCTTCGAGGAAGGCCGCGACGACGTGGGTCGGCGGGGTGTAGCGCCACTGCCCGGTCTTTTCCATATAGGCCCACTGAGCATGCAGATCGAGCGCGAGCGAGTGGCTGTTATCCTTCGCCGCCTCCAGCTCCGTCTTCCGCGCGATGACGAAACCAAAGCCCGGCACGCCCTCGATGCACTTGTTGGCCGAGGACACCATCGCCTCGTACCGGATCTGGTTCACGTCAAGCGGCAACGCCCCGAAGGCGGACATGGAATCGATCAGAAGCTTCCGGCCCCGCGCATAAACCGCCTCGGAAATCTCCGCGACGGGGTTCAGGATGCCCGAAGACGTTTCGCAATGGATCGCGACGACATGGGTGATCGACGGATCGGCGTCGAGCGCCGCCGCAACCTCGTCCCCCCGCGGCGGCATGTAGTCACCCTTGTCGATCAGCGTATAGGCGCGCCCGAGATATCGCATCGTCTCTGCCGCCCTCAGGCCATATGCGCCATTGGCCAGTACAAGTGCCTTGCCATCTTTAGGCACGAAGGTTCCAAGCATCGCCTCGACCGAGAACGAGCCCGAACCTTGCATCGGCACGCAAGTGAACTCGCCCTTCGTGTCGCCCGCGATCGCCAGAAGCTGTTCTCGCATCGATCTGGTCATCGCGCGAAAATCCGCATCCCACGACCCCCAGTCCTTCAACATCGCCTCTTTAGTTGAAAACGCCGTGGTGAGGGGCCCGGGCGTCAGCAGATAAGGCTCGCCCAGCTTCGGTGCGGGCAGTGGGGGTGCGGAATCGGGCACGGTAAACCTCCTGAAGAGAGCCGCTTCACCCCGCTTCTTTCACGCTGGATTTCATATGTAAAATCGTTATTTTATATTGATATATCGATCATACTTATAGATGAACCGACGCATGCGCTACGTCCAGCTTCGCGCCTTCCACCATGTCGCTGTCTGCGGCGGATTTTCCCGCGCCGCGGAAGAGCTGGGCCTGACCCAGCCCGCAATGTCCGACCAGGTCCGAAAGCTGGAAGAGGAATACGACGTCCTTCTCTTCAACCGTCACAAGAAGCAGGTGTTCCTCACCCCGCAGGGCGAAAAGCTTCTCGAGATAACGCGTCGTATGTTCGACAACGAACATCAGGCGCTCGAACTGCTGTCCGAACAGCGGGCGCTTCGCTCTGGCACGCTGCGTATCATGGCCGACAGTGCGCATCACCTTCTCCATATCCTCGCAAGTTTTCGAGAGCGGTATCCGGGTGTGCGCATCTCCGTCCGAGCAGGAAATACCGAAAGCGTGCTGGCAGCACTGAACGCTTATGAGGCTGATATCGGCGTGCTGGGCGATGTGCCCGAAAGCCGCGATTTAAAGGCGCTAAGGCTGAACGTGACGCCCATCGTCGCGTTTTCGGCACTCACCCATCCCGCCGCCAAGCGGCCCTCATTGCGATTGGCGGACTTGGAAACCCTGCCGCTTGTCTTGCGGGAGAATGGCTCCAAGACGCGCCGCAAGCTCGAAGATGCTGCCGATGCGGCGGGTCTAAGCCTTATACCGGCGATCGAGGCGGAAGGCCGCGAGGCGGTGCGAGAGATCGTGGCATCAGGGGCGGGTATCGGCTTCGTTTCCGAAGCGGAATTCGGCGCCGATGCGCGGCTTGTCCGCATTCCGCTGGAGGATGCAGGGAACCTGACCATGGAGGAAGCGCTGGTCTGCCTTCGCGAACGGAAGGGTGGCAAGCTCATTCAAGCCTTCTTCCAGATCGCCCGCGAACTGACGGCATGACGCATCGTCGAATGGTCGTTGTCGCGTTCCTGTAAAGCGGACATTCTGCGCCCGACCCGCAGAAGAAGGATGGCCCCCTTGTCCATCACCGTTGCCCAGAAAACCGCACTTGCCGCCGTCGATGCCCGCGCGGGTGAACTCTCCGAGTGGTGCGCGATGATCTTCGACTTTGGCGAAACGGCCTGGCGCGAATACCGATCGTCCGCATGGTACGTCGAACGCCTGAAGGCCGAGGGCTTCACGGTCGAAGAAGGATCGGGCGGAATGCCGACCGCGTTTTGCGCGGAATGGTCGAACGGAACGGGGCCGATTGTCGGCATGTACGCGGAATATGACGCAGTGCCCGGCAATTGCCAGGCAGCGACGACCCGTCGCGAGCCACGCAAAGGGTTGGGCTATCAGGCGGGTGGCCATACCGACCCGCATTCCGGGCTGGGCATGGGCGCGCTTGGCGGGCTTCTCGCCACCAAGGCGGCGATGGAGAAGCACGGCATCAAGGGCGGGCTGCGCTTCACCGGCGAACCTGCGGAAAAAGTCCGCGGCTCGAAACCCATTCATGCCGCGAAGGGCTACTACGACGGGCTTGCCGCAATGCTGTCGTTCCACCCGTTCTACATGCTGCCCATGTGCAATACCGTTCGCTGGGATACGCATTGCGGCGCTGCCTACTCGATGATCTACCGCTTCGTCTGCGACCAGCCCGAGACTTGGGGCATCTCGGACGGCGCCCCGATTCCGCAATCGCATTCCGCAATTCGCGCGCCCGGGGCGAATGATGCGCTGATGACGATGTATCAGTCGTCCAAGGCGCTGCGCGACGCCATGCTGCCACACCAAGGCGGTTGGTCGATCTCAGAGGCGATCCTGACCGCGGGACAAGCAACAGCCGACAATCTTCCCGCCGGGCTTGCCGAAATCCAGTACATGATCCGGACTCCGACCGTCGCCATGGCCGAACAAGTTACCGCCGCGCTCGACCGCAATGCCGAGGCGGCGTCCGCCATGACCGGATGCCGCTTCGAACGTCACTGGGTATCGAAATCTCGCCCTGGCCTGGCAAATCACGCAATGGCAGACATCGTCTGGCAGGCGATGCAGACCGTCGGCGCGCCGCTCTGGGATGAAGCAGCAAAGGAAACAGCGCGCGAGATTCAGCGCTCGCTTGGGCTGGCGCCGATGGGGGAACCCTTCATAGACGAGATGAGCTGCCTCATCGCGCCGCAAGAGGCGGAGGCGATCCTGCGCCGCGATCTTCCGCCGTCTCAGACGCATTCCACGTCGGACGACTACACCGATATGTGTTGGCACGCGCCAACCGCGCGGTTTTACATTGCGCGTCCCGCGCTGAAGCCATCGGACGGACGCCCCTACCCCGCTTGGGTGATGAACGCGCTCGGCGGGATACCTGCAACGATCGACCCGATGGTGCAGACCGCCGCCAAGGTGCTGGCGACCTCGGCATTGCGCCTGCTGGAGGATTCCGAATCAAGAGAGGCCGCGATGGCGGAGTTCCAAGCGCGCACCGGCGGCGGGGTCGGCGGCGAGAACTGGCTCGCACCGCTTTGCGACTACGAACCCCCGATCCACTTCCGCTGGCCAGAGTATGTGGAAACCCAACGAGGGTACGATTGGTGGATACCTGCATCCATGCCGGGGGCGTGATGACGTGGGGGCAGCGATGCGAAGTGTTTGTGCTTGCTCGCAGAAGGTAGTTAAATCCCGGCGGTCGCTCCGACGCGGCGCCGTGCGACTCACGGCAAGCAAAATCCGCCCTTTACCTAGAACACGGTAACGGACGAGAAAGAATCCGTCGCTTTCGTCGAGAGGAAGCGGCGCCAATAGGACCCAGATAAATTGATGATGGGAGGCTACCTAACCATGTTTAATCGTACGCTCGCTACCGGCGCAGTGCTCGTCGCCCTTTTGGGCGGGGCCGCCTCGGCCAAGACGCTCGTATACTGCTCGGAAGGCTCACCCGAGGGATTCGATCCCGCGCTCTACACGTCGGGCACAACCTTCGATGCTTCTGAACACACCATCTACGACAAGCTGGTCCTGTTCGAAACCGGAACGACCAACACGATTCCGGGCCTCGCCGAAAGCTGGGAAGCCTCGGAAGACGGGCTCGAATACACGTTCAATCTGCGCAAAGGCGTCAAGTTCCACTCGAACGACCAGTTCACCCCGACGCGCGACTTCAACGCCGACGACGTGATCTTCTCGTTCGAGCGTCAGGGCAAGGCCGACAATCCCTACAATCAGGTCTCCGGCGGAACGTGGGAATACTTCAACGGCATGTCGATGCCGGACCTGATCAAGGAAATCGTCAAGGTCGACGACTACACGGTCAAGTTTGTGCTGAACCGTCCCGAAGCGCCGATGGTGTCGAACCTCGCCATGGGCTTCGCTTCGATCATGTCAGCGGAATACGCCGACGCGATGCTTGAGGCCGGCACGCCCGAAATGCTGAACCAGGCGCCGATCGGCACCGGACCGTTCCAGTTCGTCGCGTATCAAAAGGACGCGGTGATCCGCTACAAGGCGAACCCGGACTACTGGCGCGGCGCCTCGACGATCGACGATCTTGTCTTCGCGATCACGCCAGACGCTTCGGTGCGCTACCAGAAGCTGAAGGCGGGCGAATGCCACGTCATGCCCTACCCGAACCCTGCTGACGTCGAGGCGATGAAGACCGATTCCGACATCCAGATGATGGAGCAGGAAGGTCTGAACGTCGGCTACCTCGCCTACAACACCAAGGTCGCACCGTTCGACAACGCCAAGGTTCGCAAGGCGTTGAACATGGCGATCGACAAGCAGGCGATCATCGACGTCGTTTTCCAAGGCTCGGGCAAGGTCGCGAAGAACCCGATTCCGCCCACCATGTGGTCGTACAACGACGCGATCGAGGACGATGCCTTCGATCCGGAAGCCGCCAAGGCGATGCTGGCCGAAGAGGGCGTCGAAGGTCTCGACATGAAGGTCTGGGCGATGCCGGTGCAGCGTCCTTACAACCCCAACGCCCGCCGCATGGCCGAACTGATCCAGGCCGACATGAGCAAGATCGGCGTGAACGTGGAAATCGTGTCTTACGAATGGGGTGAATACCTCGAACGTTCGAAGGCCGAGGATCGCGACGGTGCAGTGCTTCTGGGTTGGACGGGCGACAACGGCGATCCGGACAACTTCCTTGCCGTGCTGCTTGGCTGTGACGCTGTCGGCGGCTCGAACCGCGCCCAGTGGTGCAACGAAGAGTTCGACGGTCTTGTGCAGCAGGCGAAGGTCGTCTCCAAACAGGAAGACCGGGCCAAGCTCTACGAAGAGGCGCAGGTCGTCTTCAAGCGTGAAGCGCCTTGGGCGACGATTGCGCACTCGGTCGTCTTCATGCCGATGCGGAACGAGGTGTCGGGCTACAAGGTCCACCCGCTTGGCGGGCACATCTTCTACGGTGTCGATCTGACCGAATAAGGTCCTTGGGCGGGGCCCTCCTCGGCCCCGCCCTTTTTACTGGGGGTTTTCCGTCATGTCCGACCGCTACGCCGCGCATCGCCGTGTCGCGCGCGACTTGGACGTAGATGCCGTGGCACTCGTCCCCGGCTGCAATTTCGAACGCCTCTTCAACACCAGCTTTCACAGCAACGAACGCCCACTCGTTGTGCTGATCCCGGTCGAGGGCCCGCCCGCCGCGCTGGTGCCAAATCTCGAACTCTCGTCTTTCGATCTGATCGGCTTCGAAGGAGAGGTCTTCGACTGGCGTGACCAGACCGGCTATTCGGATGCGTTCGCCGCTTTGGCCGCGCACATGCCACTGCGATCGGTCGCGATCGAGGGTCAGGTGATGCGGGTATTCGTCCATCACGCGATGGCCGCGGCATGGTCCGGCCTGAAAATCATAGACGCCGAGCGCGAGATCTCCGGCCTGCGCCTTCGCAAGACCGCGGAAGAGATCGCCGCGCTGGAGGAAGCGATCCGCATTTCGGAAGCGGCGCTCGAGGACACACTCGCGCAAGTACGCCCCGGTCTCACAGAGGCTCAGGTGGAGCGGATTCTCGTCGCTGCCCTCTTCGCGCGCGGTGCCGACGAACAATCGTTCGGCGCCATCGTGGCGGCTGGCGACAACTCCGCACGCCCGCATGCACATGCCCGGGCGGACTACGCAATCAGGGCGGGCGATGCGCTGCTTCTCGACTTCGGCGCCCGGAAATCAGGCCTTTGCGCTGATATCACGCGCACTGTTTTCGTTGGACATGTCACGGACGAAGCGCAGGCGGTTTATAACACGGTTCTGCAGGCGAACGAGGCTGGCCACGCCGCAACCCGCGCCGGCGTCACCGCACATGATGTGGACGACACGGTGACCTCGGTCCTGGAAGCCTCACCTTTCGCTGATCGTATCCGCACCAAGACGGGCCATGGCCTGGGCCGAGATGTGCACGAGGAACCCTACATCATGCGCGGCAATCAACAGATGCTGGAATCCGGCATGGTCTTCACGATCGAACCTGGTCTATACCGCGTCGCACCCGATGGATTCGGCGTCCGGATCGAGGATGACGTCGTCGTCACCGAGGGCGGCTGCCGGTCGCTCACCACCTTCCCGAAAACACTGAGGATCATCGCCTGATGTTCCGATATCTGCTCTCTCGCCTGCTGACGTTCCTGCCGACCTTCTTCGGCGTGACGATCATTTCCTTCGCTTTCATCCGGCTGCTGCCGGGCGACCCGATCATCGTCATGGCTGGCGAACGCGGCGTCTCGGATGAGCGGTATCAGGAACTCGTCAAGCAGTTCGGCTTCGACAAGCCAATCTGGCAGCAATATCTCGAATACCTTACCGGCGTCGTGCAAGGCGATCTCGGCCAAAGCTTCGTAACGAAAAGGCCTGTCTGGGACGAATTCTTCGCGCTCTTCCCGGCGACGCTGGAGTTGTCGATCTGCGCGATGGCCTTCGCCGTCGCTCTCGGCCTGCCTGCAGGGGTCATCGCGGCAGTCAATCGCGGCAAGTTCTTCGATCGGGCGCTCATG
This sequence comes from uncultured Rhodobacterales bacterium, assembly GCA_965368915.1. Taxonomy (GTDB): domain Bacteria; phylum Pseudomonadota; class Alphaproteobacteria; order Rhodobacterales; family Rhodobacteraceae; genus Albidovulum. The sequence continues at coordinate 8,712 of CBDUOT010000047.1, read as the reverse complement.
TCGTCAGCACTTGTCGGATACTCAATGCCGATCTTCTGGTGGGCGCTTCTTCTGATCATCGTGTTCTCTGGAATGCTGGGTCTGACCCCGGTCTCTGGGAGGATCAGTCTTCTCTACTTCTTCGATAACCCCACAGGCTTCATGCTTTGGGATGCGCTCCGCTCGGGTCAGTCCGGCGCGCTCCGCTCCGCCATCCACCACCTGATCCTGCCGACAATCGTTCTGGGTACAATTCCGCTTGCCGTCATCGCGCGCCAGACCCGCTCTGCGATGCTCGAAGTATTGAGCGAGGACTACATTCGCACCGCCCGTGCCAAAGGCCTCGCGCCGGCGCGCGTGAACGGCATCCATGCGCTTAGGAACGCTCTGATCCCGGTCATCACGGTGATCGGTCTCTCCGTCGGAACGCTGCTCGCGGGTGCGATCCTGACCGAGACGATCTTTTCATGGCCCGGTATCGGCAAGTGGATGGTCGACTCGATCTTCCGTCGCGATTACCCGGTCGTCCAGGGTGGGCTTTTGCTGATCGCCGTGATGGTGATGATCGTTAACCTGACCGTGGACGTGCTCTACGGTCTCATAAATCCCAAGATCCGGAAGCGCTGACATGCCCGAGGCAAACATAGCCGAGATCGCCCCAGACCGCCCCGGACGTCTGCGTGAGTTCTGGTACTACTTCCGGGAAAACCGCGGTGCAGTGATCGGCCTTTGGGTCTTCGCCGCGTTCGTCTTCGTGGCAATCTTCGCGCCGCTTCTGGCGCCGCACAATCCAACCCAGCAATTCCGCGATGCGTTTCTGCAACCGCCTTTCTGGCAAGAGGGCGGCAGCCTCACCTACCCGCTCGGTACCGATGCGGTCGGTCGTGACATGCTTTCACGGCTGCTGCACGGCGCACGCTATTCCTTCTATGTCGGGATCATCGTTGTTGCCGTCGCAGCGAGCGGTGGGATCGTGCTGGGCCTTCTGTCCGGCTTCGCGCCGAAGTGGCTGGACACGATCATCATGCGGGTGATGGACATCATCCTCGCTTTCCCCTCGCTGTTGCTCGCGCTGGTGCTCGTCGCGATCCTCGGGCCGTCGCTCACCAACGCGATGATCGCCATCGCCATCGTTCTGCAACCGCACTACGTGCGTCTGACCCGCGCAAGCGTCCTGTCGGAACGCTCCAAGGACTATGTGACCGCCGCCCGCGTCACGGGTGCAGGCCTGCCGCGGCTCATGTTCATCACGGTCCTCCCGAATTGCCTGTCACCGATCATCGTGCAGGGTGCATTGTCGTTCTCGACAGCAATCCTCGATGCTGCCGCGCTCGGCTTTCTCGGCATGGGCGCCCAGCCGCCTACTCCGGAGTGGGGCACGATGCTTGCGGAGGCGCGGGAATTCATCCTGCGCGCCTGGTGGGTCGTGACCTTCCCGGGCCTCGCCATCCTTGTCACCGTTCTCGCCATCAACCTGATGGGCGACGGATTGCGCGATGCGCTTGATCCGAAACTGAAGCGGAGCTGAGCCGATGCCTCTTCTCGACATCCGCAACCTCTCCGTCGATTTCGCGACCGCGTCCGGCCAGTTTCGTGCGGTGGATAGCGTCGATGTGAGCGTCGATACAGGGGACATCCTTGCCATCGTCGGCGAGTCCGGCTCCGGCAAGTCCGTCTCCATGCTCGCGATGATGGGGTTGCTGCCTTGGACCGCTACGGTAACTGCCGACGTGATGAGCTTCGACGGCACCGACCTGCGCGGCCTCTCGGCACGGAAGCGGCGCGACATCATCGGCAAGGACATGGCGATGATCTTTCAAGAGCCGATGTCGTCCCTGAACCCCTGCTTCACGGCTGGCTTCCAGATCAAAGAGGCGCTGCGGGTCCATCTTGGCCTCGACAAGAAAGAGCGTCACGCTCGTGCGGTCGAACTGTTCGAAATGGTCGGCATTCCTGCCCCGGAGGAACGCCTGAAAGCCTTCCCGCACCAGTTGTCAGGCGGCATGAACCAGCGCGTGATGATTGCCATGGCGATCGCATGCAACCCCAAGCTTCTGATCGCCGACGAACCGACGACGGCGCTCGATGTGACGATCCAGGCGCAGATCCTAGACCTGCTGACGGGGCTTCAAAGAGAAACCGGGATGGCGCTGATCCTGATCACCCACGACATGGGCGTCGTGGCCGAAACGGCCGAGCGTGTCTCGGTCCAGTATGCCGGCCAGAAGGTGGAGGAACAGCCCGTCGCCGACCTGTTCGAGACACCGCACCATCCCTATACCGCGGCTCTGCTCGCCGCGCTGCCCGAACGCGCCGCGTCGCGCCACTTGCCGACCATCCCGGGCGTGGTTCCGGGCCAGTTCGACCGGCCGGAGGGCTGCCTCTTTAGCCCGCGCTGCCAGTTCGCCGACAAGAAATGCTGGACCATCCCGCCCTCACCGGAGAACCGGGAACTTGGCTTCGCGCGTTGCCACTACCCCCTCAACGTCAAAGCGGAGGCCGAGGCATGAGCACCCCTGTCGTTGTCGCCGATCGCCTGTCCCGCCACTACGAGGTTAGGGGCGGCCTGTTTGCAAAGGGCGGCCTCGTACGCGCCGTGTCCGAAACGAGCTTTGCGCTCGAACCGGGCAAGACGCTTGCGGTCGTCGGCGAGTCGGGGTGCGGTAAATCCACGCTCGCGCGCCTGATCACGATGATCGAAGAACCGACTTCGGGCACGTTCTCCATCGGCGGCAAGCAAGTTCTTCCGGACACTTGGCCCGAACTGCGCGCGGACGTTCAGATCGTGTTCCAGGACCCATATGGATCGCTGAATCCCCGCCAGAGAATAGGAGCGATCCTCGAGGAGCCCCTGAAGATCAATCGCCCCAAAATGACGGCGAAAGAGCGCGAGGATAAGGCGAGAGAGATGCTGAAGCTCGTCGGTCTGCGCCCCGAGCATTTCGACCGCTACCCGCATATGTTCTCGGGCGGACAGCGCCAGCGGATCGCGGTCGCCCGCGCGCTGATGTTGGAACCGAAGGTGTTGGTGCTGGATGAACCGGTTTCGGCGCTCGACCTTTCGATTCAAAGCCAGATCCTCAACCTGCTCGTGGATCTTCAGGACAGACTTGGCCTCGCCTATCTGTTCATCAGCCACGACCTCTCCGTGGTGAAGCACATGGCCGACGACATCATCGTTATGTACCTCGGCCGCCCGGTCGAAGTCGGTCCGAAGTCTGATATTTTCGCGCACCCGAAGCACCCTTACACAAAGGCGCTTTTGTCGGCGACGCCGATCGCGGACCCGAAAGCCAAGAAGACGCGGATCAAGCTGGAAGGCGAATTGCCGTCGCCGCTGAACGTCCCTCCGGGTTGTGCCTTCGCGCCACGCTGCTGGAAAGCACAGGACCGCTGCCGCGCTGAAAGGCCCGAGCTAGAGGGCGAGCCGCAAAAGGCCGCGTGCTTCTTCCCGGAAGCCTGACGCCAGTTCTCGTTTGCCTGCAAACGGTTCTTGTGGGACGATCTGACCAGATCCTGTCCCGAGACGAGGTGCGTCATGGCCGACCCCACCCCCGCCCCCACCGGCAGTACAAAGCTGGTCATCCGCAACATCGGACAGATCCTGTCCGGCAAGATCGAAGAGCCGCTGATCGACGGCGACTGCGTGGTCTGCGAGGGTGACAGGATCGTCGCCGTGGGTGCCGAAAAGGACCTCGACACCGACCGGGCGACGACGGTGGTAGACGCCAAGGGCGTGACGCTCTGTCCCGGCCTTATCGATAGTCATGTTCACCCGGTCATCGGCGATTACACGCCCCGTCAGCAGCAGCTGAACTGGATCGACAGCTGCCTTCATGGCGGCGTCACCACGATGATCTCGGCCGGAGAGGTCCACGCACCGGGTCGACCCAAGGACATCGTAGGGCTCAAGGCGATGGCGATCGCCTCGCAGCGCTGGTACGAAAACTTCCGTCCCTCGGGCGTCAAGGTCCATTCCGGTGCCCCGGTCCTTGAGGAAGGCATGGTCGAAAGCGACTTCAAGGACCTCGCCGATGCCGGGGTGAAACTTCTGGGAGAGGTCGGTCTCGGCTCGGTCAAGGCCGGCGAAACCGCGGCTCAGATGGTCAAGTGGGCCCGAAAGTATGGCATCCAGTCGACGATCCACACCGGCGGGCCGTCGATCCCCGGTTCGGGGCTGATCGACAAGGACGTGGTGCTGGAGGCCGACGCCGACATCATTGGCCATATCAACGGCGGCCACACGGCGCTTCCCGACGATCAGATCACCTGCCTCTGCGAAAGCTGCCTGCGCGGGATCGAGATCGTCCACAACGGCAACGAACGCGCGGGCCTTCTGGCGATGCGCACAGCCTTCGAACTCGGACAGCCTGAGCGTGTCATCCTCGGCACCGATGCCCCGGCCGGTTCCGGCGTGCAGCCCTTGGGCATCCTGAGGATGATCGCGATGCTTTCAAGCTTGGGGGATGTCCCGCCCGAGATCGCCTTCTGCTTCGCCACCGGAAACACCGCCCGGATGCGCGACCTGGATTGCGGTATCATCGAGGTAGGCAAAGCCGCCGACTTCGTTCTTATCGATATGGCCCAGCACGCGCCGGGTGGATCAATGCTCGCCTCGATCCATCAGGGCAACTTGCCGGGTGTCGGAATGACGATCATCGACGGGATTGTAAGAACCGCGCGCAGCCGCAACACGCCGCCCGCGACGCGGCTGCCGGAGGTCGTAGAGGGATAGGCGCTTCTGCGGCATCCGCAAATCGGGCTAGATATTGAAAGCGAAGCTATTTGCTCCAATCGTGAACGTGCACATCGCGGCCGGAATGGCCGTTCATGATCTTTACGGCTAGTTCTTCGTGCTCTTTATCTTTGACCCGCACCCACAAGAGAATGCCACCGTGTTTGATCTGCTCCGCATAGTGGTCTTTGTGGTGCTTGCCGACCCGACGCGCCAGAATCGCGCCAACCACAGCGGCGGGGCTTCCACCGATGGCCACAGCCGCGATCGACGCTGCAAGCGTACTTGCAGGCGTCAGCAGCGCAGCCATCGCGATATAGGAACCGAGGAAGAGAAACCCGCCCACGATAGCGCCTTCAAGTTCGCCAATCGCCTCTTCCGATACGAAAGCCGCGCGAGGAGCCGTGGGATCGTCCTCGACTTCTGGTGAGCGCCAGTAACTCGAACCCAGCTTTTCTTCGAGCACCTTCTCGTCACCCAACAAGCTTATATCGTAGCGGCTGAACCCTACCATGCGAAGGTCATACACGGCCGCCTGAAGCGACTCGAACGTGTCGAACACCCCTACGGCCTCGGGAACTTCGATAACCGTGACGTGCTCTGACTCTGTGTTTCTCGCCGAAGTCATGTCTTTCCTTTCCTTGGCATCGGAATCGCAAGAACACCCTGCTGGCGCCTCTGGTGAAGCTGACAGGGCCGACAATATCTGCATTGATCGAGATCATCCCCGCGCCGTCCGCGAGAGGATGACACATGCCACATCGAATTCAGCGTGGTTTGGGCCGAGGCACGATCAGGACTTTGGCTTGCTCGAAAGCGGTCTGTTCAGACGATGACTATCTCGGGTCGTCGCCACGCGCCGCTCGATCTCGCCCGCTATTTCTTCCACTCGCCGCACCTGATCCATATGCCCGCCAAGCGCGGCATAGTCGGACAGCCGCATCGTGAACTCGATCGGTGCGACAAGTGCCGGTGTCGGAACATATCCGAACGCGTTCGACGGCATCTCGGTAACATCCGCCATGAAGGTGATCCCGCCTCCCGGCCAAATGTAGCATTCCGCGCCGCCGCAGGTGACGTGAGTCACCGCCTCGCGAACGGACCGCGTCAGTCTGACCGGGTTTTCCGTTACACCCGCCCTGAGCGACCCCCCCGCACCACCCATGAAGAGGACCGAGGTCACGGACGGCTCGCAATTCTCGGCAATCCGGTCGACGGAGGTCCTAAGGCTTTCCGGCAGATCCGCCTTAACCGGTTTCAGATCGTCATCCAGAACGTAGTAGCCCCATTGCTCGCCCGTCGTGGACACCATCAGCAAGGTCAGCCCGGGCCGCGCCGGGCTTCGCCACGGGCCGAGGATGGTCAGCGGGTCCTCGATGTCGGTCCCGCCCCACCCCGTCCCCGGTTCGGCGACGCGGAAATAGCGGCCCGGCGTGGACTTGCTGCCGAGGATCTTGATGCCCGTGGGCTCGACCCCCAGAACCTTGCCCGCCTGATGCTCGGACAGAACGCCGGTAATGTGGTCGTCCACAACGACAACCTCATCCACCAGACCATGCCATTGCTTGGCGAACATACCGATCGTGGCCGATCCGCAGCCGACACGCATCAGATGCTCTTCGACGCCGTTTACGACAGGCGGCTTGCCCGCCTCCAGCACGACCTCCGCGCCGCCATCGATCGAGACCGTCACTGCCTCGCGGTTGCAGAGCTTCAAAAGCGAGTTGCAGGTGACCCGCCCCTCCTTCTTTGACCCACCCGTGAGGTGATGCACACCACCGAGCGACAACATCTGCGAGCCGTATTCTGCGGTCATCACATGGCCGATGGGCTCCCCGTCGACGCGAACCGGCGCGGCCTCGGGGCCAAGGAAGCGATCGGTGTCGATCTTCACCTTCGCCCCGCAATAGGAAAAGATCCCTTCGGTCACGATGGTGACCATGTCCACGCCTTCATGCTCCTGCGCGACGATGAAGGGGGCCGGTTTGTAGTCCGGATAGGTCGTACCGGCGCCAATGGCGGTAATGAAGGGCCGCTCTGTCCTCAGGATATCACCGTCCCATTCGCCAGCTTCGAGTTCAAGAAACGGCACGACTTGCCCGTCGCCTTCCTTCGCCGCCTCAAGAACCGTGAACGGGTCGAGCCGGACCAACTCGCCGCCCTCGTTGGCGTATCGGTCGCACGCCCCGGCGCGGCCTTCGGCGATGTAGCACATGACCGGGCAGGCATCGCAGCGGATCTTGCCTTCCATGCGGGACTCGACGGCTTGACGAACCATACTATTCCCCCTTCGCGGCGCGGATTGCCGCCAGAACCCGGTCGGGCGTCGCCGGCAGCCGCGTTACCCGCGCACCGGTGGCGTGGCGGATGGCCGAGAGGATCGCAGGTGCCGTAGGGATCAACACATGCTCCCCCAACCCCTTCGCGCCGTAAGGACCATGCGGGTCCGCGACCTCGATGATGTGGCTGGTGATGGGCGGCACGTCCCCGATCGTCGGGATGAGGTAGTCGTGCAGGTTATCAGTGCGGCCGGGAATGTATTCCTCAGTCAGCGCAAGGCCGATCCCCTGTGCCACACCGCCGTGAATTTGCCCCTCGACCAGCACCGGGTTGATCGCGCGGCCGACATCATGGGCGGCGTGGATATGGTCGAGCGTTACGGTGCCAAGCCCGGTGTCGACCGTCAATTCCACCATCTGCGCGGTGTAGCCATAGACGGCGTAGGGGACGCCCTGCCCGTTCTCGTCGAGCGGCTTCGTCGGCGGATCGTAACTTTCGGCGACTTCAATCACGTAGCCTTCGCCTTTCGGGAGCGTGGCCTGATGCGCGGGCCCAGATGCCGAGACGACCGTAACCTCTCCATTCGAGATCGAAATCCGCCCTTCGGAGGCGTTTGTCAGACGCAACACCTCTGACCTGAGCGCCTCTCCGGCAAGACGCGCGGCATTGCCGGAAACAAAGGTCTGACGGGACGCGGAAGTTTTGCCCGCGTCCGGCGTCACGTCGGTATCGGGGCCGACGATCTCGATCGATCCCACGTCCACACCCAGCGCTTCGGCGAAGATTTGGGCGATCACGGTGTTCGCGCCCTGGCCGATATCCATCGCCCCCTGATGAAGCACGACGCGACCGTCCGACGTGATCCCGGCGCGGATCGTGGACGGATTCGGAAGCGAGGTGTTCCCGCATCCGTACCAGCCGCAGGCGATCCCGACGCCCTTGCGAAGAACGCCGCCCTTCTCATTGAATTCTAACGCTTTCTCCAAACTTGCCTTCCACGCAGACCGCAGCGCATCCAGACATGGCTTGATCCCGACCCCCGCATCGAAGACCTGCCCAGTCGAGGTTGGCACTCCGTTGTCGAGCGCGTTCAGATACCTGAACTCCAGCCGATCCATCCCGAGCTGCGCAGCAAGGTCGTCGAACACCGCCTCCTGAGCGATGGCGGCTTGTGGGACGCCGAAACCCCGGAACGCTCCGGCAGGCACGCAATTCGTATGCACCCCCTCTGCCCGCGCGCGGTAGTCGGCATGTACATAGGGACCACCGGCATGCACCGGAACCCGGTTGGCGACGGTCGGCCCCCAGGAGGAATAGGCGCCTGTGTTGAATGTGCCCTCAAAGGTGAAACCCGAGAGCTTGCCATTCTTCGTCACCCCGGCCTGAACGCGCAGCTTTCCGGGATGCCGCTTCGTCGTCGAAGCCATTGATTCCGAACGCGTATAGGCCACCCGCACCGGGCGCTTCAGCTTCATCGCCGCCAACGCCACATGCGGCTGGAACGAGATGTCCAGCTTCGATCCAAAACCGCCGCCGACGGCTGTCGGAACGATCCGGATCGCTTCGGGCGGAAGAGCGAGGATCTCACAAAGCGAGTCGCGGTTCATGTGCGGCGCCTGGGTGCCGCCATGGACCTCCACCCGGCCATCGACCCAGTCCGCAAATCCGGCCTCTGGTTCGATATAGGCATGTTCGATGAAGCGGGTCTCGAATGTGCC
>CBDUOT010000046.1:0-24899 GCA_965368915.1 uncultured Rhodobacterales bacterium | reverse complement strand
CGGTGACGCCGCACACGAAGTTCGAGGCCGAGGCCTACATCCTGACGAAGGAAGAGGGCGGCCGTCACACGCCGTTCTTCGCGAACTACCGCCCGCAGTTCTACTTCCGCACGACGGACGTGACGGGGACGGTGACGCTTCCGGAAGGCACCGAGATGGTGATGCCGGGCGACAACCTGAAGTTCGAGGTCGAGCTGATCGCCCCGATCGCGATGGAAGAGAAGCTCCGCTTCGCCATCCGTGAAGGCGGCCGCACCGTCGGCGCAGGCGTCGTCTCCAAAATCATCAAGTAAGTTTTCCGATCCATTGGAATGACATGCGCGGGCGCCTCGGCGCCCGCGTTTTTTTTCGCCTTCTGCTTAAAAGCAGGGCAAGTGCCGTTGACCGCGATCAAGACCCTCCCGCCTCAAGCCTTCATGCTGGCTCCACGGGGTCGTGCGAACGACCCGCCGGAAAGAGGAGGAGAGTCATGAAAGCATTGCTAGTTGCGCCGCTTACGGCGGCATTGACCGCACTGCCGCTTTTCGCTGCGGCTCAGGATGTCTCGATCGGCGAAGCTGAATACATGAACAGCTGCGCACAGTGCCATGGGCCGGCCGGGAAAGGGGACGGTGTGATCGCCGGGTTCCTCACGACGCAGGCACCGGACCTCACGATGCTGCAGAAGTCGAACGGAGGCGTATTCCCAGTCTCGAGCGTCTACGCGATCATCGATGGCAGCCAGGCCGCTGGCGCACACGGATCGACCGAAATGCCTTCCTGGGGTCAGCGTTACAGCGCCAAGGCCCCCCGCGCGCTTGGCTGGGAATATAGCCCCGGCGATGCTGAGGTCTTCGTTCGCGGAAGGATCCTTGCGCTCGTCGAATACATCGCGACGCTTCAGGAGGAGTAGGGCGAAATCGCCGATACTGCTCAGTCGCGCCTTCGGAGCACGCTGGTCAATGGATGCGGGTGAACGTGATTGGACTGAACGCTTCGGGAGGTTCGATTGATCGGCTTGTTTCACGATCGCATCACGGCATGACTTCTTCTGTCGAAGGCTGAGACGATGAAAGCCGTTGTCGGAAGCGGAAAACTCGGACAGACACGCGATACTCGGTTCATTCGAGGATTTCACCGGGCTGCTAGTACCTCCAGCGCGTGACGCAAGTCTGCGTCACTGCACAATTGTCGTGCATCGCCCTCGGACATGCCCGGCAATCGCGCCCGATCGCCTGTGCGTGAAAGGCGAAACCCGGATTTTCAGGCATTTGCGCCGCAACATCGGGTCGAATTCACGACGCCTAAGTTTGCGAGCAAATTCTCGCGATCCGCCGCGATCAAGCCGTGATTTTCCTTTCGCCGAGGCAACGCTCATCTTGTCGGCATTCGGAGCCGATGTGGCTCCACCAAGCAATCAAACGCGAACTGAAAGGGACCATTATGAAAAAACTCATCCTGACCACTGCTGCGATCGTCACCCTCGCGCCTGCCGCCTTCGCGATGTCTTCGTCTCAAACGCTGTCTGAGGTCGACAAGGCCGAGATCCGCAGGATCATGCCGTCCGCCGATCTCGACAACCTGACCGTCGCGGTAGCCGGTGCCTTGGCCGCCGCGCTTCACAGTTCCGGATCGCACGGAGAGAAGGGCGCAGAAATTCGTGCCATCCTGAACTGAGGCATCACCTACATTGGTGCGCAACTCTCCAGCATCGCACTGGTGAAAGGCCGTCCCATCGGGGGCGGCCTTTATTGTCTTGGCAGATCAAGTTGCCACGCACCCATCAGGGCAGCTCCGGGCGTTTTCAATCTTGCAAAGCGACGGGCACCCGCGTAAGAACCCGCACGGCTCTAGGGGTATAGCTCAGTTGGTAGAGCATCGGTCTCCAAAACCGAGGGTCGTGGGTTCGAGTCCCCCTGCCCCTGCCAGAGCCGACATCATCACATGTTTCCGGTCGAACGGCGGCTCTGTCGTCAGCCGACGAAGCCGCCGTCGGAGTCATCCGCGGCCTCTTCCAGGAGCCGGTCGAAAACCGGGACAGTGATGTGACGCTTGCCCTCAAGCTCGATTATCCCGTCGCGTTTCAGGGCAGACATCTGACGGCTGACTGTCTCAAGCGTAAGGCCCAGATAATCCGCCATCGCCTCGCGTGTAAGCGGTAGGTCGAAGACCATCCGTCCCTGAGGCGCACGCAGGTGCAGAGAGGCGTCCCGTCTGGCCACGATCACGAGAAGGCTCGCGATCTTTTCCCGTGCGGTCTTGCGGCCGAGAAGCAGCATCCATTCACGCGCCGCGTCGAGTTCGTCGAGCGTCATCTCGAGCAGACGCTGACCGACATGTGGCGTGCTGACCATCAGTTCCTCGAACGGCTTCTTGCGGAAGCAGCACATCAGAAGATCCGTCGTGGCGATCACGTTGTAGGGCGCCGTGTCACGCCCAGGCCGACCGACAAAGTCCGACGGGAAGAGAAGCCCCACGGTCTGCGTCCGCCCATCCTCCATCACTTGCGAAAGCGTCGCGACACCGCTGACGACCGAGGCCACGAAGTCCATGCGATCGCCCGACCAGATCAAGGTCTGACCGGCTTCGAAGCTGCGATAGAACTTCATCGATTCCAGTTTGGTGAGTTCTTCGGTCTCACATCGCGCGCAGACGGCTTTGTGACGGATCGGGCAATCCCCGCAACTGGGCGCCGATGGCAGGACATCTAAAGCGGTCATGTGCACTCTTTGATCTGGGTCAAGGCAGCGTTGCCCAAGTTGATAGCACGCTAGTTGCATGACGACTGAATCGCAACTCGCGCGGCTCGGGCTATTTGACGCGCGCGTGCCGCGCTATACTAGCTACCCAACCGCCCCACAATTCAATACCGAGATCGGCGAGGGCCAATTTCGGCGGTGGATTGGCGCGATACCCGAAGGTTCGCAGATTTCGCTTTATCTGCATGTTCCCTTCTGCCGCAGGCTGTGCTGGTTCTGTGCATGTCGCACGCAGGGGACGTCATCGGACGAGCCTGTTCGTGCCTATGTCGAAACACTGAAGGCAGAGCTTCGGCTTCTGGCCGAAGCGCTGCCAGCAGGAATCAGCCTGTCGAGAATGCACTGGGGCGGGGGCACGCCGACGCTTCTGGCGCCTTCGCTCATGCAGGAACTGGCTGCCGCGGCGTTCGATGTCGCGCCGCTGGCATCCGATGGCGAGTTCTCGGTCGAGATCGATCCGAACGAGATCGACGATGCGCGACTCGATGCCCTCGCTGCCGCGGGGATGAACCGCGCCTCGATCGGTGTTCAGGATTTCGATCCCGCGATTCAAGAGACCATCGGACGCGACCAGAGCTTCGAAGTGACGAAGGCGGCGGTAGATGGTCTTCGCGCGCGCGGCATTTCATCGCTCAATGCCGATATCCTTTTCGGCCTGCCGCACCAAACGCGAGAGAGGATTTCCGCATCGGTCCAGAAACTTCTGTCGCTGGGCCCGGATCGGGTGGCGCTTTACGGCTATGCGCATGTTCCGTGGATGGCGCGTCGGCAGGTGATGATCCCCTCCGCAGCACTTCCGAGTCCTCAGGAAAGGCTCGCGCTGTTCGAGGTTGCCCGGGTACTGTTCGAAGCGGACGGCTATCAGAGCATCGGCATCGACCATTTCGCCCTGCCTGATGACGGTCTCGCCCGTGCCGCGCGTGAACACCGTCTGCGGCGTAATTTCCAAGGCTATACCGATGACTTGGCACCGGTGCTGGTCGGCCTGGGCGCATCTTCGATCTCGCGCTTTCCGCAAGGCTATGCGCAGAACGCCCCTGCGACCTCGGCGCATGTCAAGAAGGTGCGAGAGGGTCACTTTTCGACCTCGCGCGGTCACGCTTTCACGGACGAGGATCGCCTGAGAGCGCGCATGATCGAGGCGCTGATGTGCGATTTCCGCATTGATGCGTCCGAACTGAAGCGCGATTTCGCGGTCTCTCAGGAGAGGCTCGAAGAGCTTTACGCCGGAGCGGCGGCCGCCTTCGGCGACATGGTGGAGCGTGACGGCCCGAACCTCGTCATTCCGGAACGCGGGCGGCCATTGACGCGCATGATCGCGCGGACTTTCGACGCCTATGAGCTGTCGAAGGCCGGGCACAGCTCGGCCGTTTAGGCTCGAAGACAACTAGCGCGCCGATTGACCTTCTACGAAGTCGACGAGTGCCGGTAGGCAGTGTTTTTTCAGATCATAGCCTTCGACGATCGTGGCGCGCGCGGCGGTGCGCAAGGCGTCGTCGCGTTCGGGTAGGGCGAGTGCCTCGGTCAGCGCGTTGGACCAGCCGGCGACGTCGAAGAAGTCGACCAGCCGGCCGTTGAGGCCGTCGCGGATCACCTCTTCAACCGGAGCGGTGCGTGAACCGACGACGAGCGCCCCCGCGCTCATCGCTTCCAGCATCGACCAGGACAGAACGAAGGGATAGGTGAGATAGGCGTGCACCCGCGTGACCTGCATGAGCGCGATGAATTGCGCATAGGGTAGCTGCCCCACGAAATGAACGCGCGACAGGTCGATACGGTCGCGCACCTCGTTCAGAAAAATCTCTTTCCAGGTGCTTTCCGCCGGTCGCGGCCCGTAGCTTTGGCCATCGGAACCGACGATCACGATCTGCGCTTCGGGCCGTGCCTTCAAAACATCGGGCAAGGCGCGCATGAAGGTATGGTATCCGCGATAGGGTTCGAGGTTGCGGTTGACGAAGCTGACAACCTCGTCCCCCGCTTTCAGAACCTTTCCATCCGGCAGCGTCAGGCTGGCCTCCGGGTTGGGGCGGACCCGGTTCGTGTCGATCCCGTCATGGATGACAGTGATCCGGTCGCGGTAGACTTCCGGGAAAGTCGAGGCCTGCCAGCGCGTCGGCGACAGGGCGACGTCGGCCTCGGCCAGTGCCATCATCAGGTGCGTCTTGCGCGCCGTGGTGCGCAAGCGCCGGCCAAAGTCCTCGCCCTGAAACTCGGGGTCAAAATCGGCATCGAGGCCGCGTGCGTGATAGTAGAACTCCGCATAGGTCAAGTGACGCGCCTCTGGCCAGACCTCGCGCAGGAACAGCGTTTCTCCCCAGCCGCCATGGCCGAAGACGACGTCTGGCACGAAATTCTTTTCGCGGCGAAGCTGCGCTGCCGCCCGCGCGACCGCCAAGCCCCGTTCAGATGCGTCTGCGTAGGATTTTGCTATGCCTTCGACGCCCGGCTTCGCAGGTGTGCGGTAGCGCAGGACAGGCACCGGCGAGGGACGCTTGTTTCCCTCGTCCGTCAACCCGAGGACGGTATGCCCGCGCGCCGCAAGCGCCGGCGCAAGGTGAAGAAACTGGCCGGGAAAGTTCTGGTGAACGAAGAGGATCTTCATGCGCTCTTGATCGCGTGACCGAAGGCGGCCGCCATCAAGTCGCGTGTGTATTCCGTCTGTGGTGCTTCGAAGATCGCACTGCCTTCACCCGCTTCCACGACGTCACCCTGACGCATCACGATCACTTTGTGAGCCAGTGCACGGACCACACGAAGGTCGTGGCTGATGAACAGGTAGGCAAGTCCGTAGCGCCGCTGCAACCCTCTCAGAAGCTCCACGATCTGGACCTGCACGGTCATGTCGAGGGCGGAGGTCGGCTCGTCCAGAACGACGATCTTAGGGCGCAGGATCATGGCGCGCGCAATGGCGATCCGCTGGCGCTGCCCGCCGGAAAACTCGTGCGGATACCGTTCCATCGTCGTGGGGTCGAGCCCGACCTCGGTCATGATCTCGTGAACCATCTCGCGCCGGTCACGGCCTTTTTCGACGCCGTGGACGGAAAGGCCCTCAGCGATGATCTGCTCGGCCGTCATGCGAGGGGACAGGCTGCCGTATGGGTCCTGGAAGACGATCTGCATGTCGCGCCGCAGCTTGCGCAGCTCTCGCGGACGCCATGATGAGATATCCTGCCCCAGATAGACGATCGGCCCGTTGCTTTCGATCAGTCGCATGATCCCGAGTGCGAGTGTCGTCTTTCCCGATCCGCTTTCGCCAACGATACCGAGCGTTTCACCTGCGCGGACGGAAATGCTTGCATCGTTCACCGCCTTCACATGGCCGACGGTCCGCCGCAGAAGCCCGCGCTGAATCGGGAACCAGACGCGCAGATTTTCGGTCCGCACGATCTCTTCAGCGTCCGCGGGCACCGGGTCGGGCCGGCCCTGAGGCTCGGCGGCGAGAAGCTTCTGTGTGTAAGGGTGTTGGGGGTTGGCAAAGATATCCTCCACCGGCCCCTGTTCGACGATCTCGCCGCCCTGCATCACGCAGACGCGATCTGCGATGCGTCGCACGATCCCGAGGTCATGCGAAATGAAGAGAAGGCTCAGGCTTTCACGTTGCTTGAGTTCCGCAAGCAGGTCGAGAATCTGCGCCTGAATCGTCACGTCCAGCGCCGTCGTCGGCTCGTCCGCGACCAGAAGCTCCGGACCGTTGGCAAGCGCCATGGCGATCATCACACGTTGGCGCTGGCCGCCTGACAGCTGGTGCGGATAGTCGGCGAGCCGCCTCTCGGGGTCGCGGATGCCGACCTCGTCCAGAAGCTCGATGATGCGCTTTCGGGCGGCCTCTCCCGAAAGCCCCTGATGAAGCGCAAGACTTTCGGCGATCTGCTTTTCTAGGGTGTGGAGCGGGTTGAGGGAGGTCATCGGCTCTTGGAAGATGAAGCTGATGTCGTTGCCGCGCACCTCGCGCAAGGTCGCTTCGGATGCGCCGATCATTTCGCGGCCGAGATACTTGACCGAGCCTTCGATCTCGGCGTTGTCGCCCAGAAGGGATACGCTCGAAAGGGCGGTGACGGATTTGCCTGATCCGCTTTCGCCCACGAGGGCGACGGTCTCGCCTTTGGCAACGGAAAAGCTCACGCCCTTAACCGCTTCGATCAGACGCCCGTCCTGTCGGAACCTGACTTTCAGGTCGCGTATGTCGAGGACGGTTTTCATTTGAACGTCTTCCGAGGATCGAATGCGTCGCGGACACCTTCGAAAATGAAGACGAGGAGCGAAAGCATGATCGCGAAGGTGAAGAAGGCGGAAAAGCCCAGCCAAGTCGCCTGAAGGTTCGACTTGCCCTGAAGCGCCAGTTCGCCAAGCGAGGGCAGGTTCGCCGGCAGCCCGTAGCCGAGATAGTCCAGTGCGGCGAGGCCGCCGATCGCGCCCGTCACGATGAAGGGCAGGAAGGTCAGCGTGGCCACCATCGCGTTCGGCAGGATGTGGCGGAACATGATCACCCGGTCGCTGACGCCAAGGGCGCGGGCCGCCCGCACGTACTCGAAATTGCGTGCCCGCAGGAACTCCGCCCGGACAACGCCCACAAGCGCGGGCCAGCCGAAGAGGATCGTCACGAAGACCAGAAGGCCGAAACTTCGCCCGAGGATCGCGAACAGGATAATGATGACGTAAAGCCCCGGCGTGGACCCCCAGATCTCCAGCAGGCGTTGGAAGGTCAGGTCCACCCAGCCGCCGAAATACCCCTGCACCGCACCCGCCGAGATGCCGATGAGGCTGGAAATCGTGGTCACGATGAGGGTGAACAGGATCGAAAGTCGGAAACCGTAGATGATCCGCGCCAGAACGTCGCGTGACGTGTCATCGGTGCCGAGCCAGTGATCCCTGTCAGGCGCCGAGGGCGCTGTGCCGACGTTGTTGATCGTGTTGTAACTGTAGGGGATGGGCGGCCAGAGCATCCATCCCTTCTCGATCGGCTCCCCCGCCACGGTCCCGTCGGCAGCGTCTGCGATGACACCTTCGGGATCGTCGAAACACTCTTCCAAACCGCCGCTGACGATCAGGCACTGCACTTCGGGTTCTCGGTAGACGGCCTCTGTCCGGAAATCGCCTCCGAACGCGGTCTCTGGATAGAACTTGTAGATCGGGAAGTGCAACTGACCTCGGTAGCTTACCAGGACCGGCTTGTCGTTCGCGATGACCTCTGCACAAAGCGAGAGGAGGAAGAGGGCGAGGAAGATCCAAAGGGACCAGAAGGCGCGACGGTTGGCCTTGAAATTGCGCCAGCGGCGCTGATTGAGGGGCGATAGGCGCATCAGCCGGCCCGCTTCTCGAAGTCGATCCGGGGATCGACAAACACGTACATCAGATCCGACAAAAGTCCGATCAGAAGGCCCAGAAGGCCGAAGACATAAAGTGTGGCGAACACGACTGGATAGTCGCGCGCCACCGCCGCCTCGTAGCCGAGACGCCCCAAGCCATCGAGTGAGAAGATCGTCTCGATCAGCAGGCCGCCACCGAAGAGAACCGCCAGGAAGAGGCCGGGAAAGCCCGCGATCACGATCAGCATCGCGTTGCGGAAGACGTGGCCGTAGAGCACGCGGCCCTCGCTCAGGCCCTTTGCCTTGGCGGTCAGCACGTATTGCTTGTTGATCTCATCGAGGAAGCTGTTCTTCGTCAGAAGCGTCAGTGTCGCGAAGCTCGAAATCGTGGAAGCGACGACAGGTAGCGTGATGTGCCAAAGATAGTCGGCAATCTTGCCAAACAGGCTCAGGCTTTCCCAATCGTCCGAGGTAAGGCCGCGCAAGGGGAATATGCGCCAGTAACTGCCGCCCGCGAAAAGAACGATCAGGAGGACCGCGAACAGGAAACCCGGAATCGCGTAGGCGACGATGATCGCCCCCGAGGTCCATGTATCGAACTTTGACCCGTCCTTGACGGCCTTGCGAATGCCAAGGGGTATCGAGATCAGGTAGGCCAGCAGCGTCGACCACAGACCCAGCGTGATCGACACCGGCATCTTCTCGATCACGAGGTCAATGACCGAGATTTTGCGGAAGTAGCTTTCCCCGAAGTCAAAGCGCAGATAGTCGCCCATCATCTTGAAGAACCGCTCATGCGCCGGCCGGTCGAGGCCGAACTGTTCTTCCAGCTCTTTGATGAAGTCGGGTGGGAGGCCGCGCGCGCCCAGATAGCGTTCGTCGCCGCCGCCGCTTTGGTCCTGCATGCCCAAATCGCCGCCACCCGCGATGTTCTGGAACACGTCGCCCTGACCTTCGAGGCGGGCGATGATCTGTTCGACAGGGCCGCCGGGCACGAATTGCGTCAGGGTGAAATTAATCAGCATGATCCCGAGCAGTGTCGGGATCATCAGCAGAAGTCTTCTAAGGATATAGGCGCTCAAATCCCTGAATTCCCGGTCTTCAGTAGGCGCCTTGCGCCTTCAGCCGCTCGGCGGCCTCGGCGTCGTACCACCAGAAGTCGAGTTCGCCAACCTGAAGCGGCGGCAGATTCTCGGGATGCCGGTAAAAGTCGTAATAGGCCACCCAAGTCTTCGGGTTGTACCAGAGCGGAATGTCGAAGACCTCGGCCCGAAGCGCGCGGTCGAGCGCATGAACCGCCGTCTTCAGTTCGTCCAGAGTGCTGGCCGCGATCGCGTGGCCGATAAGCCGGTCGATGCCCGGGTTCCTGAGCCGCATGAGATTGCGGGAACTGTCATCCGCTGTCTTCGAGGCGAACCACTGCTCAAGCCCGATCGAGGGTTCGAAGCCCATGTCGAAACCCTGGTTGGCAAGGTCGAAGTCGCCCTTGCGGCGTCGTTCGACATATTGCGAGGTATCGACGCGCTCCAACGTACCCTGCACGCCGATCAGGCGCAGGTTCTCGATGAAAGGATTGATGAACCGGTCGTAGATCGGGCTGAACTGGATGATGGTCAGGCTTAGCACTTCTCCATTGGAGTTCCGGCGCAGGCCGTCGTCACCGATGGTCCACCCCGCATCCTCCAGCAGCGCGCTGGCCTGTCGGATGATCCGACGCGACGGGCGGTTCGTCGCGGCGTCATGGTCAACGGGAACCTTCGCCTCGTCGGTCAGGATCGACGGGTCCAGAAGGCCCTCATCGACAAGGGGCTTCAACAGTGCCAGCTCGTCCTCGCTCGGGGTGCCGGATGCGGCGAGTTCTGTGTTCGACCAGAACGAGATCGGGCGGTCGTAAAGGCCGTACTGAAGTGTCTGTTTCGACCAGGCAGAGTTGAACATCATCCCGATCGCTTCGCGGGTGCGGATGTCCTGCCACCTCGTCCGGTCGAGGTTGAAGACCCAGGACAGGCGGGTGCCAACGTTGCCGTCGGGAATCTCTTCTCGCTTGACCCAGCCGTTGTTGACTGCCTGGAAATCGTATCCCGAGGCCCAGTCCTGAGAGGAGTTTTCGGTCCGGAACGTGTAGTCGCCCGCCTTGAAGCCTTCAAAAGCAGCGTCGCTATCGGCGAAATACTCGACCCGGATGCGGTCGAAGTTGTTGCGGCCCTTGTTGAACGCGATGTCGTTGCCCCAGTAGTCGGGGTTGCGCTTGTAGACGACGCGGCTGTTGAACTTGAAGCTGTCGAGCACATAGGCTCCGGTCGACATGAACGGGACTTGCGTGCTCTCGTCGAGCCGCGCCCCGGTTTCCTCGAACCACTTCTTCGAGAAGACCGGAGTTCCGCCGGCGAAGGTCACGCGATCCCGTAGGGATGCCGTATCGTTGAAATAGAAGGTGATGCGGTAGGGTCCTTCGACCTCGACCCGGTCGATGAAGCCTTCGACAATCCTGCGGTATTCGGTGATTCCCTGCTCGAGAAACAGATTGAAGCTGAACTCCACATCCTCGGACGTCATCGGCGTGCCGTCAGAGAAAAAGACGTCATCGCGCAGGTTGAACGTCACGAACGACAGGTCTTCGGGGTATTCGAGCGTCGTGCACAGGAAGCAGTAGGCGCCGTACGGGTCGTCTGCGGTGGTGGTCAGGATGGCCTCGCTGCCGATCGTGTTCAGCGCAGCCGGAACGCCGTCGCGAGCATATTGATTGAAGCTGTCGAAGCTGCCCTGCGACCAGATCGAGATTTCCCCACCTTTCGGCGCTTCGGGATTCACGTAGTCGAGATGCGCGAAGTCTGCCGGGTACTTCAGTTCTCCGAAATTGGAGAAACCATACGATATGGTGAGGTCGTCCTGCGCGTATGTGGCTTGCGGCAGCGGGAGGCAAAAAACAGCGGTGAGGCCAGCGAAGATGGCGGTTCGAACCCTCCGGTGCGCTCCCTCAAAGGTGCCGGCCGGCCGGTTGGGTCCCTGCTGTTTCATCGACACCTCCTTCGTGCGCCTTCTACGACGCCCTTTTTTCCGTTTACGGAACCTAGAACGGCGCGGGGCAGGGCTTCAAGTTGCGAATGCGTGAAGGCGTCCTTGAGAACGGCGAAAGGCCGCCTTTCGGCGGCCTTTCGGAGAATCGGCAACTGTATCGTGCGGCCTCAGCCGCCGAGCGATTGCAGATAGGCGATCAGGTTGGCGCGGTCCTCGACCTTCTTGAGGCCCGCGAAGGACATCTTGGTGCCCGGCACCTCGCCCTTGGGATTTTCGAGGAAAGCGCTCAGAGTTTCGGGATCCCAGTTGCCCCCGTGGCCAGCCATGCCGTCGGAATAACCGAATCCCGCGACACCGCCGACGGCCCGATTCACGACGCCGTCAAGATGCGGGCCGGTGCCGTTGGTGCCGTCGAGCTTGTGGCAGGCTTTGCACTTGGAGAAGACCTTTTCACCCGCGCCAGCATCAGCCGAGGCAAGGACAGTCGCGAAATCGGGACCCTCTTCGGCCGTCTCTTCACCGCCTTCCGCTTCGCCGGTGTCGATGACATAGGCCTGTGCGATTTCTTCGTCCCCGTGGGCAACAGGGCCGGTGTGATAAAGGGTCTCGGCTGCCCACTTGCCCAGTAGGAAGATCAGGAACGCGCCGCAGAGCGCGCCGCCAGCCTTCGTTACAGTCATCGTGTCGAACATGTCGCGCCCCTACGCTGGCAATTCTTCGCGGCGTATCTACCCGCTTCCCCTGACCAGTTTCAAGGTATAGTTAGCGCGACGAAACGCCCGGGTCACGGGCCGTCGCCGAGGAGCCACCCGAATGACCGGTCGGATCGCTTTCCAGGGAGAGCCAGGAGCCTATTCTCATCAGGCCTGCAGAGAGGCCTATCCGAAGATGGAGGCGGTGCCCTGCCGAACCTTCGAGGACGCCATAGAAGCCGTGCGCAAGGCGGATGCCGATCTCGCGATGCTGCCGGTCGAAAATTCGAGCTATGGCCGCGTGGCGGACATTCACCGGCTGCTGCCGGAGAGCGGGCTTCACATCGTGAATGAAGCTTTCGTCCGGGTTCACATCAATCTTCTTGGCGTACCCGGCGCAAGGCTTGCGGATGTAAAGGAAGCTTACAGCCACCTTGTCCTGTTGCCGCAATGCGCGGCCTTCCTGCGCGAGCATGGCATCGAAGGGCGCGTGAGTTCAGACAATGCGCGCGCGGCACGCGATGTCGCCGAGCGGAACGACAAGAGCGTCGCGGCACTTGCGTCGGAACTCGCAGGCGACATCTACGGCTTGAACGTGTTGGCGCGTCATATCGAAGATGCGGACCACAACACGACGCGGTTTCTCGTGATGGCCCGTCAGCCGGACCTCAAACGGCGCGGCGAGGCGGGAATGATGACGACATTTGTCTTCCGCGTTCGCAACATCCCGGCCGCGCTCTACAAGGCGATGGGGGGATTCGCGACGAATGGCGTCAACATGACCAAGCTTGAAAGCTACATGGTCGATGGTTCGTTTTCGGCCACGCAGTTTTACGCCGATATCGAAGGCCATCCCGACGACGCCAATGTCCGCCGCGCGCTCGAGGAACTGGACTATTTCACCTCGACGATGACCTTGCTGGGCGTCTACCCGGCCGACCCAAGCCGCCACTGAGGGCGGCTTACGACTTGGGCCGCAACTGCCGCAACTCGATGTCGGCGGCAAATTTTTGGATGCGAGCCTCGAACCGGCGGTCGTGGCTTGCCTTGTTCAGGCGCGCGGACTGGAGCAGGAGACGCGACGTCAGGCCGCGCGGCCTGATCTCGAACTCCACGCCGAGCCGCGTTCGCGCCACTGAAAGCGCGACAAGCCGCACTTTCAGTTCCATCACGAAGCCTTTGCTTTCGCCGTTGAAGACCATACCGCTCGGGCGGTCGAATTCCGTCATCTCGCACATCACCCGGCGCATTTTTCCGCGTATGGGGAAGCGGACGGTCCAGCCCAGCCCGGGCCCAATATCCGCCAGCCGGTCCGTGCGCGCCACGTCGGCGCCCCGCTTGACGGCCGTGCGCTCGAATGCCTCGAAATCCGAAAGCGCTTCGAAAACCGAGTCGACGGGGGCTTCGACATCTTCTCTTGTCGAGAACTTCACGCATCCACCTTTTTTGGCACGACCTGACTATTGGCGTCAGTCGAGCCTGTCCGCAACCCAGTTGGCCAACAGAAAACCCGCGATAGCACCTGCGCGCGGCCGACGAATGGTAGGGTGGTCCCCTGCGAGTGCGCGCGCCACCTCTTCGCGGGTCAGCCAAAGCGCATCTTCGAGTTCCGCCGGATCGAGCGTGATCTCTTCACTCTCGGCGACGCCTTCGCAGCCGATCATGAGGGATGACGGATAGGGCCAAGGCTGGCTGGCCAGGTAGCGAACCGCTCCGACGCGGACGCCGGTTTCCTCGGCCACTTCGCGGCGCACCGCTGCCTCCATCGTTTCGCCGGGTTCCATGAACCCAGCAAGACACGAATACATGCCATCGGGCCAGCCCGGGGACCGACCGACGAGCGTACGATTCCCCTTCGTGACGAGCCTGATCACGACCGGGTCGGTGCGCGGGAAGTGTGGCGCCGCGCACGACGGGCATCGGCGCTGCCAGCCGCCTTCGGCCACCTCGCTCGGTGCGCCGCAGCGAGAGCAAAACCGGTGGTTGTGATGCCAGCTGAGCAGAGCTTTCGCCGTAGCGACCAATTCTGCGTCGCGGGCCCCGAGTGTCGACATAACGCCGCGCAACTCGGCGAATCGATGGTCATTGGTCAGGTCCGGATGGCGCTGTTCGGTCGGATCGAAGAATGCGCCTTGTGGCACCGACTCGCCGGACTCTGGCTCCCAGCCGGAAATGTCTGCGGCGAAACGCGCCGCACCATTGTCGAGGCCAAGGAAAACCGGGGATTCCTCGGCGGTCGAAAGGACAGGATGCTTTGACTTGAGCCAACCGGCGTCTGTTCCCGCGAACAGCGGCTTGCCGCGCCAGATCGGCAGGATGCGTGCTGCGGGTGATTCGAGGAGAGCCTTCAATTCATCCGGCCGGCCCCGCAACTCTGCGGCGCGGTCGAGTCCCGATCCGCCGAAAGTCACCGTTTCAGCATGCCGCATGCGATCCCTCCCTTTCGGGGACATGTCGCATGGACGCCTGCGCGTTGCAATTCCGGCAACAGCGAGCAGCGACTGAGGCCTATTGATCAACCGAGGGTAGATTTAATTCAGTATGTGATAGTCGGAGGTATAGCAGCCCTCGAGATCAACAGGTAGGTTCACGCTGGTGTCGTGCTAGGCTGCTCAAAGAGCCTCAAATGGCCTGAAGGGAGAATTCCATGACACGATCTGTGAGCAACACATTTAACCGCCGGTCATTTCTGGCGGGCAGCACTGCCGGAGTTTCCTTGATCGCGCTACATCCTTATTCGGCGTTTGCCGCCGTGAACCAGGCTCATCTGAGGATCATGGAAACGACGGACGTGCATGTGCACGTTTATCCGTACGACTATTACTCGGACAAAGAAATCGACACCGTGGGCCTCGCCCGCACTGCGGCGATCATCGAGTCGATCAGGTCAGAAGCGACGAACGCCATGCTCGTCGATAACGGCGACTTCCTTCAGGGCAATCCGATGGGCGACTACATCGCTTATGAACGGGGCATGAAGGAAGGCGATATGCACCCGATCATTCAGGCGATGAACACGCTGAATTTCGACGCGTCCACACTCGGAAACCACGAATTCAACTACGGCCTCGATTTCCTCATGAAGTCGGTCGCGGGCGCGGATTTCCCGATCGTTTCGGCCAACGTGGTCAAGAAGATGGGCGCTACCCCGCGCGAAGACGAAACGCTTGTTAAACCGTACGTGATTCTCGACCGCGAGGTGACGGACGGCGCGGGCAATACACACCCGATCCGCGTAGGCCTCATCGGCTTCGTGCCGCCGCAGATCATGA
Source organism: uncultured Rhodobacterales bacterium (assembly GCA_965368915.1). GTDB lineage: Bacteria > Pseudomonadota > Alphaproteobacteria > Rhodobacterales > Rhodobacteraceae > Albidovulum. The sequence continues at coordinate 9,873 of CBDUOT010000046.1, read as the reverse complement.
ACTGGGACCGGCGGCATCTGGAGGGCAACGTCAACACGCGCGACATCGTCGCCACCGCTGAGGCGTGGGTGCCGCAGATGCGCGAGGAGGGCGCGGACATCATCATAGCGCTCAGCCACTCCGGCATCGGCTCGGCCGAACATACGGACGGAATGGAGAACGCCTCGGTGCCGCTGGCCCGCGTTGAGGGAATCGACGCGCTGATGACCGGTCATAGCCACCTCGTCTTCCCGTCGGCGACCTACGAAGGTTTTGCCGAGGTCGACGCAGCGACGGGCACGATTTCTGGGAAACCCGCCGTGATGGCCGGGTTCTGGGGCTCTCACATGGGACTGGTGGATCTTCTGCTCGAACGCGACGGCAACGAATGGAAGGTCGTGAGCTTCACGACAGAAGCGCGCCCGATCTCGCAGCGAAACGAAGACCGGACGGTCACACCGCTCGTGGAAAGCCTGCCGTCGGTTCTCGCATCTGTGCGCAAGGAACATGACGAAACGCTCGATTACATTCGCCGCGCGGTCGGAAAGACCTCGGCACCGTTGCACAGCTACTTCGCGCTCGTGGCCGATGACCCTTCGGTCCAGATCGTCTCGATAGCCCAGAAATGGTACATCGCCGAGATGCTCAAAGGCACGGAGCACGAGGCGCTGCCGCTCCTTTCCGCCGCGGCACCCTTCAAGGCGGGCGGCCGTGGCGGGCCGGAATACTACACCGACGTGCCTGCGGGCGATGTCGCGATCAAGAACGTGGCCGATCTCTACCTCTACCCCAACACGATCCGCGCGGTGAGGGTGACGGGCCAGCAGGTCAAGGACTGGTTGGAGCGCTCAGCCGGCATGTTCAACCAGGTTGAGCCGGGCAAGGCCGATCAGGTTCTACTGAACCCCGATTTCCCGTCCTACAACTTCGATGTGATCGACGGAGTGAGCTACGAGATCGACCTCTCACAGCCTTCGAAATACGGGCCGAAGGGCGAAGATCTGAACCCAGATGCCAACCGCATCGTGAACCTGATGTATGACGGCCAGCCCGTCGATCCCGCTGCCGAGTTCATCATTGCCACGAATAACTACCGTGCCTCGGGTGGCGGAGACTTCCCCGGTGCGAAAGGCGATACCATCATCTTCGAAGGGCCGGACACCAATCGCGACATCATCGTGCGTTACATCGTCGAGCAGGGAACGATCAATCCGACCGCCGATGCCAACTGGCGCTTCATGTCTTTGCCGGGGACGAGCGTCTTGTTCGATACCGGGCCAAGGGCTGCGGACCATCTGGACGACGTAAAAGCCGTGGCGATCGAGCCTGCGGGCGAAGGGCCAGACGGCTTCGCGCGGTTCCGGATCACGCTTTGATCCGAACGGGCGGGGCTCGACGGTCCCGCCCTGTCGCGACATAACCGTTCCGGTGCCGAGTAAGAGGTAACATCGTGCGTATCGTTCTTTGGGGTATTGTTCTTCTCGGGATCGGCGCTGCTGCGGCATGGCTGACGCGGCCGAAGATGGGTGCGTTCGATGCGTTGCTGAAGAACGCGATCGAAAACCGCATCGCCACGACCGATATCGGCGCCGAGAGTGACGCTATCTCCACCATCGCACTCGTCGGGTGCAAACTTCGCCCCTCGGATTGCTTCGATCTGATCCGAAACAGTATCGAGGTTCGGATGGAGGATCGGACCTTCTATACTCGCTTCACGGTAACCGGGTTCGGAAGGGATGCGACTTGCACGGGCATCTATACGAAGCTGATCTGCTCGGGCGGGTTTGGCGATGAATAGCGCCTAGCGAGAACCACCGAAGGCCCAGATCCTCTGTGCCTCGGTTTCCACTGCGCAGGGTCGGACGGCCCTCAGCCGACACAGCGCCGCCTCGGGCGCTTCCCCTGCCTCGACCATCAGTCGCAGGACGGCCATGCCGGACCGTCCGCAACCGCCCATGCAATGCGCAAGCACTCCGTGACCGGCGGCAAGTTGACCGAGTGCCTCACGGCTCGCGTCCGACCACGATTCGCGCAGCGAGGCGCTGTCTGATCCGAAGTCGGCGACCGGCAGATGCCGCCAATTGATACCCCGAGCCGCGAGATCGCCCGACAAGCCAAGCGCCCCCATTGCAGCCAGTTCAGGCCCGGTCGCCATGGTGAGAACCAGCGCAGGTCGCCATCCCGCAATGACGGCAAGATCGCGTGAGTAATCCCCTTCTCTACCTGGCATGGGGCAAAGGCCGAGCCGACCGCCCCCGGCGTCCAGTCCCGCGATGGCAAAATCCGCCATGATATCTCGTGTCCTTATGAAGCACCTCCGATCGAGGGCCTTTCAGGGGTGCGGTTCAGTCTGCCGTGTATGGTGCGGCGAGCACAATAGAGCCTTAGCGCCGTCGATGCTGGGCCGCCTTGCGAATCCGCGGAGCAAGGCTTATATCCGATTTTGAGAGGTTGGCGCGGGCGAGCGCCTCGCCAACCCGGTCAGGTCCGGAAGGAAGCAGCCGTAACGAGCCCCGCTTGGGTCGTTGTCCAGCCTCTCACCTCGACCCTCAGCCGCGAAGGAGAAGGACATGACAGAACTTGTTTTCCTCCGGGCCGGGGCTGTCTGAGACTTTCGATCTGTCCCGCCCGTCCTGTCATCACCTGCCCGCGACAATGTTTGCCGGGCAACGATTGCGGACTATCAAGAGGGCAGAGACTTGATCCCTAATTCCTTCACGTTACCCGAACTTGGCTGGTCGTCAGACTTTCTGCGCCAGCTAGACAGCGATGAACTGACCACTTTCGTGCCCGCGCGCGTAACCGGCGTCCACCGTGATCGCGTCTCCGTCTTGGCCGAGGCGGGGGCCACGCAACTTGCGCTTCCCGGTGACTTGTCGGCGGGCGATATCGCGGTCGGCGACTGGGTTCTCATGGATCCCGAGACCGAGCGGCTGGAGCGGCTTCTCGACCGTAAGTCGCGCATCTTCCGCCGCGCCGCTGGTGACGCCTCGCGCGAACAACTCATCGTGGCCAATGTGGACGCAGTTTTCATAACCACCTCATGTACTGAAGAATTCAACGAGGCGCGGCTTGAACGTTACCTCGCGCTCGCTCACTCCGGGGGTATTCCGCCTGTCTTCGTCCTGACGAAGATAGACAGAGCGGATGAACCGGACAGCTACCTCGATCGCTTGCGTGCCATCGGGCCCTCGGTCCCGGCAATCGCTCTGAATGCCAAGGCGCCCGGCGCGGTGGAGGCGCTCCGGCCGTGGTGCGGGGCTGGTCAGACGGTCGCGTTCCTCGGCATGTCGGGGGTCGGCAAGTCGACGCTTGCGTCATCGCTGACGGGGATCGATCTCGACACCGGCGAGGTGCGGGAGGACGACATGAAAGGTCGCCACACCACGACCGCGCGCGAAATGCACGCCATTCCCGGCGGCGGTTGGCTGATTGACACGCCTGGCATGCGGGAACTGCGGCTGACCGACATGGCCGAAGGGATTGACGAGACCTTCTCTGAAATCACCGAGTTGTCGCATCGCTGCCGGTTCGCCGATTGCAGCCATGGGCCGGAACCTGGCTGTGCCGTGCAAGACGCGATCGCTGCAGGGAGCATTGATGTTGGACGCCTTGAACGCTGGCGCAAGCTGAAAGCCGAGGATGCGCACCATACAGCTTCGCAGGCAGAGCTGCGTCGACGCGCCAAGGCGACCGGGCGACTGCACAAGTCCATAAAGAAGTCGAAAGCCGCCCGGCGTGATCAGTAGCGTTCTTGCCTAGCGCTTTTGGGGACCATCCGGTCGCGCCTTGCGGGCTTGAATTCGGAACCCGGTGCGCGTATGTCCCACGCGTTGCAGCATGAGGCGAAGCGAGACTTAGATGGCCACCAATCCACTGCAGTTCCTCCAGCAGGTCCGTTCTGAAACCGCTAAGGTCCACTGGCCGAACCGGAAGGAAGTGGTCACTACGACGATCATGGTCTTCATCATGGCGGCGTTGACTTCGGTTTTCTTTTTTCTCGTCGATATGGTCATCCGGTTCGGGCTGACGACAATTATCGGCGTAGCTGGATGAGCTGCCACCCGAAGTGCGGTCATTCGGCCTTGTAATTCAGGTCAAAGCTTTGTAACTGAGGCCCACTTTCCCGGCACCGGCGCGCAACGATTCGGTATGCGCGCTGTTTTTCGTTCGGGTGAGCGTGGGGTAACCCAATAGAAATTCGGAATAATCCGGCGGAGCGCCGTCGGTCGAGCGGGGTCTGAGGTAGATGGCGAAGCGGTGGTATTCGGTGAGCGTACTCTCGAATTTCGAGAAGAAAGTCGCCGAGCAGATCAGGCACTCCGTTGCTGAAAAAGGCCTCGAGGAAGAGATCGACGAGGTTCTCGTGCCGACCGAGGAAGTGCTGGAGATTCGCCGTGGCAAGAAGGTGACGTCTGAACGCCGCTTCATGCCGGGCTATGTTCTCGTTCACATGGACATGACCGACCGGGGGTATCACCTGATTTCCTCGATCAACCGGGTAACGGGATTTCTCGGCCCTCAGGGCAAGCCGATGCCGATGCGCGACGATGAGGTGAACCAGATCCTCAACCGCGTCGAAGAAGGCGAAGCCGCTCCGCGCAACCTGATCCGCTTCGAAGTGGGCGAGCAGGTGAAAGTGACCGACGGACCGTTCGACGGTTTCTCGGGCATGGTCGAGGAAGTGGACGAAGATTCCAGCCGTCTGAAAGTGACGGTATCGATCTTCGGCCGGCCGACGCCGGTCGAGCTGGAATTCACTCAGGTGCAAAAAGTCGCCTGACGTGTGAGCCGTGGGAGGCGAGCGGACCCGGATGGGCACGCGGACCGGACCACTAAACTTCATCCTTCGGGGTGACAGTGAAAGAGGAGAGGCCAAATGGCCAAGAAAGTAGTCGGCAGCCTCAAGCTGCAAATCAAGGCGGGGCAGGCCAATCCTTCGCCCCCCGTTGGTCCGGCGCTGGGTCAGCGCGGTATCAACATCATGGAATTCTGCAAGGCCTTCAACGCGAAGACCCAGGAGATGGAGCAGGGTGCACCGATCCCCGTCGTCATCACCTACTACGCGGACAAGTCCTTCAGCTTCGAGACCAAGACGCCGCCTGCATCCTTCTACCTGAAGAAAGCCGCGGGCCTGAAGCCGGTTGGCAAGCGCAGCCGTCCGAAGGGGTCGGAAAAACCGGGCCGCGAGACGGCTGGCTATGTGACCGTGGCGCAGGTGCGCCAGATCGCCGAAGCCAAGATGCCGGACCTGTCCGCGAACGACGTTGAGGCCGCGATGCAGATCATCCTCGGCTCCGCCCGTTCGATCGGCATCGAGGTGAAAGGGTAAGTCATGGCAAAGCTCGGTAAACGCACAACCGCGGCCAAAGCCGCGTTCGAAGGCAAGTCGAACCTTTCGGTCGAAGATGCCGTGAAGCTGATCAAGGGCACTGCGAAGGCCAAGTTCGACGAGACGGTCGAAATCGCGATGAACCTTGGTGTCGACCCGCGCCACGCCGACCAGATGGTCCGCGGCGTCGTGACACTGCCGAACGGCACCGGCAAGACGGTGCGCGTCGCGGTTTTCGCGCGCGGTCCGAAGGCTGACGAGGCGACTGCAGCAGGTGCCGACATCGTCGGGGCCGAAGACCTGATGGAGACGATCCAGTCGGGCAAGATCGAGTTCGATCGCTGCATCGCGACGCCGGACATGATGCCGCTTGTCGGCCGTCTTGGTAAGGTTCTCGGTCCGCGCAACCTGATGCCGAACCCCAAGGTCGGTACGGTGACGATGGACGTCGAGGCCGCCGTGAAGGCCGCTAAGGGCGGTGAGGTCCAGTTCAAGGCCGAGAAGGCCGGCGTAATCCATGCCGGTATCGGCAAGGTATCGTTCGATGAGGCGAAGCTTGCGGAAAACGTGCGCGCCTTCATCGACGCCGTTTCCAAGGCCAAGCCGACGGGGGCGAAGGGCACCTACATGAAGAAGGTGTCGCTTTCGTCGACGATGGGCCCGGGCGTCAGCGTCGATATCACGTCGGCGAACGCTTAATGACAAGGCTTGGCGGGTGACAGCCCGCCTAGCCGAAACAGAATTTGCCGGGCCTTGCCCGGTGAATGGCGGGGCTTGATAGCGCCCCGTCCTGTCCGAGACGGAGGGTTGGGAGAAATCCCTGTAATTCCTTCCTGAGATGGAAAACGAGACTGGAATTTTCGGGGTCTGACCCCGGGCGATCCTGGCCTCGGGACCATCACGGACCCGAACGCCCCCAGACCATCGGGGGCAGAAGAGAGCCGGGGGGAAACCCCCATACTTGGAGTGAAACTGTGGATAGAGCCCAGAAAGAGAAAGTGGTCGACGAGCTCGGCCAGATCTTCGAAAGCTCTGGCGTCGTGGTGGTTGCCCACTACGAAGGCATGACAGTTGCTCAGATGCAGGACCTGCGCGCGGAAATGCGTACTGCAGGCGGGTCCGTCCGCGTCGCCAAGAACAGGCTCGCCAAGATCGCCCTTGAGGGAAAGCCCTGCGCAAGCATCGGCAATCTTCTTACGGGCATGACCGTTCTCGCCTATTCCGAGGATCCTGTGGCAGCTGCCAAGGTCGCGGATAAGTACGCCAAGGCCAACGAGAGATTCGTGGTTCTTGGTGGTGCGATGGGTGAGACGGTTCTGGATCCGGCCGGTGTCAAAGCCGTTGCCTCGATGCCGTCGCGCGAGGAGCTTATCGCTTCCATCGTCGGCTGCATCGGCGCACCTGCTTCGAGCATCGCTGGGGCCATTGGCGCACCTGCTTCGAACATCGCGGGCATCCTTTCCACTTTGGAAGAGCGGGAAGCCGCGTGAGCAACTTCGTACCTTCGTGGGGATGAAACCCGTCGTTGGAACACATACTTAGGAACGGAACAGAGAAATGGCTGATCTGAAGAAACTTGCCGAAGAGATCGTGAACCTCACGCTGCTCGAGGCCCAGGAACTGAAAACCATCCTGAAAGACGAGTACGGCATCGAGCCCGCTGCTGGCGGCGCGGTGATGATGGCTGGCCCCGCTGCTGGCGGCGCTGCTGAAGCTGCGGAAGAAAAGACCGAGTTCGACGTCGTCCTGACCGACGCCGGCGCACAGAAGATCAACGTGATCAAGGAAGTTCGCGCGATCACCGGTCTCGGCCTGAAGGAAGCCAAGGACCTCGTTGAGGCCGGCGGCAAGGTCAAAGAAGGCGCGGCTAAGGCCGAAGCCGAAGAGATCAAGAAGAAGCTCGAAGAGGCTGGCGCCAAGGTCGAGCTCAAGTAATTGGGCGGAGTGTCTAAGCACTCCAACCGCTGATCAAGGCTGGGTCCGGGACAATCCCGGGTCCAGCCGAACCTGTCTTGGAAGGGGCATCCGGGCCCCGGGCGGCCAAGGTGCCCCTTCCAAGGCGCGGTTAACGGTTCGGGAGCCTTCCGGTGGGACGGGGGGCATGAATTGAACCGACCCCCTTATTCGCATGCGGCGCGTGCCGGGCCCCGACGGCACGCCCCCGCGAAGAGACGAAAGGTGACGACGAGCATGGCGCAAACGTACGTTGGCCAGAAGCGTATCCGCAGATACTTCGGCAAAATCCGTGAAGTCCTCGAGATGCCGAACCTCATCGAGGTTCAGAAATCTTCCTATGACCTGTTCCTGAAGTCCGGGGACAACGAGAAGCCCGCCGATGGCGAAGGCATCCAGGGCGTGTTCCAGTCGGTCTTTCCGATCAAGGACTTCAATGAGAACGCGATTCTCGAATTCGTGAAATACGAACTCGAGAAGCCGAAATACGATGTCGAGGAATGCCAGAGCCGCGACATGACCTATGCCGCGCCGCTGAAGGTGACGCTGCGCCTGATCGTGTTCGATGTCGATGAAGACACCGGCGCCAAGTCCGTCAAGGACATCAAGGAGCAGGACGTCTACATGGGCGACATGCCCCTGATGACGCCGAACGGCACCTTCATCGTGAACGGCACCGAGCGGGTCATCGTTTCCCAGATGCACCGTTCGCCCGGCGTGTTCTTCGACCACGACAAGGGCAAGACGCATGCTTCGGGCAAGCTTCTGTTTGCCTGCCGCATCATTCCTTATCGCGGATCCTGGCTCGACTTCGAGTTCGACGCGAAGGACACCGTCTTCTCGCGCATCGACCGTCGCCGGAAGCTGCCGGTGACGACGCTTCTTTATGCGCTCGGCCTGAACCAGGAAGGCATCATGGATGCCTACTACAAGACGGTCGACTTCAAGCTGAAGAAGAACAAGGGCTGGGTGACCAAGTTCTTCCCCGAGCGTGTTCGCGGTACGCGGCCGGTCAACGACCTCGTCGACGCCAAGTCGGGCGAAGTGATCTGCAAAGCGGGCGACAAGGTCACGCCGCGCATGGTCAAGAAGTGGCTCGACGAAGGCGAGATCACCGAGCTTCTGGTGCCCTTCGAGCACATCGTCGGCCGCTTCGTCGCCAAGGACATCATCAACGAGGAGACCGGCGCGATCTATGTCGAGGCGGGTGATGAACTCACGCTCGAATACGACAAGGAAGGTGAACTGACCGGTGGCACCGTGAAGGTGCTCATGGACAACGGCATCACCGAGATCCCGGTTCTCGACATCGACAACGTCAACGTCGGTCCCTACATCCGCAACACCATGGCCGCGGACAAGAATTGGAACCGCGACACGGCTCTGATGGACATCTACCGGGTCATGCGCCCGGGCGAGCCGCCCACCGTGGAAGCTGCATCTGCGCTTTTCGACACGCTGTTCTTCGACAGCGAGCGCTACGACCTGTCCGCAGTTGGCCGCGTGAAGATGAACATGCGCCTCGACCTCGATGCGCCGGACACGATGCGGACCCTTCGCAAGGAAGACATCATCGCCTGTATCAAGGCTCTGGTGGAACTCCGTGACGGCAAGGGCGAGATCGACGACATCGACCACCTCGGCAACCGCCGCGTCCGGTCCGTCGGCGAGCTGATGGAAAATCAGTACCGCGTCGGCCTGCTCCGCATGGAACGCGCGATCAAAGAGCGTATGTCCTCGGTCGAGATCGACACGGTGATGCCGCAGGACCTGATCAACGCGAAGCCGGCTGCCGCCGCTGTGCGTGAATTCTTCGGCTCCTCGCAGCTGTCGCAGTTCATGGACCAGACCAACCCGCTGTCGGAAGTCACGCACAAGCGTCGTCTTTCCGCCCTCGGGCCGGGCGGTCTGACCCGCGAACGCGCGGGCTTTGAGGTTCGCGACGTGCACCCGACCCACTATGGTCGTATGTGCCCGATCGAGACGCCGGAAGGTCCGAACATCGGTCTGATCAACTCGCTTGCGACGTTCGCGCGGGTGAACAAGTACGGCTTCATCGAAACCCCTTACCGCAAGGTTGTTGAAGGGCAGGTGACGGACGAGGTCCAGTACATGTCCGCCACCGAAGAGATGCGCCACACCGTCGCTCAGGCGAACGCATCGCTCGACGAAAACGGCCGGTTCAAGAACGACCTCGTGTCGACCCGGCAGTCGGGCGAATTCATGCTGAACCCGCCCGATGTGGTGGACCTGATCGACGTGTCTCCGAAGCAGCTCGTTTCGGTCGCGGCTTCGCTGATCCCGTTCCTTGAGAACGATGACGCGAACCGCGCGCTGATGGGGTCGAACATGCAACGTCAGGCAGTGCCGCTTCTGCAGGCGGATGCGCCGTACGTGGGCACGGGGATCGAATCCGTCGTGGCGCAGGATTCCGGCGCGGCGATCATGGCGAAGCGCGGTGGCGTCATCGACCAGGTTGACGCGACGCGGATCGTTGTTCGCGCGACCGAGGATCTCGAGCTCGGTGATGCCGGCGTCGACATCTACCGTCTGCGCAAGTTCCAGCGTTCGAACCAGAACACCTGCATCAACCAGCGTCCGCTGGTGAA
>CBDUOT010000045.1:0-26525 GCA_965368915.1 uncultured Rhodobacterales bacterium | reverse complement strand
CTTGACGACCACCAGCCACTGACGCCGACACTTCTGCGCCGGCTTGAAGGCGAGGCGGCGGCACTTGGCGCGCAACTGGTCACGACGGAAAAGGACGCGACACGGCTGCCAGACGAATTCCGGCTAAAGGTTCTGACGGTTCCTGTCCGGCTTGAACTGGACGATTGGGCGGCGCTCGATACCGCGCTTGGTAAACTCGGCCTTTGACGCGTTCGGCCCTCAGCCGCGATCGGGCTTCAATTCTGGGTCGTGTTCGCCAAGTCCCGGAGACGGCCGGTCGAGCGATAGCTCAGACCCGGAAAAGACGAAGGGTGAACGCACGCTTGGCACGCCGTCGAGGTTGAGCTTCAATCCTCGGGCAACGACCTGCGGATCGGCAAAGACCTCACCCATATCGTTGATCGGCCCGGCAGGAACGCCCTCTGCCTCGCAGGCGGCCAGCAGATCGGCCTTCCTCCATTCTTTGGTCTTCTCGGTCAGTGCTTTCGTCAGTGCTTCGCGGTTCGCGACCCGGTCGGCATTGGTGGCGTTGTCCGGCTCTTCGGCCAGCGCCTCAAGCCCGAGGATGCCGCAAAGCCGCCGGAACTGACCGTCATTGCCGACCGCGAGGATCAGCCAGCCGTCAGCGCAATCGAAGACCGAATAGGGCACGATATTCGGATGCGCATTCCCCATACGCATCGGCGGTGTGCCGGAGGCGAGGTAGTTCATCGACTGGTTCGCCATGATCGACGTGGCGACGTCTAGGAGGGCCATGTCGATATGCTGCCCCTCCCCCGTCCTGTCGCGCTGATGAAGCGCGGCGAGGATCGCGGTCGCGGAATAGACCCCGGTGAACAGGTCCGTCACCGCAACACCAACTTTCTGAGGCTGGCGGTCGGGTTCCCCGGTCACGCTCATCAGGCCCGACATGCCTTGGATGATGTAGTCATAGCCGGCACGATGCGCGTATGGGCCGTCCTGCCCGAAACCGGTGATGGAACAGTAGATGAGCCGCGGGTTGACGGCCTTCAGGCTGTCGTAGTCCAGCCCGTATTTCTTAAGGCCGCCCACCTTGAAATTCTCGATCAGGATATCGGCGTCTTTGGCCAGATCGCGGACATAGTCCTGCCCTTCGGCGGTTCGGAAATCTGCGGTAACCGACCTCTTCCCGCGATTGCAGGAATGGAAATATGCCGCCGACCGGTCGCCTCCGCGTTCGATGAAGGGCGGACCCCAGCGGCGCGTGTCGTCGCCTTCGGGCGCTTCGACCTTGATGACATCCGCGCCGAGATCGGCAAGGGTCTGGCCGGCCCAAGGACCGGCCAGAATCCGTGCAAGCTCGACGACCTTCAGCCCGGCCAGCGGGGTCATGCGCTCAGTTCGCCAGCTTCTCGTCGAGGACCTTCGCGAATTCCTCGTAGGACATGTTGGAGTATTTCTGCCCGTCGATCACGAAGGACGGCGTCGAGTCGATGTCGTCTTTCTGCGCGTTCGTCTGGTATGTCTCGACCATGGCCTTGGCCATGTCGTTATCCCCAAGGCAGGCTTCCAGCGCCTCTTTGCCGATCCCGGCCTTCAAGCCGATCTTGCGCAGATTCTCGGCGATCCCGGTGGCTTCGCCCGGCGCGAGCCAGTCTTTCTGCGTGTCGAAGATCATATCGGAAATGCCGAAGTACTTCTGCGCTCCGCCGCAGCGCGCCACCATGCCGGCCCAGAGACCGAACTTGTCGAAATAGACCTCGCGATAGACGAAGCGAATCTTGCCCGTGTCGATGTAGTTGGACTTGATCTGCTCAAACGTCGTTTCATGGAAGGTCGCGCAATGCGGACAGGTGAAGGACGCGTATTCAACAACCGTCACCGGTGCATCCTGCTTGCCCAGCACCATGTCAGGGACCATCTGCGCCTCGGACGCGGAGGTAGCGCCTGTTTCCTGTGCCTGCGCCGCAATGGACAGGTTTGGCGGCGCGTCCGCCCCGTTGCGGGTCACGACAAATGCCGCCCCGGCTGCGACGAGCGCCAGGGCGCCCGCGAAAAGATACGTCTTCGACATGAAATTCAGCCTTTCTTCTGTCCGGGGCGAGATAAGACCTTTTCGCCCAAAGCTTCAAGCGCCGCCCTGAGACGGGGATCGTGCACCTCGCCCGAAAGCGATTCCGCTTGCTTGCGGATCGCCGGGTCGGGTGCGGGCGTTTCCTTGCGCGGCGCGGGCGTGAATTCGACCTGACCTTCCGCGAAGCCGGTCGGCGCGGTTTGCGTGATCGCCACACGGGAAATGGCGTTGTAACCGTAGCAGGCGTTCACCTTGTCGCGAATCTTCGGCAACTGCATCTGCAGAACCGGCGCGGCGGCGCCCGTCGTCAGCAGCGTCAACGTCGCGCCGAAACCGTCACGCCCGTAGCCTACCTTGACCGGCCGGGCCATCGCCGCGATCTCTTCGCCCACGACCTCGGGCCAGTGCGTCAGCAGACGCGACACGGCAAAGCCGCGCGACTCTCCGACACGGCGAATGCGGTTCTTCAAAAGGCCCGCTGCCGCTTCGAATCCGCGCGCCCGGCGTTTCACACCTTTGGCTGACTCGTTCATGCCTGTCCTTTCCCGCATCGTCGCCTATCTTAGGCACGCGTCGGCGACTTGCCCATGCAATAGCGGATAAAGGGTCAATAAACATTGCGTGACGAAGAGATCAGCGAAGCGCTTCTTGCCTGGTACGACCGGAATGCCCGGGTGATGCCGTGGCGCGTCGGGCCCGAAGATCGGAAGGCGGGCACACGCGCCGATCCCTACAAGGTTTGGCTATCCGAGGTGATGTTGCAGCAAACGACTGTTGCCGCCGTACGGGACTATTTCCACCGCTTCACCGCGCGCTGGCCTGATGTCGGCGCGCTCGCCGCCGCCGAGGATGCCGAGGTCATGGCTGAATGGGCCGGCCTTGGCTACTACGCGAGGGCGCGAAACCTCTTGAAATGCGCCCGTGCTGTGATGACCGACCATGCCGGGCGCTTCCCTGAAAGCCGCAATGCGCTGCTGACCCTTCCGGGCATCGGCCCCTATACCGCCGCAGCCATCGCCGCGATCGCGTTCGACGAAGCGGCGACCGTGGTCGATGGCAATGTCGAACGCGTAGTCGCGCGGCTTTTCGCGGTCGAGGCGCCCCTTCCCGGCGCGAAAACCGAACTGGGCGACCTTGCCTCGCGACTGACGCCGGCTGACCGGCCGGGAGACCATGCGCAGGCGATGATGGATCTTGGTGCGACGATCTGCTCGCCCCGAAAGCCTGCCTGTGCGCTCTGCCCGCTGCGCCCCGCCTGCCGTGCGCATGCCCTCGGCATCGCCGCCGATCTGCCGCGAAAGATGCCGAAAAAGGCCAAGCCCACACGACGGGGCATCGCCTATGTCGGGCAGCGGGAAGACGGTGCGCTGCTTCTCGAACGGCGGCCGGAACGTGGCCTTCTGGGTGGTATGCTCGGCTGGCCCGGCACCGATTGGGCCGAGGGCGCGCCCGATCATGCTCCCCCGGCACCGGGAAACTGGCAGGACGCCGCGGGCGAAGTGCGCCACACCTTCACCCATTTCCACCTTGAGCTGAGGGTCATGACCGCGTGCCTGCCCGGCGATGCGAAGCCCGCGCGCGGCAGCTTCCTTGAACTTGGCTCCTTCCGGCCGTCCGACTTGCCGACCCTGATGCGCAAGGTGCATGACGTTGCGCAGTCCGTCTTCGACTCGGATTGAGCCGCGAGGGACCGGCCCTTACATTTGGATTGAAGCCGATACCGGAAACGCGATGAAAGACACCGTCCCAACAGCACGCCTGACCCCGGCCCTGCCCTTCTGGCTGTCGCTTGTGCTCGTGCCGCTCGCGCTGATCGGTGCGACACAAGGTGGCTGGACCGTCTGGTTGCTGCCGATCTACGGCTGGATCGTCACCTCCATTCTCGACGCGATCGCCGGGCTGGAAAAGGGCAACCCGGACACCGAGACGCCGGAGGTTGAGCTTTTCTGGCACCGCCTCATCACGCTCATCTGGTTTCCCGTTCAGGCCGCCACGCTCTACGGTCTGATCTGGTACGTGACCCGTGCGGACCACCTGCTGACATGGGAGAAGATCGTCCTTTTCTTCGGCGTCGGCGTCATCTCTGGCTCAATCGGGATCACTTACGCCCACGAACTGATGCATCAGAAAAACCGGCTCGAACGGTGGCTGGGCGACCTGCTTTTGGCGACCGTCCTTTACAGCCATTTCCGGACCGAGCACCTTTTGGTCCACCACCGCTATGTCGGTACACCGCGCGACGCCGTGACCGCACGCTACAATCAGGGCTTTCACCGCGCCTTCTACCGCGTTCTGAAGGATGGCCCTGGATCGGCCTGGCGGGCCGAAACGCAGATGCTCGCCCGCGCCGGACGCGGTCCTTTCCACCGCTCAAATCCGTTCTGGCGTTACGCCGCCCTGCAACTCGCGGCCCTAGCGCTCGCCCTCCTGCTTGGCGGCTGGCAGGGGGTCGCGCTCTTCGCGTGGCAGGCGATAGTTGCGATCTGGCAGCTCGAACTCGTCAATTATATCGAGCATTACGGCCTCACACGGCGGCATCTGGGCGAGGGCAAATACGAGCACGTCCAGCCCCGACATTCATGGAACGCCGAGCACAAGGTCTCGAACTGGCTGCTGATCAACCTTCAGCGCCATTCGGACCATCACTGGAAACCCGACCGGCGCTTCCCTCTTCTGCAGACCTACAGCCCGGACGAGGCGCCGCAACTGCCCTTCGGCTATCCCGCCATGACGGCGCTTGCCATGATCCCGCCCCTCTGGCGCAGGCGGATGAACCCGCGTGTGCGCGCTTGGCGCAAGCAATACTATCCCGACATCACGGACTGGTCCGACTACAACACCGGCCGCCTGCCGATGCCCAAGGGCGCAAGCTGACCTCGCCCCGCTTCACACGAGAGAAAATCAGTACGAGCGCGCCGCAAGGCAGGTCCGACATCGAACAAAAAAAATCCCCGCCGGGGTGCAAACCGGCGGGGTAAGTTTGTGCCGTGGTCAGGCCACAGGCACCGGCGGTAACTGTTGAATTCTCAGTGCGGGCGGGTCTCTTCCATTTCGGCGCGGATCTGCTGGCGCAGGATGTCGATCGACACCAGCTTTCCGTCCCGCTTGAAGTGCCAGTAGGTCCAGCCGTTGCAGCTTGGCGCGCCTTCGAGATGCGCACCGACCTGATGGATCGAACCCTTCACGTCGTTGCCGATCAACGTGCCATCGGCCCGAACCTTCGCCTTGTAGCGGTTGCCCGCCGAATAGAGCTCTTCGCCCGGGCGCAGCATGCCACGCTCCACCACCTGTCCGAAGGGCACGCGCGGCTCGGCCCGCTTCGAAGTCGAGGTTTCAAGCGCCTCGCGGTCGAACTTGCGGATCTTCGAAATGCGGGCTGCTGCCGCTTCGCGGTAAGCTTCTTCGCGCTCGATCCCGATGAAGTCCCGGCCGAGCATCTTGGCCACGGCGCCGGTCGTGCCGGTTCCGAAGAACGGGTCAAGCACCACGTCGCCCGGATTGGTCGTGCCGACCAGAACCCGGTGCAACAGCGCCTCGGGCTTTTGCGTCGGATGCGCCTTGTCGCCGTTGTCGTCCTTGAGCCGTTCATGCCCGGTGCAGAGCGGGATCACCCAATCCGACCGCATCTGGACGCCTTCATTCAGCGCCTTGAGCGCTTCGTAGTTGAACGTGTATTTGCCGGCCTCGGACTTGGACGCCCAGATCAGCGTTTCGTGCGCGTTGGTCAGCCGCTTTCCGCGAAAGTTGGGCATCGGGTTCGACTTGCGCCACACCACGTCGTTGAGGATCCAGAAGCCCTGGTTCTGAAGTTCCGCCCCCATGCGGAAGACGTTGTGATAGGACCCGATAACCCATATCGCACCATTCGGCTTCAGGATCCGGCGCGCGGCGGCGAGCCATTCCTTGGTGAACCTGTCGTAGACCTTGAAGCTGTCGAACTGGTCCCAGTGATCGTCCACCGCATCGACCTTGGAATTGTCCGGCCGGTGCAGATCGCCGCGTAGCTGCAGGTTATATGGCGGATCAGCGAAGATCAGATCGACGCTATCGGCAGGCAGGGACCGCATGATCTCAATGCAGTCTCCGGCCAGAATCTGGTTGCGTGGAAGCCCTACGGCCCCCTTCGTGATCGTTTTTGTCATCGCTGCCTCGTCCCCGGCATTTGGCGCCGTTCTTGTTGATCCCAAGATGAGTCAGGAGCGATTCGCCGTCAAATTCTTTTTTGAATCAACGGTTTATGATTTTTTCTTGATACAAGATGTGGTGCACCGGCTTGAAGGAACGTCTATGATGTGGGGTCACACCAAGATTTCGGAGCGCCGCGAGGTGGTCCTTCGTCGGGTAACCTGCGTTCTTATCCCAGCCGTAGCCCGGATGCTGTTGCGCCAAATCCACCATGAGGCGATCGCGCCACACCTTGGCAACGATCGAGGCCGCGGCAATCGATAGCGAATGCGCGTCGCCCTTCACCACCGCCTCTGCCGAACCGGCCAGATCGCGGGGAATGCGATTGCCGTCGACAAGTACGTGATCGGGCGGACACGGCAGGCCTTGGACCGCACGACACATCGCCAGATGGCTCGCCTGCAGGATGTTGAGCCGGTCGATCTCTTCCACACTCGCCTGTGCCACGGCTACCTCTGCGACGTCATGGAGAAGCGCGGACAGTGCCTCCCGTCGCGCGTGCGTCAGCTTCTTTGAATCGTTCAGGCCCTCTGGGATTCGTAGGGGATCGAGCCGAACGGCGGCGGCCACGACGGGACCGCAGAGGGGGCCGCGACCGACTTCATCCACGCCCGCTACTCGAAGCGCGCCGCGTGCGAACGCCGCCTCTTCAAAAGTGAAATCTGGTTGGGTGGCCATGCAGCGTGATCGCGCGAAATGCATCCGGCGGCAAGCTGAAACGAAAAAGGGGGCGGAGCCATCGGCCGCCGCCCCAGGTACGGACGCGTGGTTTAGGATACCCGCGCCCGCTGCTCGAAAACTTGCCGGTCAGCGCACGTTGGCGATCTGCCAGCCCCGGTCCTGCAGACAGCGGGCGCCGTAGACTGTGCGGCCACCCCACTGATCGCGGATCTGGAACGAACACTCTTTCGGGAGCCGCCGCGCCGACCGGGTTTCGGTGAGGCAACGCTCGGACACGACATTACGTCGTCCGTCGCGAACCCGGATCGGGAACACGCACTCCGCCGGGACGACCGCGTGGCGGTTCTGCTCGCGATAGCCGTAGTGACCCTTATGCTTCTTGTGCCGGTGCTTGTCGTCGTCGTAGTGGCGATGGTGCTTCTGGTTGTTCCGCGAGACGATCTTCGCGGCCTTTTTCTTATCTTTGTTGTTCTCGTGAATGATGATGCCCAGCGTGGCCGCGCCGAGGATCAGCGCCAGCGCGTTGCGATCCTTGCGGTCGAGCGCGGACGCTGTGGTCGCACCCATCGGGCCAAGGGCGAGTGCCGCTGCGGTGATCGCGGCGATCAGTCGGCGGGTCATGGTTTCTCTCCTTCCCAGGTAAAGCGGGGCGGGTGAGCGCCCCTCATATCTCGATGCAACCAACCTCGATCCGACCGCCTCCCGAGGGCAATAACGCCCCCGCGCTATCGGATAACGCCCGCCACAGCGGCCTTTGTTATTGAATAGCTGGACGCACCGGTTCAGGTTGCGCAGCATGACAGGCAAGACCATTCCCATTCTCGCGCTGATCGCGCTTATGACCGCAGGCCCCGCCAGCGCGGCCTGCCGCGTCGAGTACAAGGCAAAGCAGGATAACCCGCTGAAGCTCGACTTCGGCGTGGCGACGCTGCCTGACTCGGCTTGTGCCTCGAAGAAGGCGGCGGCGGCGGCACTTGCCCCGCAGCTTGCTCAGCAGGGCTGGACCCTTCTCGCCATTGTGTCCATCCTTGCGTCGGAATGAGTTGACCGCGAGGGCAGGTCCTTGGCTGACACCAACAACGTCGCATCCGATGCGCTGAGATCGGGCAACCGGATTGTGGTCTGGGGTATCATCGCGATCGTTGCGATCCTTGGACTGGCGGCAATACTCCTGTTCCTCTCGCTGCCCGACGCGAACGCGTTCAACGCGAGGGTGGAGCGGATCTTCGTCGAGAACGATGCGCTGACGACGGGCGAACAGATCAAGCTTCTCGAAATCCTCGCGCAGTCCGGCACCTCATTCTCGGAAGTGCTGTCGAGCTACCGGATGGTGATCTTCATCCTTCTCATCTTCGCGACCGGGCTCTTGATCGCCGCGCTCGTTTTCCTGCTGATGATTGTGGCACTCAACCGCCGCATGAGCGAGATCGATCGGCAAGGTATCCAGGTCTCGTCGCTACTGATAAGCCGGGCCGAGAACGCGGTCGTTCTGAACAACATGGAATTCAAGCTGACCCAGGCGGCGGTCGAAACGCTTTCGGTGCTCGCCGAAGCGCGAATGGATGACGACGTCCTTTCGGGCGCCGAGATCGAGGCCGTGATCTCTGGCAAGAACTCCGCAGATTGCGACGAAAGCGCGGGCGCGATGCGGATCAAACGGCTCAGGGACGCGCTCGGAAACCAGATGGTGACGGAGCTTCTGGTCAAGAATATCGCGCGTCGGGGCTACATGCTCGCCGTCGACAAGGACGCGATCCGGATGCTGTGAATCGCTTGCGCCAAGGGGCCATGGCCCCTATATCGGCGCTTCCTTTGGCCGGTCGGGGGCGCGTGATGATTCAGACACCGTACTATCTGATCGACAAGGCGAAGCTTCTTCGCAACATGGAGATCATCGACCGTCTCCGCGCCGGCTCTGGTGCGAAGGCTTTGCTTGCGCTGAAATGCTTCGCGACGTGGTCTGCCTTCGACATGATGCGCGATCATATGGATGGCACTACGTCGTCGTCGCTTTATGAACTGCGCCTTGGCCGCGAGAAGTTCGGCAAGGAGACGCACGCCTATTCCGTCGCGTGGGCCGACCACGAGATCGAAGAAGCGGTGGGCTATGCCGACAAGATCATCTTCAACTCCATTGGCCAGCTCGAACGCTTCGGGAACCGCGCGTCGCATATCGAGCGGGGGCTGCGCCTGAACCCGCGTTTCTCGACCTCGGGCTTCGACCTCGCAGATCCGGCGCGGCCCTTCAGCCGCCTTGGTGAGTGGGACGCGACCAAGATCCTCGAAGTCATCGACCGCGTGTCGGGCTTCATGATCCACTACAATTGCGAGAACGCGGATTTTGATCTTTTCGACCACCAGCTTGGCCGGATCGAGGCAGAGTTCGGCGATCTTCTAGAGAAGGTAAAATGGGTCAGCCTTGGCGGCGGCATCCACTTTACTGGCGAAGGCTATCCGGTCGATGCGCTGGCGGCACGGCTGAAGGCATTCGCAGAGAAATTCGGCGTGCAGGTCTATCTCGAACCCGGCGAGGCGGCGATCACCAAGTCCACGACGCTGGAGGTGACCGTTCTTGATCTTCTGAACAACGGGAAAGACCTCGCCATCGTGGATTCGTCGATCGAAGCGCACATGCTCGATCTGTTGATCTACCGCGAAAGCGCCAAGATCGCGCCCGATGAGGGTGACCACGAATACATGGTCTGCGGTAAATCATGCCTGGCGGGCGACATCTTCGGCGAATTCCGATTCCCGGAGAGGCTGAGCGTCGGCGACCGCATCTCGGTTCAGGACGCAGCGGGCTATACGATGGTGAAGAAGAACTGGTTCAACGGCGTCAACATGCCATCGATCGCCATAAAAGAGCTCGACGGCTCGGTCCGTCTTGTCCGCGAATTTGGCTACGAGGACTACGCCTCCAGCCTGTCGTGAGCGTGTTACGCTCACCCCTTCCACTGGCCCCTCAGACAAGGAGACAGCCGAAGTGAAAAAGAACGTGCTTATCATCGGCGCAGGCGGCGTCGCACAGGTCGTGGCGCACAAATGCGCGCAAAATAACGATATTCTGGGCGATCTGCACATCGCCAGCCGCACCGCGTCGAAATGCGACGCGATCATCGCCTCGGTTAACGAGAAGAAGGCGATGAAAGTGCCCGGCACGTTCGACGCCCACGCGCTTGATGCGATGGACACTAAGGCTGTCGCGGACCTCATCCGAAAGACAGGCGTCCAGATCGTGATCAACGTCGGATCGCCCTTCGTCAACATGACGGTAATGGACGCCTGCATCGAGACCGGCACCGCCTACATGGACACAGCGATCCACGAAGAACCGGACAAGATCTGCGAAACGCCGCCGTGGTATGCGAATTACGAATGGAAGAAGCGCGACGCTTGCGAGAAGGCGGGTGTCACGGCGATCCTCGGCGTAGGCTTCGACCCGGGCGTCGTAAACGCCTATGCGCGGTTGGCCGAGGACCAATATCTCGACAAGATCACCTCGATCGACATCGTCGACATCAATGCCGGTTCCCACGGGAAATACTTCGCGACGAACTTCGACCCCGAGATCAATTTCCGCGAATTTACCGGCACGGTTTACTCCTGGCAGGGTGGCGAATGGCGCGAAAACAAGATGTTCGAGGTCGGTCGCGAATGGGATCTGCCCGTCGTCGGAAAGCAGAAAGCCTACATGAGCGGACATGACGAGGTTCATTCGCTCGCCAACCGCTACAAGGACGCCGATGTGCGGTTCTGGATGGGCTTCGGCGATCACTACATCAACGTGTTCACCGTGCTGAAATCCATCGGGCTGCTATCCGAGCATCCGGTGACTACTGCCGAGGGGCTAGAGGTCGTGCCGTTGAAGGTGGTGAAGGCAGTTCTGCCCGATCCGGCCTCGCTTGCGCCCGGCTACACCGGCAAGACCTGCATCGGCGATCTGGTGAAGGGGACGAAGGACGGCAAAGAGACGGAAGTCTTCATCTACAACGTCGCCGACCACAAGGAGGCCTACGAGGAAGTCGGATCGCAAGGCATCTCTTACACCGCGGGTGTGCCGCCTGTCGCCGCCGCGATCCTCGTCGCAAGGGGCGACTGGGACGTAAAGAAGATGGCGAATGTCGAAGACCTCGACCCGAAGCCCTTCATCAGCCTTCTGAACCGCATCGGCCTGCCGACGCGGGTGAAGGATGCCGACGGCGACCGGGCGGTGGATTTCAGCTGAGGCGCGCTACGGGCCGAGCAGCAGTATCTGGACGTCCGCCACATTCGTCCCGGTGCCGCCCGTGACGAGCAGATCGCCTGCGTGCGCCAGCGCAGCGTTGCTGTCATTGTTGGCGAGAAGCGCCTCTGGGTCCTGTCCTGAAGCACGGATGCGCGCTGCGGTGCCCGCATCCACGATGCCGCCCGCAGCCTCGGTCGGCCCATCGCGGCCATCGGTGCCGCCGGACAGGAACACCCAGTCGCGGCCGAGGTCCGGCATGGCGAGCGCGACACGAAGCGCGAGTTCCTGATTGCGGCCCCCAAGCCCGTCACCCTTCAACGTCACGGTCGTCTCACCACCGAAGATCAGGCAGGTGCTGTGGCCTTTCGCTTCGACACGTGCCGCCTTCATCACAACGGCGGCGGCGTCATCGACGTCTCCGATCAGCCGGTCGCTGACGATCTGAGGCGTCAAATCGGCTGCGGCCTGCGCGACGGCCTCAAGGCTCTTGCGGTTCGATCCGATGAGGATGTTGGTGGCGGGGGGTGGCGGGGCGGGATCAGGGTCGGTGCGCTCAAGATGCGCGCGGACCGATTGCGGCAGCTGGGGCCAGATGCCCCGCTTTTCGAGCAAGGCGCGCGCATCGTCGCGCGTCCCGATCGGCGCGACGGTCGGGCCGGAGGCGATCACACGGAGGTCGTCGCCGATGACGTCCGAGAGAATGTAGGCCGTGACGGGCGCAGGCGCGGCAAGGCGCAACATGCCGCCGCCCTTCAGCCGCGAGAGTTGCTGGCGAACGAGGTTGATCTCGGTGATTTCGAAGCCATGGGCGAGGAGAAGCCGGTTGACGTTGGCCTTGTCCTCCAGCGTCAGCCCATCGGCCGGGGCGGGCAACAGGGCAGAACCCCCGCCCGAGATAAGGGCGATCACCCGGTCCTGCGCCGTGGCGGCAGAAAGAAGCTCTGCAACCTCGCCCGCGCCACGCTCGCCGTTCTCGTCAGGCACCGGGTGCCCTGCTGCGATGACCCGCGCGCCGGGCAGTTCGCGGGCGTTTTCGTAGTTTGTGATCACAAGCGCCCGATTGGGGGCATCACCGAGATGCCGGAGCAATTCCTCCGCCATCGGTACGGCGGCTTTTCCAACCGCAACAACAAGATAGACGCCGCCCGGGTCCGGGTAAGACAATGGATTCGCGGCCAGCGCATCCTTCAGCGCCCTGGCGGGATCGGCGGCCCCACAGGCCGCCGAGAAAAGACTTTTCGCGCGGTCGCGAAGCCCCTGCAGCATCGTCAAGCCGCCGAGATCTGGCGGGCCTTTTCAACCAGAACCTCCGCCTGACGGATTGAGGCATAGTCGATGAGGCGTCCGTCGAGCGACACCGCGCCCTTGCCCTCCGCCGCGGCTTCTTCCATCGCCTTCAGGATGCGTTGCGCCTTGGTCACCTCCGCCTCGGAGGGGCTCATGACCTCATTCGCAAGTGCTATCTGCGAGGGATGGATTGCCCATTTTCCTTCGCAGCCGAGTACCGCGGCGCGCTTGGCAGCGGCCTTGTAGCCCTCTGGGTCGGAAAAGTCGCCGAACGGCCCGTCGATCGGACGTAAGCCATTCGCGCGCGCCGCGACGACCATACGAGCCAGCGCGTAATGCCACATGTCGCCCCAGTGCACCGCCCGAGAGCCATCTTCGAGCGGATCGGTCAGAACGGAATAGTCCGGGTTCACGCCGCCGATGATCGTGGTGCGGGCGCGTGTCGAGGCGGCGTAATCGGCGACGCCGAAATGCAGCGACTCGTTCCGTTTCGATGCCGCTGCGATCTCCGAGACGTTTTGCATTCCGAGGGCGGTCTCGATGATGTGCTCGAACCCGATCCGGTTCTTATAGCCTTTCGCGTCCTCGATCTGGGTCACGAGCATGTCCACCGCATAAACGTCGGCGGCCGTTCCGACCTTCGGAATCATGATCAGATCAAGCCTCTCGCCCGCTTGTTCAACGACATCCACCACGTCCCGATACATGTAGTGCGTGTCGAGTCCGTTGATTCGAACCGACATCGTTTTCTTGCCCCAGTCGATCTCGTTCAGGGCCTTGATGATGTTCTTCCGCGCCTCAGCCTTGTCGTCCGGCGCAACCGCGTCCTCGAGGTCGAGGAAGATCACGTCGACATCCGATTTCGCCGCTTTTTCAAACATTTGCGGGGCACTACCGGGAACGGCAAGTTCACTGCGATTAAGCCTGGCCGGTGCTTGCTGGATAACGTGGAAGCTCATGGGGTGCGTCCTTTGAGATTGCCGCAGGGTGACGGTCGCAATTCAAGGACGAAAGAATCATTCGCTGTCAAGCAACGAAATTGCGCGGGCAAGCGCCCATGCGAAACTTCACCAAACCGGATTACTGGCCCTGCTGCGCCTCACCGGGAAGGCGTGAGGAATAAAAGAACGCGATAGCCTGCGCCCGGTTCTTGACGCCGAGCTTTTCGAACAGGTTCGACAGGTGGAACTTCACCGTGTTGGCCGAAATGTCGAACTGACGGGCGAGGTCCTTGTTGGTCAGGCCTGTCGCCAGCGCCTCCAAGAGCGCGCGCTCGCGCCGCGTTAGGCTGTAAATCGGGTCAGCCTGCAAGTCGCGAACATCGAGGAAAGGAAACACCATCTGCCCGCTCGCAACGGCGAGGCAGGTGTCGAGAAGTTTCTCGACCGGTGTGGTCCGCGACACGAAGCCGGCGGCGCCTGCGAGCATGGCCAGGCGCGGAAGGTCGCCCTTGGGGTCGTCGCCGTAAACGACGAGCCGCGGCGCGTTCGCCTGTTCACGCAAGACTTCGAGTAGTTTCTGGCCGCCGAGCGCGGGTAGGTTCCAGTCGATCACGCCGACCTGAACCGGCACGCGCATGACGGCGCCCAGAAACCCCTCGGCGGTCGAGGTTGTGGCGACGAGAGAGAATCGGGGATCGCGGTCGAAGATTTCGGACATCGCGGAAAGAACCAGCGGATTACTGTCGGCGAGGGAGACGGCGATCGGGCTTGCATCGGCATTAACCTGTTGCATTCGTTTGATCTTTCTCAAATATCTACCATGATGGGTAGGCACGCGTTCTGTATGCGATGGCATACTTACCCAAACGGGTAGGGAATTTACCACCCAACTAGATACCCAAAAGCAGGAGTAACGCAGGTTGTGACGTTGGGGCAACCGGGAATATCAACAGAGCAATCGTAAGCCGGACCTCTCCGGCACGTCCCGGAACTGAACCTGTGAGGGCTGACGGATGAACGACATGACCATCTTCCCGCAACTCGAAATCCCTGAAACTCTGGCCGCAGGCCCCGGACCGGGGAATACCGATCCGCGGGTCCTGGCCCGCTTCGCGCAATCGGGGCTGGCCGATCACATGCAAGCCGACGTGCTGCGCGGCATGGTCGAGTGCAAGAAGATGTTGAGAAGCGTCTGGGGCACGAAGAACGTCTACACCTACGGCGTCGGCGGCACCGGGTTTTCCGGCCTAGACTGCATGCTGGGCGCCATCCTGCCGGGCGACACGATCGTCGCTTTCGTCAACGGAACTTTCTCGGGCCTCGACGGGCTTACGATCCGCATGAAGGCCGCGACACGCGAGGAACTGAAGGCCAATCCGATGGACCCGCAGCCGGCCTCGGTCACGATCATCACCGTGCCCCACGGGCAATCCGTGACGGGCGAGATCGTCGAGAAGGCGCTGGCGGAAAAGCAGCCGAAATGGGCCTTCATGGCGCACTGGGAAACCGGTTCGGGCCGGATCAACGACCTCAAGGGTTTCTCCGACGCCTGTCAGCGCCACGGCGCGATGGGTCTTGTCGATGCCGTATCGTCCCTCGGGATCGAAGATTTCTCGATCGATGACTATCCGGGTGTGGTTGGCTGGGCGTCATGCCCGCAGAAAGGTGTGCTCTGCCTGCCGCTCACTTACGCGCCAGTCAGCTTCACCGACCGCTACATTGACGAGGTCAAGGCGAACGGCTGCCATTCCTACGTGCACCACCCCATCCTCGAAGCGCGGCACTGGGGCATCGCTGATGGCGAGGATGTGGCGGCGGGCAGCTACCACCGGACGCATTCGGGCTATGCGGTCGCGGCCTTCCACGAAGCGCTGCGGATCACGCTTCAGCATGGCCGCGCCAAGCGCGCTGCGGACTACGCATTTCACGAAGCCGCTCTGCGCGCCGCCGTCACGGCGATGGGCTGCAAGGTCACGTCGAACATGACGAGCCTTGTCGTGCTCAATCTTCCCGATGCGCTGGCAGGCCGTGAAAAGGAACTCGTCCAGAACTGCCGCGCCAAGGGCTTCGGCATCTGGCCGACGCTGTCGGAGCCGGTGCAGGTCCGTATCGGGATCCTCAACCAGCTTAACGAGCCCGCCATCACCGACATCGTGAACCGCTTCGCGGCGGCGATGGAGCGGATCGGCGCGGAAATCGACATGTCGAAGGTCAAGGCTGCGATGGATCAGCACTACCGGTCTGCCGTCGCAGCTGAATAACATCGGGCGGGGAGGCTCGAATGGACATTCACGAATACCAGGCCAAGGAAATCCTGTCAGGCTTCGGCGTCACGGTGCCCGACGGCGCCTTGGCCTACAGCCCCGAGCAGGCAGCCTACCGCGCCCGCGAACTGGGCGGCAATCGCTGGATCGTCAAGGCTCAGGTCCATGCTGGCGGCCGTGGCAAGGCGGGCGGCGTCAAGCTCTGCGACTCGGAGCATGATATCCTCGATGCCGCCGCCGACATGTTCGGCCGGACACTGGTGACGCACCAGACCGGGCCCGAGGGCAAGGGCATCTACAGGGTCTATGTCGAAGCCGCCGTGGGATTCGAGCGGGAGATCTATCTTGGCTTCGTTCTCGACCGGACCAGCCAGCGCGTGATGATCGTCGCGTCATCCGAAGGCGGCATGGAGATCGAGGATATCTCGGCCGAACGCCCCGAATCGATCGTGCGATCGACGGTGGAGCCCGCGGTCGGGCTTCAGGAATTCCAGGCGCGCGAAATCGCTTTCGCGCTCGGGGTGCCGTCGGCGCTGACGCAGCAGATGGTTCGCACTCTTCTGGGCTGTTACCGGGCGTTTACCGAGCTGGATGCGACCATGGTGGAGATCAATCCGCTGGTCATCACTTCGGACGAACGCATCCTCGCGCTCGATGCGAAGATGACCTTCGACGGCAACGCGCTTTTCCGCCATCCGCGGGTTTCGGAATTGCGCGACAAGAGCCAGGAAGACGCACGCGAAGCCCGCGCCGCCGACCGGGGGCTCAACTATATCGGGCTGACCGGAAACATCGGCTGCATCGTGAACGGCGCAGGTTTGGCCATGGCGACGATGGACACGATCAAGCTTGCCGGAGGGGAGCCTGCGAACTTCCTCGACATCGGCGGAGGAGCCACGCCGGAAAGGGTGGCCAAAGCGTTCCGGCTCGTGATGTCGGACGAAAGCGTTCAGGCGATCCTCGTCAATATCTTCGCGGGCATCAATCGCTGCGACTGGGTTGCCGAAGGCGTGGTTCAGGCCCTGACCCAGAACCCGGTCAACATTCCTGTCATCGTGCGTCTTGCCGGGACGAATGTGGAGGAGGGTCAGAAGATCCTAGCCAAGTCGGGCCTGCCGATCATCAGGGCCACGTCCCTCATGGAAGCCGCAGAACGGGCGGTCACGGCCTGGAAGAACGATGTCGCGCAAAACACCAAGTTGAGGGCGATCTGATGAGCATTCTTCTCGACCGCAACAGCCGCGTGATCGTCCAGGGCATCACGGGGCGCATCGCGCAGTTTCACACCAAGGAAATGCTTGAATACGGCACCAACGTCGTGGGCGGTGTCGTACCTGGCAAGGCCGGTGAAAGCGTCCACGGCATTCCTGTTTTCAACACGGTGAAGGAAGCTGTTGCCGCGACAGGCGCGGACACCTCTCTGGTCATCGTGCCGCCACCCTTCGCGGCAGATTCGATCATGGAAGCGGCTGACGGCGGCATACGTTACTGCGTCTGCGTGACCGACGGCATTCCCGCGCAGGACATGATCCGCGTGAAGCGTTACATGTTCCGCTACCCGAAAGACCGCCGCATGGTTTTGACCGGGCCGAACTGCGCCGGAACAATCAGCCCGGGCAAAGCGCTTCTGGGCATCATGCCCGGCCATATCTACCTGCCGGGCAACGTGGGCATCGTCGGCCGGTCGGGCACACTGGGCTATGAGGCGGCACAGCAACTGAAGGATCGCGGTATCGGCGTTTCGACTTCGGTCGGGATCGGCGGCGACCCGATCAACGGCTCTTCGTTCCGCGACATCCTCGAAAGGTTCGAGGCCGATCCCGACACTCATGTCGTCTGCATGATCGGCGAAATCGGCGGCCCGCAAGAGGCTGAAGCGGCTGAATTTATTCAGAACCAGATGACGAAGCCGGTCATTGCCTATATTGCAGGTCTGACCGCACCCAAAGGCCGAACGATGGGCCATGCGGGCGCGATCATCTCTGCCTTCGGCGAAAGCGCCAGCGAGAAGGTGGAGATTCTGTCAGCCGCAGGCGTAACGGTGGCGGAGCACCCATCCGCCATTGGCGAAACGGTGGCGCGGGTGATGAAAAAGGAAGCCGCGTGAGGGAGGGGAGAATGGCGAAACCCAGGGTGCTGGTCACGCGGGCTTGGCCCAAGGCCGTCGAGGCGAAAATGGCGGAGGCGTTCGACCTTACGCTCAATCGCGACGACCGTCCGCTGGCGCCGGCCGATTTGCGAAGCGCCATGGCCGAATACGACGCGGTCTTGCCGACCGTGACCGACCGGCTTCCGGCGCTGGTCTTCGATCTGCCGAAGGCGCGGACGAAGATTTTGGCGAACTACGGTGTAGGGTTTGCCCATATCGATACCGAAGCCGCGAAATCGCACGGGATTGCCGTGACGAACACGCCCGACGTGCTGTCCGAATGCACCGCCGACATCGCGATGACGCTGATGCTGATGGTCGCGCGGCGGGCCGGCGAAGGCGAACGCGAGGTGCGCGAGGGGCGCTGGACTGGATGGCGGCCGACGCATCTCATCGGCACCAAGGTGTCGGGTGCCACGCTCGGGATCATCGGCTTCGGCCGGATCGGTCAGGCGATGGCGCAGCGCGCGCATCACGGCTTCGGAATGAATATCCTTGTCCAGAACCGCTCTGCCGTCGCACCCGAGGTGCTGGCGCGCTACAACGCCGTTCAAGTCCCTACGGTCGAAGATCTGCTTCCGCAATGCGATTTCGTCTCGCTCCACTGCCCCGGGGGCGCTTCGAACCGCCACCTGATCGACGCGCGGCGGCTCGATCTGATGAAACCGGATGCCTATCTCATCAACACTGCTCGCGGCGAGGTCGTGGACGAGTATGCTCTGGCGCAGGCGCTCTGGTTTGGCACGATCGGTGGTGCGGGCCTCGACGTGTTCGAGCGTGAGCCGGCGATTCCGAACGAACTTCTGGGGGCGGAAAATCTGGTGATGCTGCCGCATCTCGGATCGGCAACCCGCGAGACGCGCGAGGCAATGGGATTCCGCGTCTTCGAGAACTTGCAGGACTTCTTTGAAGGCCGTGAGCCGCGCGACAAGGTGGCCTGAGGGATCGCGGCCTAGCCGCGCTTGTAGGGGTCTTTCGGGCTGCGATCTTCGGACAGAGATCGCTGGCTGCGTGCGACCAGCGCTTCAATCGCATCGGCCAGATGCAATTCGTTAATGTTGTGGTCCCCCCGCTCCACCCGGATCAGATGCGCCTCGTACAGCACGTCGGCATGAGAATGCCCGAAGGGCGGCTCGAACCGGTAGCTGGCGAGTTCGACCAAGAACCCCATCGGATCGCGGAAATAGATCGAATCCATGAACCCGCGGTCTTTAACCCCGGAATGCGATATCCCGCGTTCGTCTAACCGCTCGACTACCTGCGAAAAGCTGGCATGCGACACCATAAGGGCGAGGTGATGAACATCGCCTGGCGTGGGGCGTTTGCGCGACGGATCGGGCACCCGGTCTTCGTTCGTGAAAACAGTGATAAGCCGCCCGTCGCCCGGATCGAAGTAAAGATGCCCTTCGCCCGGATTGTCGAGATTGGGTTGATCGAAGATGAACGGCATCCCCAAGAGACCTTCCCAGAAATCGATCGAGGTCTGCCTGTCCGCACCAACGAGCGTGATGTGATGGACGCCCTGAGTCTGAATCTTCCGCATGACCACCTCCGCAATAGAAAGACTAGCATCTTTCCTGAAGGGAGAAAGGGGAGGAACGGTGGCGGCCCCGATAGGATTCGAACCTATGACCTACCGCTTAGGAGGCGGTCGCTCTATCCCCTGAGCTACGGGGCCGCTATCCGACCTTCTCGCGTCAAACGGCGTCCGTTGCAAGCCTCGCCCTCTCGCCGGATCGGTGGTCCCGCCGCCAATGACGCGCGTCTTTGCTTGTACAAGCCCCGCCTTTGCCGGTAATCAAGTCGAAAGGCCCTAGACCGGAGTGAATGAGTGAGCCGTAGCGGACCACCAGAAACCCGCCGCGCTTTGACACTTCGAGATGTATCCGAAGCCTCAGGCGTTTCCGAAATGACCGTCAGCCGCGTTCTGCGAAATCGCGGGGACGTGTCAGACTCGACTCGTGAACGGGTTCTCGAAGCGGCCAAGCGGCTCGGCTACGTTCCGAACAAGATCGCGGGCGCTCTCGCGTCGCAGCGCGTCAACCTCGTCGCCGTGATCGTGCCATCCTTGTCGAACCTCGTCTTTCCCGACGTGCTGAGCGGTATTTCCAAGGAACTCGAAGATAGCGGCCTGCAGCCGGTCTTCGGCGTCACGAACTACCTCGCCGACCGGGAAGAGTCGGTGCTATACGAGATGCTTTCGTGGCGGCCGACGGGCGTGATCGTCGCCGGGCTGGAGCATACTGACGCGGCCAGCGCCATGTTGCGCAATGCCGGCATCCCGATCGTCGAAATCATGGATGTGGACGGCACGCCGATCGACAGTGTCGTTGGCATTTCGCACAAACGGGCGGGGCTTGAGATGGCGCGCGCGATCGTGCGGGCGGGATATCGCCGGATCGGTTTCCTCGGCACCAAGATGCCGCATGACCACCGGGCGCGAAAACGGCTGGAAGGTTTCGAGGCGGGATTGGCCGAGGCAGGTATCGAGCTGGAGGACCGCGAATTCTATTCGGGGGGCTCAGCGCTTTTGAAGGGACGGGAGATGACCGAGGCAATGCTGTCGCGCAGCCCGGACCTCGATTTCCTCTACTATTCCAACGACATGATCGGGGCGGGCGGTTTGTTATACTGCCTGGAGAAAGGGATCGACGTCCCCGGAAAGCTCGGGTTGGCGGGTTTCAACGGCGTCGACCTTTTGGACGGCCTTCCGCGCAGGCTGGCGACCATGGACGCCTGCCGGCATGAGATTGGCCGCCGCGCGGCCCAGATCGTCGCAGGGCGTTCGGAATCAGGTCTGATCGGCGGCGAGACCGTGGAACTGACGCCGGTTCTTCAGCCTGGCGATACGATCCGCAAGATCTGACGTTTCAGGCCCTGCGAAGGATGTAGATGTCCATGATCCATCCGTGCCGCTCGCGCGCCTCGGCCCGCGATTCGACAATTCGCGGACCGGTCTCGGCCAGCGGG
This sequence comes from uncultured Rhodobacterales bacterium, assembly GCA_965368915.1. GTDB lineage: Bacteria > Pseudomonadota > Alphaproteobacteria > Rhodobacterales > Rhodobacteraceae > Albidovulum. The sequence goes on along the minus strand of CBDUOT010000045.1, from coordinate 5,788 downwards.
CCCGACAACGTGATCTCTTCGGCCATTCCGACATAGGCGCCCCACCAGATCGTCACACCTTCCGGCGCCACAGCCTGGAATGAACATTCCCCATCGAGCATGATGGCGACGGTGTTCGCGCCCTGTGGCCAGCCGTCCTCGCGCAACTGACGTCCGGTCGTTACTATGAATGGCGCGCCGATTTCATTCAGCGGCATCGCATGGGCCGCTGTCAGCGCCTGAAGCGAGGTGATCCCGGGAATGACCCGAACGCTTAACGTCATCGACTGCGCCACTCTCTCCGCAATCCTAAGCGTGCTGTCATAAAGCGACGGGTCGCCCCAAACGAGCAGCGCGACGCTGCCTGCAGAGCCCAATTCCGCAAGAACAGTGTCTTTCCAAACCCCTGCGATCGCGTCGTGCCAGTCGTCCACACGGGTCCGATAGTCAGGCGTCGCGGCGTCTCGCACCGGCAGTTCAAATTCCACTATCCGGGTCGCGGGATTGGTGATGACATCGGCGCAGATCGAGCGGCGCAGCTCCGCAAGGTCGGCCTTGTTCTCGCCCTTGCGCGGTATCATCACCAGATCGGCTGCATTCAGAGCCTTGATGGCCTGAAGCGTCAGGTGGTCGGGGTTGCCGCTTCCGATGCCGACGAGAAGTAGTTCGATCATTGGCTACCCCGAAATGTAACACGGCCCGATGGTCGGGCCGTGTTCGCGGCCATTGCGGCCGGTGTCAAGGTTCACGCGATCACGCCTGCTGCGACCAGAGCCGACCGGCGAGCCAGCCAAGCGCCGACCAAGCGGCAAGACCGACACCTAGTGCGCGCGTCGCGAAGGCGGACCCGACCTCGGGCGGAGCGACGCCCCAGAACTGGTCGGGCTGCGGCGCGCCGATTACGTGAGGTGCGGCCAGAAGCGCACCCGCGATGACCGCCGGAAGCAATCCGCGACCATATGCGAGCAGCGCCAAGCCAGCACCCGTCGCGACCACTGTCCCCAGCCACCAGACCTGGCGGGGGAACAGGTCAGCCGCGATCGTTCCGGGCAGCTCAGGCGGAAGTCCCATCGCCGGGGCGAGTTGGAACGCCGTGAACCCCGCGATTCCCCAGAGCACACCGTCCCGCGCATCGACGGCTCGGCCAAAATGCTCCGCAAGGGCGAAACCCGCGACAAGTATCAGGCCATAAGCGGCGTAGATCAGGCCGGTGAACAACACCGTCAGGCCGTTGCGCGTGAAAGCGGAGCCTTCTGCGCCGTCCTCGTCATGGGCGTGTTCGTCAGCTTCACCATGCGCGTGATCGTGCGCCTCGGCAGGCTGAGTGGCTTCGGCGAAATGCGTAATCGCGCCGGATTCATACTGCTCACCCATAAGGATCAGTTCCTGGATGAACGCGAAATGCAGCAGGGCCGCGAACAGGCCTGCTGCAAAGCCGGCGACAAGCCCGCCGGCCAGCATACGCTGGATCATTGGTTCAGACCGTCAGCGCCCGCTCAATGGCAGGGGAAACCGGTCGCGTGGCGCATGTCGTGCGCGGCATCGTGCAGCGTCGCCGACTGGGCGTGGCCCGCGACGAACAGAAGCGTCGCACCGACGAGGGCGACGAAGACCACCGAGAGAAGCCCCGTGGACGTTGTGGCGGCGGTTTTTGTCGTTACATTCATCTGTCTCTCCTTGCCGTCCACCCGACGGCGTATTTCATTTCGTTCCGCATGGCCGGTCTCCTGACTCGCGGGTCGCTGCGTGCCTTCCGCCTTCCCGGGAAATCTCCCAGTGGCCGTTGGAAAGCCGCTCGCCGCTTACAGTCGCGGGGGCGGTTGGGGCTTTGGGTGCCGCCTTTGGTCCACCCTACCCCATTCCCATTTCAGTCCGGACGCTTCGCGTCGATTGGACACCATACAGGACCATCTGCCAGCATGATCGACGATCGGTCAAGGCGGATTCGCGCCGCGCGGCGGTCGGATTGCGACCTTCCTTCTATCCGGGGATGCGTGCGAGCGCCTTTTCACGCAGACTGCCGAGTGGACGGGCATCTGCGAAGTTCCCGTCGGGTGTCTCAGCGTAGAGCCTGAGGAAGGTCACGAGTTGGGGAAGATCCTCGACCGTCAGTTCACCGAAGAGATACGCCGTCTTGCCTGTCGCCCGAAACGCGACCGTCGAGGGGCGGAGGCAGCCGGACATGCAGTCCGTTTCGCGCACCACGCAGTCAAGCCCGGCCTCCACGATGGCGCTTTGCAAGTCAGAGGCAAGTCCTGTCTGGCCCGCCGGACAGGAACGGCAAACCGTCGCGGTGACGACGCTCATTTCCCCTCCGCGAGCGGCCCGAGCAGGATCAGCGCCGGGCCATCCGCCGCCTCGGCCTCAATCAAAGCTTCCATTGTCTGCAACGTCCCACGAACGAGCTTTTGAGCCGCTGTAGAGACGCTTTCGGCAAGAAGAGCGGGCGTATCGGCGGAGAGCCCGGCGGCCTGAAGTCGCCGCGCAAGTTCCGCAAAGGTGCGCTTGCCCATGAAAACGACGGTCGTGGCCGTCGGATCCGCAAGAGCGGCCATGTTGAGGTCTTCCGGCAGTGCACCCGTAACGTCATGCCCGGTGACGAATTGCACCCTCCGGGCAGTTAGTCTGCGCGTCAGCGGGATGCCCGCAGCTGCGGCGGCCGCCATGGCGGAAGTCACGCCGGGGATGATCTCGTAATCTATCCCCGCCTCGCGGAGCGCGATAATCTCTTCCTCTAGCCTGCCGAAGACTCCGGAATCGCCGGATTTGAGCCGCACGACCTTCGCGCCAGCCTGGGCGTACTCGACAAGAAGCCGGCTTACGTGGTCCTGTTTCGGAGAAGTGCGCCCAGCGCGCTTGCCGACGCCCACCATATCCGCCCCGTCGCGCGCCTTCGCGAGGATCGGGCCCGAGGACAGATCGTCGAACAGCACCGCGTCGGCGTTCTGCAACCGGTCCACGGCTTTCAGCGTCAAAAGCTCCGGATCGCCGGGGCCGGACGAGACGAAACTGACAAATCCGCTCATGTCGCCTCCGCGATCAGATGAAAGAATGTGCCCGTGGCATTGCCCCGGCGCGACCCGGTTTCGGGCACAGCGTCGCCGTTGGCGTCCACGACATGCGCGAGCGCCATATCGGGTTGGTCGAGGATCGTCGAGTAGTGGAACTCATGGCCCCTGAGCCGCGTGCCGGTTTGAGTACCGGGAATCGGCGCGGCAAGTTCGGCCAGCCGATAGCCGAGATGCATTTTCCGCTTCTCGTACGAGGTGACAAGGCCCAGAAGGCCCGCCATCTCATGCCGCTGGCCCTGCTTGTCGATAATCGCTGCACCCATCGCCATGTAGCCCCCGCATTCACCGTGAACGGGCCGCGTTTCAGAAAACAGTCTCAAACCTTGCCGAAAACGGTTTGCCTGGCCAAGTTTTCCACCATGTAGTTCGGGATAGCCGCCGGGCAGCCAGCAGCAATCCGCGCTGTCGGCTGGCGCTTCGTCCGCCAGGGGCGAAAACGGCAGAATCTCCGCGCCCGCCGCGCGCCAGCCGTCAAGCAGATGGGGATAGACGAAGGAAAACGCCTCGTCCCGCGCAAGTGCGATGCGCTGGCCGGGTGGTATGACGCGGACAGCCTCTCCGGCAGAGATCCGCGTTGCCCCGGCGGCCGATCGAAGCGCATTCAAGTCGAGATGTTCAGCCACGAACGCCCCGGCCTCTGCCACGATTCGGTCAAGCTCAGGCGTTTCCTCCGCTTGAACGAGACCGAGATGCCGCTCTGGCACTTCAATCGTCGCCTTTCGCGGCAGTGCACCGAAGACGCGGATGCCCTCGCCTTCCATACCCGACCTTACGAGCGCCTCGTGGCGTGGGCTCGCGACGCGGTTCAAGACAACTCCGGCGATCTCCACTTCCGGGCGCATAGTTTCGAAGCCCTTTGCCACCGCGGCTGCGGATTGCGCCTGCCCCGATACGTCCAGAACCAGCACCACCGGCCAGCCTGTCAGCGCAGAGAGGTCCGCCGACGCGCCGGTTCCCGTTTCCCCGGGCCGTGCCACCCCGTCGAACAACCCCATCGACCCTTCGGCAAGAACCAGATCGGCGTCTTCGGCCGCTCCGATCAGCCCTGCGATGCGGTCTTGCCCCATCGCCCAACTGTCGAGATTGACCGAGAAGCGGCCTGATGCCGCGCGGTGGAAGGCGGGGTCAATGTAGTCCGGCCCGCTCTTGAACGGCTGCACCTTCAGCCCAACCGCGCGAAAGGCGTCCAAAAGTCCCAGCATGAGCGTGGTCTTTCCGGTACCCGACGCGGGTGCAGAGATGATGAGGCCGGGCGGGATCATGACGCTTCAGGAAACCTCGGATTCGTGCCGACAGGCCGGTATCGGCGATCATAGTCGCCTGCATAGAGCCTGCTTTCGTCGAAATCCTCAGCACCGATGGAGCGGCCGACGAAGATCAGCGCAGTGCGCTCCATCTCGGCCCCCACCGCGGTTTCGAGTGTCTCCAGCGTCGCCCGGACAACGCGCTGGTCAGGCCAGGACGCGCGCCATATCACGGCGACGGGGCAATCGCTGCCGTAATGCGGCGTCAATTCCGCGACGACACGGTCGAGAATATGGATCGACAGGTGGATCGCAAGAACGGCACCAGTCTTCGCAAAATTCTCGAGCGTCTCGCCCGGCGGCATCGACGTCGCGCGGCCCGAAGTCCGAGTCAGAACAACCGACTGTACCACGCCTGGCAGGGTGAGTTCCGCGCCAAGCGCCGCAGCGGCGGCGGCAAAGGAGGGGACGCCTGGCGTCACATCGTAAGGAATGCCGAGCTCTCGCAGGCGGCGCAGCTGTTCTCCCATCGCCGACCAGACCGATAGGTCACCGGAATGGAGCCGAGCAACATCCTGGCCAGCGTCATGCGCTGCCTTGATCTCGGCGATGATATCGTCGAGCGACATGGGGGCGGTGTTGACGACTTTCGCTCCTGCGGGGCAGTGCGACAGCACCGCCTCCGGAACAAGCGAACCGGCATAGAGGCAAACCGGGCAAGCTGCGATCAGGTCGCGCCCCCGGAGCGTCAGAAGATCCGCGGCACCCGGTCCCGCGCCGATGAAATGCACCGTCATTCGTCCGTCCTTTCCGCGATTGCGGCTGTTGCCAGCCCATCGCCCGATACCACCCGCGGGCCGACAAGCCGCGCGCCCGGTCCTGCCGCGGCGAGTGCCGCGGCCTCCGCCACCGATCCTGTGCCGAACTTCTCTGCGACTCGCGTCGAATGGCTCAGCGTCACCTGTTTCGCAAGCAACGACTGGTCAACGGCACAAATCCGAAGCCCAAGGCTCGCCGACAATTCTCCGACTACTGTTCCCGTGGCTTTGCCCGCCTCCGTCGCGAGCAGATCGACTTGTCCACCTGCCCGCGCCAGCGCGTCCCTTAACGAAGCGACGGTCGCGACGGACCGGAAGCCAAGCCCCGCGACCCTCATTTCATGACGCTCCACTGCACGACCGGACGCGAGTGTTCCCAGCCTCGCATCCGGCCGAGCGGCGCTGAGGTCGCCACCTCGTAGCGCATCAAAGCTCCGCCTTTGTCGGTCTGAAGCTGAGCCAGAAGCGCCTCTGACTCGATCGTGACCGCGTTCACGACCATTCGGGCGCCGTCCGGCATCAAACCCCAAACAGTCTCTATTCCGCCGGAATTGACGCCACCGCCGATGAAAACGGCGTCCGGCTTCCGGAGCGCTTCGAGGCCGTCCGGCCAGGCGGCCTTGCAGGTTTCCAGCCGATGCGACACGCCGAAGGCCGCCGCGTTGGCACGGATGTT
>CBDUOT010000044.1:0-26979 GCA_965368915.1 uncultured Rhodobacterales bacterium | reverse complement strand
CTGGGTTTTGAACCGACACATATCGGATACAAGCTAAGGATCTAAGGAAAGGCAGTTGACCACCCTTAACGCCGGGGCAGATGCGGTGAGGATGGCGCCCCTTCGGCGAACGTCCGCTCTGCCGGGCAGCAGCGCAGCATTACGCTGGTTGCACGAACGTCAGTTATGGGCCGGGATTTACGGCGCCTCGTTTCTGCGTACGCGGAATGCTGCGCGTGCGCGATGAGGTGAAATGGGCTCTAAGCGGTCATTCGCTGCACGCTGATCTATGTCAATCATGGCCTCAGAACGGCCGTATAGTCCGGTGGGCCCAATAAAAGGAGACTTGGCTCAGCTTCTCAGCTTCTCAGCCGCCAGCCGGTGCGGAAGATGAACCAGACCGCACCGATGCCGAGGGCGAGAAAGATCGCCACCGCCACCAGAGAAACCCCGACCGGCACGTCCGCAAGTCCGAAGAACGACCAGCGGAAGCCCGAAATGAGGTAGAGGACGGGGTTGAGTTTCGCCAGGCCCTCCCAGAAGGGCGGGAGCATCGAGGCCGAGTAAAAAGCTCCGCCAAGGAAGACGAGGGGTGTGATGACCATCAACGGGATGATCTGCAGTTGCTGGAAATCCTTGGCCCAGATGCCGATGAGAAAGCCGATCAGAGAGAAGGTGACGGAGGTAAGTAGAAGAAAGGCGACCATCCAGAACGGATGCGCGATCGTGATGTCGACGAAGAATGTTGCGGTGATCAGGATCACGACCGCAATGATGATCGCTTTCGCCGCCGCCGCGCCGACGTAGCCCGCGACGACTTCCAAGAACGATACCGGGGCCGAGAGCAGCTCGTACATCGTGCCGATGAATTTCGGGAAATAGATCCCGAATGATGCATTGGAGACGGATTGCTGCAGCACGGTCAGCATGATCAGCCCCGGCACGATGAAGGCGCCGTAGGCCACGCCGTCGACTTCCTGGATGCGGCCGCCGATCGCGGCGCCGAAGACAACGAAGTAGAGCACGGTCGAGATCACCGGCGAGGCCAGCGATTCCCAGAGCGTGCGCCAGAACCGCGCCATTTCATGATCGAAGATCGTTTTCACGGCACGCCAGTTCATGCGCTTTCCTCCACGAGCCTCAGGAACACTTCCTCGAGCGAGGATTGTTCGGTCGAAAGATCCCTGACCGCGATGCCGGCATCTGCGAACTCACCCAGCAGGTGTGCGATGCCCGAGCGGTCGGCGCGGGTATCGTAGTCGTAGCGGACCTTCAGCCCGTCCTCCGACAGCACGATGTCGCGCCCTTCAAGCGCTTCGGGCAGGGCCGAGATCGGCTCTGTCAGTTCCACTGTCAGACGCTTGCGGCCGAATTCGTGCATCAGCTTGGCCTTGTCCTCGACCAGCAGCAGACGACCCTTGTCGATCACGCCGATGCGGTCGGCCATCTCTTCGGCCTCGGCGAGGTAATGCGTCGTCAGGATGATCGTCACACCGTCTTCGCGCAGCTTGCGCACGACCTGCCACATCTCGCGGCGAAGGTTCACGTCGACGCCCGCCGTCGGTTCGTCAAGGAACAAGACCTTCGGTTCGTGCGACAGGGCCTTCGCGATCAGAACGCGTCGCTTCATGCCCCCCGAAAGCTCGTTGATCTTCGCGTCGCGCTTGTCCCAGAGCGCGAGCGATTTCAGCACACGTTCCAGATGCGCGTCGTCGCGGGGCTTGCCGAAAAGCCCGCGCGAGAAGCGGACGGTGTCGATGACCTTCTCGAACGGCTCGACGCTGACTTCCTGCGGAACGAGCCCGATGAGCGACCGCGCCCCGCGGTAGTTCTGGACGATGTCATTTCCGCCCACGCGGACCTCGCCGCCCGTGGGCGTCACGAGCCCGCAAACGATCGAGATGAACGTGGTCTTGCCCGCGCCATTGGGGCCGAGAAGTGCCAGGATTTCGCCTTCGCGGATGTCGAGCGAAAGCGACGAAAGCGCGACCGTGCCACTGGCATAGGTCTTCGACAGGTCGCGGACCGAGATGATGGGCTGCATGGAAGTATCCGAAGGCTTGGCGGTGCGGGCAGAATAACCGCAGAGACGCGGTTTCGCCAGTACGCGCATGGGCTCCGAATGCCGGAGCGATTGCTTAGGGTGCGGTCTGCGACAGGTCGCTGCTGATGGTCCGGCTGTGCCGGGCGGATCAGATGACGCCCCAAGCTGCGAGCGCCATCAACTGAACGAGGTTTTGCTTAACGACGCCGGTCGCGGCGGGCAGACATCGGCTGGAAGGCCACGCCCACATGCGCCTCGCAATAGGGCTTGCCCGGCTCGGCCGAGAGACCGCAGAACCAGAAATCATCCGTCGCCGGATCGCCGACGGGCCATTTGCAGGTCCGCTCGGTCAGTTCCATGAGTGAGATCTTCCGCGCCTTCTTTTCGACCTCGCGCACCGAGGCGAGTGCTTCGGGGCTGATTTCGCCAGCAGAGGGTTGCGGCGGCAGCGGCTGACCGGCCGGAATGATCGGCTTTCGCGTGTGGGTCGTCGGCTGCGCGGGCGCGGGTTCGGCGCGCTGAGGCTGCGGCTTTGCTTCCGCGCGGGCCGGCTTGGCCGGTGCGGCGGTGCGCGCTTCGGCCTTCGGTGCCGGTTCGGCCGCCTTCGCCTTGGGTTCAGGCGCGCCGCCGGCGCGATTCGACAATCCCAGACGGTGGACCTTGCCGATGACCGCATTGCGGGTAACGCCGCCCAGTTCTTTCGCGATCTGGCTCGCGGACTGGCCTTCGCCCCACATCTTTTTCAAGAGCTCGACGCGCTCGTCGGTCCAGGACATGATCGATCCTCGGCTTGGCGACCTGCGTTCGGGGCGGTGCAGTGCGACCAGCCAGCAGATCCGTGAATTGGGTTCCCCCCATACTAGCGGGGACAAGTGGAGATACAAGCGACGCGCCGCAGTTTCAAGTGCCGAGCCTCAGACGCGGCCCATAAGGTGAAGCAACGCCGTCCCTACGCCGTAGCCCGCCCAACAACACATAAGAGCCCATCCGAACCGTGGCCAGCGTCGCCAGAGCAGCAAAGCGAAGACGCCACCGACGAACAGGAACAGGTGACTTGCGACCACGAAGGCCAGAAGTTCCACGAAATGCACCGCTTCGGGTGTCACATCCATGTATATCTGGCGCAGGAAGCGCGCGGCGATACCGAAGGGAATGGAGAGGAACGCGATGAAGAACTTCGCAAGGAATCCGGGTGGCTTGCGCCTGGGCCGCTCTGACGTCAGGTCGTTCTGCCGAGTGGTTGCCGTATGCGTCTGAGAGGTGGCGATGCGCTGGAGGCGAGCCTCGAAACTTTCGTTGGACAAAGTGGTTCTCCACGCAATGAAACGCCGTCGGTTCGTAGCGCGCAGTCAATTCTCCCACAAGAAGGTCCATCGAACTTTAGTGGTCAAATCGGTGCGTTATGGACAATGCTGCGGTTTCGCGCTATCCGGCGCCCCATGACGCAACGGATTAACACCTTTGCCCGTTCCCGACGCCGCCGCATCCGCGCCTGACGTCCCGTCATCCTTGGCACTCTGCCACCCCCTCATATCGTTGACACGGCCAGCCCCATAAGGCACCCCTTGGCCTTCTCTATCCGGAGTTCGCTCATGATCCCGTCGATCCTTCCGACCTATAACCGGGCGCCGCTTTCCTTCGTCGCAGGCGAAGGCAGTTGGCTGACCGAGGCTGATGGGACGCGATACCTCGATCTCGGCGCTGGGATCGCGGTGAACGCGCTGGGCCACGCGAACCCGGCGTTGGTTTCCGCGCTGACCGAGCAGGCTGGAAAGCTGTGGCACGTGTCGAACCTTTACCAGATCCCCGAACAGAAGCGGCTTGCCGACCTTCTGGTCGCCAATACGTTCGCCGACTCTGTGTTCTTCACGAATTCGGGCACCGAGGCGGCGGAACTCGCGATCAAGATGGCGCGGAAGTACTGGTATGAAAAAGGGCAGCCCGAGCGGACCGAAATCCTGACGTTCCAGGGCGCGTTCCATGGCCGATCCACGGGCGCGATCGCCGCGGCAGGGTCGGAGAAGATGGTCAAGGGCTACGGCCCGCTGATGCCGGGATTCCGGCAACTGCCGTGGGGCGATATAGAGGCGGTCGAGGAGTCGATTTCCGACGCGACCTGCGCCGTCATGGTCGAGCCGATCCAGGGCGAAGGGGGCATCCGCACGATGCCCGACGCCGATCTGAAAGCGCTGCGCGCGCTTTGCGACAAGACCGGCGCGCTTCTGATCTTTGACGAGGTTCAGTGCGGTATGGGCCGAACGGGTCGGCTTTTCGCGCACGAATGGGCCGGTGTGACGCCCGACATCATGATGGTGGCCAAGGGCATTGGCGGCGGCTTCCCCTTGGGCGCGGTGCTTGCGACCGAAGCGGCGGCCATCGGCATGACGGCAGGTTCGCACGGCTCGACCTATGGCGGCAATCCGTTGGCCTGCGCTGTCGGTGCGGCGGTGATGGAGATTGTCTCCGATCCCGCCTTCCTTGCCGAGGTGAACCGCAAGGCGGGGCTTTTCCGGCAGAAGCTGGAAGGGCTGATCGCCGATCACCCCGACGTTTTCGAAAGCGTGCGAGGGCAAGGTCTGATGCTGGGCCTCAAGTGCAAGCTTGCGCCCGTCGATATCGTCAAGGCCGGTTACGACCAGCATGTCCTGACCGTGCCCGCCGCGGATGAGACGCTGCGGATCCTGCCGCCGCTCACGATCACCGACGACGAAATTGCCGAGGCGGTCCGACGACTTGACCTCGCCGCGACCGCGCTTGAGGCCGCGTCCGCATCTTCACCCGTTTGAAAATACCCCCGGGGTCCGGGCGGCAGACAGCCCCCGGCGCACCCGATGCCATGAGGACCGCGACATGAACCATTTCCTCGATATCCATAAGACCACGCCTGCCGACCTGCGTGCGATGATCGATCAGGCACGCGCCATGAAGGACGCGCGGAACAATCGCCCCAAGGGCATGGCCGATGACCAGACGCCGCTGAAGGGCCGGATGATCGCGTTGATCTTCGAAAAGCCCTCGACCCGGACGCGCGTGTCGTTCGACGTCGGCGCCCGCCAGATGGGGGCCGAAACGATGGTGCTTTCGGGCAAGGAAATGCAGCTTGGTCACGGCGAATCCATCGCCGACACGGCGCGGGTCCTGTCGCGCTATTGCGATCTAATCATGCTGCGCACCTTCGAGGAGGATACGCTTCTCGAAATGGCCGAACACGCCACGGTGCCGGTGATCAACGGCCTGACCGACAGTTCGCATCCCTGCCAGATCATGGCCGACATCGTCACCTACGAAGAGCATCGGGGCGATATTGGGGGCCGCAAGTTCGTCTGGTCGGGCGACGGCAACAACGTCTGTTCAAGCTGGCTGCATGCGGCGGGTCAGTTCGGCTTCGATCTGACATTTACCGGACCCGAAACGCTCGATCCCGATCCCAAGGCGGTGGAATTCGCCCGTGCCAAGGGCCGGCGGATCGAGATCACGCGCGATCCGCTGGCAGCCGCGAAGGATGCCGACGCGATCGTGACCGATACCTGGGTGTCGATGCACGATCCCGAAAGCGCGCGCGAGCGGCGGCATAACCAACTGCGCCCCTACCAGGTCAATGCCGCGATGATGGGCGAGGGCAAGCCGGACGCGCTGTTCATGCACTGCCTGCCCGCCCATCGCGATGAAGAGGCGACAAGCGAGGTCATGGACGGACCGCAATCGGTGATCTTCGACGAAAGCGAAAACCGGCTGCACGCGCAGAAGGCGATCCTGCGCTATTGCCTGGGCGTCTGAGGCCCGCGCGTCACTGGGCGGGCAGAATGTCCAGATCGTAGAGCTCAGCGGGGGCGATTGACAGATCGAGCCCGAGCTTAAGGCCGACGACAAGCACGAGCAGTGACATCAGGATCCGCAGCTGCTCGGGCTTGAGACGCAGTCCCATCGTCGCGCCAAGCTGCGCGCCAATCACGCCGCCGATCAGCAAAACCACGGCAAGCACCATGTCCACGTTATAGTTGGTCGTCGCGTGCAGAAGCGTGTTCAGGGCCGAGACGAAGATGATCTGAAAAAGCGACGTGCCGACGACGACCTTCGTCGGCATGTTCAGGATGTAGATCATCGCGGGCACCATGATGAAGCCACCGCCGACCCCCATGATCGCCGCGAGAAAGCCGACGAACCCGCCGACGAGAAGCGGTGGGATGACCGAGATGTACAGGCCCGAGACGCGGAACTTCATCCTGAACGGAAGGGCGGAAACCCAGCCCCGCACATGTCGCTTGGGCAACGGGCGCATGTCGCCGCGCGCCCTCAGGATCGCCCTCAGGCTTTCGACGAACATCAGCGCGCCCACACCGCCAAGTAGCACGACGTAGAGAATGCGGACGAAAAGATCGATCTGGCCCAGCGATTTTAAGTAGTTGAAGATCCAGATCCCGAGAAATGAACCCACGAAACCGCCCCCGAGCAGGATCCAGCCCATTCTGAAATCCACGGTTTTGCGGCGGATATGGATTAGGATTGCCGAAACGGACGACGCCACGATCTGGTTTGCGGCACTAGCGACGGCTACGCCGGGCGGAATGCCGATGAAGAACATCAGGGGCGTGATCAGGAACCCGCCGCCGACGCCGAACATGCCCGACATCAGGCCCACAAAGGCGCCGATCCCCAGAAGCAGGAGCGGATTGACCGAAACTTCCGCGATGGGCAGGTAAAGATGCATGTACAGATGTATCGCGCTCGCGCAGTTGGCGCGCAATAACGATCGTCGGTGCCGGATAAAATGCTGCGCCTGTCGACGGGCGTCGCATCCTTTTTTGGCTAAGCGCCTCGGGGCTTGGCGCGAAGGGTCGGTTCGTGAACCGTGGGGTCCTCGGGCCAGGGGTGCTTCGGATAGCGCCCGCGCATGTCCTTGCGGACGTCAGCGTAAGAGGTGGCCCAGAAGCCGGGAATGTCGAGCGTCGTCTGGACCGGACGGCCTGCTGGCGACAGGAGAGTGATGCGCAGCGGCAGCCGTTTCGGGCCCACCGTCGGGTGCGCAGTCACGCCGAACATCTCTTGCAGCCGGAGCGCGATGGAGGGGTGGTCGCCTTCGTAGTCAATGGCGACCTTGCGGCCGAGCGGGGTTTCGAAGCGCGCGGGCGCGAGGCGGTCGACAAGCTGCGCCTGCTCCCAGGTCAGCGCGCCCCTCAAGGCGTCCGTCAGGTCAAACGCGCGCAGGTCCGCTTCGGTGCGGCGGCCAGAGAGATGTGGCAAAAGCCAATCCTCCGCCCGCGAGAGCAAGGCGTCGTCGGTGAAATCCGGAAGATCCGATCCTTCGCGACGAAGCAGCTCCACCCGCGCGCGGAAGCGGCGGGCGGGTTCTGACCAGGGCAGGCCGATCTGGCGGATGCCGTCGAGCGCGGCGCGGGCCAGCGCATCGGCTGGCGCGTCCGGCCAGTTCCGGTCGTCGAGGACGAGCGCGCCAAGCCGTTCCTGACGGCGCGCGATCACGCGCCCGTCGCGGCGCGACCATTCGGCGACGTCCTGCCATGCAATCTGGTCCGCGAAGAGCCTGCGCAGCGCGGCCTCGGTAATCTCTGCCCCCTGCCGGATGCGGGCCTCGCGCGGGTCACCGTCGAGGTCGGTCGCCACGATCAGGCGCGCGCGCGCCAGCGCGTCACTCTCGGCCATCACAGCGCCCTTGCCGCCCGACAGCACATATCGCGGCGCGTCGCCCTTCCGCCGCAGTCCTATCCGGTCGGGATAGGCGAGGGCGGCCATCTCGGAAGGTGAAAAACGGTCCGCCACGGGCTCAACCATCCGGGCGAGGCGTTTCGCCTCGGCGCGGATGCGTTCGACCGCGCCCCGGTCGACGCGGTGCGGGTGATCGGCCTCATAGCGTCTCGGGTCGCGGATCGCCGACAGGCGAATCGTCAGATCGCAGGGCGCGCCGCGCAGGGGGTCACGATCGGCCAGAAGTGCGGCGAGCGTGGCAGCGTCGGGGCCTGCGGTGACGAGCATGTGTCCAAGGCGCGGATGGAGCGGCAGCGCCGCGAGAGCGCGGCCATGCGGGGTGATGCGATGCGCGCCATCGAGCGCGCCGAGTGCTGTCAGCAGCGCCCGCGCTTCGGCAAGAGCCGGGGCAGGGGGCGGCGTGAGGAAAGCGAGGTCGGCGCCGTCGGTGCCCCAGAGCGCCAGTTCCAGCGCAAGGCCCGAAAGGTCCGCGGCCTCGATCTCGGCAGGTGGGAACGGAGTGAGGCCGCCTTCCTCGCCCTTCGTCCACATCCGGTAGCAGGTGCCTTCAGCCACGCGGCCCGCGCGGCCCCGGCGCTGTTCGGCTTCGGCCTTCGTCACGCGTTCGGTGACGAGCCGCGACATGCCGGAGCCGGGATCGAACCGTGCGCGCCGAGACCGGCCGGCATCGACGACGACGCGGATATCCTCGATCGTCAGGGAGGTTTCGGCGATCGACGTGGCGAGCACCACCTTGCGGCCCGTCTTTGCGGGGGCGATCGCTGCGCGCTGGGCGGCGAACTCCATCGCGCCGAAAAGCGGCCGCACAGTGCAATCGGGAGGAAGGCGGGAGGCGAGCATACCCTCGACGCGGCGAATCTCTCCCTCGCCGGGCAGGAACACGAGGATGCCGCCTTGCGTTTCCCCGGCCGCCTCGGCGACCAGACCGGAAACCGCGCCTTCGAACCGCATGGAACGGTCGATGGGGCGGGGCAGCCAGCGCGTCTCCACGGGGAAGGCGCGGCCTTCGGATGTGACGACCGGAGCGTTGTCGAGCAATGCAGCGACAGGCTCGGCGTCGAGCGTGGCGGACATGACAAGGATCGCGAGGTCGGGCCGCAGCGCCTGCCGCACCTCCCATGCGAGGGCGAGGCCGAGATCGGCGTTGAGGGACCGTTCGTGGAACTCGTCGAAGATCACCGCGCCGACGCCCGTCAGTTCGGGGTCTGACTGCAACATCCGCGTGAGAATGCCTTCGGTCACCACTTCGATCTTTGTGGCGGCGGTGACGCGAGATTCGCCCCGGATGCGGTAGCCGACCGTCCGCCCGACCGGCTCGCCCAGCGTCTCGGCCATGCGTTCGGCGGCGGCACGCGCGGCAAGCCGGCGCGGTTCGAGCATGAGTATGCGTCCGGAAATCAGCCCGGCCTCGGCAAGCGCCAGCGGCACTCGGGTGGTCTTGCCCGCGCCAGGCGGAGCCTGAAGCACGGCCCGGCCTGCGGCGCGAAGCGCAGCGGTCAGCTCTGGCAGAGCGTCGTCTATGGGCAGGCGATCGATCACATGGCGGTTATCGCCGAGTGAGCCGGCCTTTTCCATAGATCGTGTCCATCGAGATTTCGGAGGCGCGCAGATTGCCGCCCTCGGTTGGCTCGTAGGTCAGAACGAAGGGAAAGCGGCTTTTCTCGGCCATCTCCTTGGCCGAAAAGCCGTCGAGACGGCGGTATTCACCCGCGCAGCTCACGCCTCCCGGGTTGCCGGGCTTGGGCTTGCCGAGCGTCACCTGGCTGCGCCGCCGACCGTCAAACATAGTGAGTTTAAGGTTGCAGACCTTGCTTTCGGGCACGTCGCGAAGCGCTGCGTAAAGGGCGGTCAGCGGGTCTACCGTACCGCCCTGAGTCGCCGGGTCGATGTCATTCTTGCGGGGCGGTTTGGGAGGATTGTACTTCTTCACCTGCGGAACGCCGCCACGGTATTCCATGACCGACTGCGACTGCCGTTTGCCGGTATCCGCGTCTTCTTCGTAGCGCGTTGGCGTGAAGCGCCCCGATTTGTAGGCGCCCTTGGCGCGCGCGTCGTAGCGCACTTTCTTCAGCAGCGCGACGAGGCCACCGGTCTTCAGCACGCCAGCGACCGCGTAGCGCCCGTTTTCGATCGCGCCAGAGTAGGAAAGCGTTCCCACTGTGATCCCCCTCAGCGACAGGTCGAAAACCGCCTCGTCCCTCTGATTTGCCAGGACAGGCGTCGCGATAAGAAGGGTCGACAGGGTCGCGCCCCATAGCACTCGGGAAAATCTGGTCATCACACTCTTTGCTCTTTCGCGTCCGGGGACTGGACATCGACGGGTCGGAACAGGCAAGAAAAGCCCCGTGAGGTCAACTCACAAGCCCGTTGGATCAGCGAAAGACTGCCGGTTGCGTAACATCGATATGAGCGAGCTTGCGCGGCGCGTAGCCGAGGGCGACCGGCGGGCGCTGGCGCGGGCGATCACCCTTGTGGAAAGCCGACGGGAAGATCACCGGGCCGATGCGGCGAGGCTTCTCGACGCGCTTGGCAACGGGCGGCAGGCGCTGCGGATCGGTCTGTCGGGCACGCCGGGCGTCGGAAAGTCGACCTTCATCGAAGCGTTCGGAAAGATGCTGACGGAGCAGGGGTTGAAGGTAGCCGTGCTGGCGGTCGATCCGTCTTCGGCGAGGTCCGGTGGCTCGATCCTCGGCGACAAGACCCGCATGGAGCGGCTGGCGCGCGATCCGAACGCATTCATCCGGCCGTCGCCCAGCCAGACGCATCTTGGCGGTGTCGCGCGGCGAACCCGCGAGGCGGTGGCGCTTTGCGAAGCGGCGGGCTTTGACGTCGTTCTGATCGAGACGGTGGGTGTCGGCCAGTCCGAGACGGTCGTGGCCGAGATGACGGACCTGTTCATCCTGCTGATCGCGCCCGCTGGCGGGGACGAGTTGCAGGGCGTCAAGCGCGGCATCATGGAAATGGCCGACCTTATCCTGGTGAACAAGGCCGATGGCGCGCTGAAGGACACAGCGATGCGGACCTGCGCAGACTATGCGGGCGCGTTGCGGCTGCTACGCAAGCGTCAGCAGGATCCCGAGGGCTTCCCAAAGGCGATGTGCGTTTCGGCCGAACAGGAAACGGGGCTTGCAGAGACCTGGGAAGAGATGCGCCACCTCGCGGACTGGCGGCGCGAAAACGGGCATTTCGCGGCCCGTCGTGCCGGGCAGGCCCGCCATTGGTTCGAAGAGGAAGTGCGCCAGGGACTTCTGGCGCGGCTTGCCTCTGACCCGGCTGCGAGAGCGAAGATGGAGGAACTGGGCCGCGCAGTGGCCGAGGGGCGCGCAGCACCGGGCAAAGCAGCGGCCGAGATTCTGGCCGCGCTGGACGGCGGCAAAGGATAGCGGCTTGGTGCGGTCACGACGTTCGTGTCGAGACCGCTATTCCGATGCGAAGTGATCGCCCGTAGCGTCTGACCAGCCAGTCCGCCCACAGGATGTAGAATACGGTCAGAATACCGAGCCACGTCCCGCTATCGTCGTGCACGAAAATCCGCCCGATCATCTGGACGCCGAAGTAGTTCGTCACCCAGTGCAGCAGCAAAGGCCCGACGGTGCCGCAGTTCATCCAAAGTCAGGCATAGACGACGCTCACCGCGGGCACAGTCACCGCGATAACGGGCGGGATTTCTTGGTAGGTGAACAGTGGCGGGTGCCAAATGATGACACAGAGGCCGATCCAGATCGCCGCACCACACGCTCTCGCCCCCCCAACCGGAAGGCTGGGAACAACGGAGGACAACGATCGGGCGCTGAGCTCAGTCGCGCGAATACATGCCTTCGTAGATCGGGCTGAGGGTGTCGGCATCGAAGAGCGACGAGACCGAGGTGCCCGACCAGATGTTCATGATGGCCTGAGCGAACATCGGGGCGGTCGGCACGATGCGGATATTCTTGGCTTTTTTAACCGCGTCGGTCGGTTCGATTGAATCAGTAATGACGAGGCTTTTCATCACCGATTTCGTAACCCGTTCGACCGCCGGGCCGGACAGAACGCCGTGGGTGATGTAGGAATGGACTTCCTTCGCACCGGCTTCCATCAGCACTTCTGCCGCCTTGCAAAGCGTGCCAGCGGTGTCGCAAATGTCGTCGACGATGATGCAGGTCTGGCCCGAAACGTCGCCGATCACAGTCATCTCGGCCACTTCGCCCGCCTTGACCCGCCGCTTGTCCACGATAGCAAGCCCGCAACGGATCCGCTGGGCGAGTTCGCGCGCCCGGGCCACGCCGCCTACGTCCGGCGAGACCACGGTGACCTGATCAAGCTTGCCCTTGAAATGATGCTCGATGTCGAGCGCGAACACTGGCGAGGCGTACAGGTTGTCCACGGGCACGTCGAAGAAGCCCTGGATCTGGGCGGCGTGCAGATCCATCGTTAGGACGCGGCCGACCCCGGCCTCGGTCAGGAGATTCGCGACAAGCTTTGCCGAAATCGGCGTCCGTGCCTTCGCGCGGCGGTCCTGGCGGGCATAGCCGAAATAGGGAATCACGGCCGTGATACGGTCGGCCGAAGACCGGCGCAGCGCGTCGGTCATGATCAGAAGCTCCATCAGGTTGTCGTTCGCCGGATTGGACGTCGACTGGATGATGTACATGTCCTCGCCACGGACGTTTTCGAAGACCTCGACAAAGATTTCCTGGTCGTTGAAACGTTCGACCCGCGCGTCGACGAGGCTGACATTCATGCCCCTGTGCATCGACATGCGGCGCGCTATTCCATTGGCGAGCGGACGGTTGGAATTTCCGGAAATGAGCTTCGGCTCAGTCATGGAGGCCATTGCGGGTCCTTGTCTTCGGGGCCCCGGATGCCGGGCCGGATGACGGATTCGTGACGTTGCACACCGCTTAACACCGGGCTAGCCTCCCCGCAAACCCGAAGGAACCCATTGCATGCCCCATATCGACTACTTCTTTTCTACTCTTTCTCCTTTTTCCTATCTCTCCGGGACTCGGCTTGAGGATGTCGCGGCCAAGCACGGGGCGACGATCAATTACAAACCGCTCGATATCGTTGCATTGTTCTCGCGCACGGGCGGTACGCTGCCGGGCGAGCGCCACGAGAATCGCAAGGACTACAGAGTCCAGGAACTTCGGCGCGCGAGCGCCAAGACGGGCCTGAAGCTGAATATAAAGCCGGCGCACTGGCCGACGAATGCCGCGCCCTCGTCCTATGCCATCATCGCTGCGCAGTCCGCCAAGCAGAACGGCGCCAAGGGCGATCTTGGCGGACTTGTGCATGGCGTGCTGCGGGCTTGCTGGGCGGAAGAGAAAAACATCGCCGAAGATGAGGTGGTGCGGAGCATTCTTGAGGCAAACGGCTTCGATGCCGATCTTGCCGACAAGGGCATGCTCGCCGGGGCTGAGGCTTACGCGAACAACCTTGAAGAGGCGGTAAATCGCGGTGTGTTCGGCGCGCCCTTCTACATCACGGATGGAGACGAGCGGTTCTGGGGCCACGACCGGCTCGACGATCTGGATCGACACCTCGCTGGCAATCTCTGATGCCGCTTGAGGAACGGGCGGGTCACGCCACGTTCTGGCGAAGCTTCGGGCATGGAGAGCGTCCTGCGCTGGCGATTCATTGCGGGCTGGCGAGTTCGGCGGCTTGGGAGGGTGTCGCAGGCCACCTCGCCGACCGACTGACGCTGAAGGCGTTCGATCTGCCGGGGCACGGGCGATCAGGGGACTGGCCCGGTGAGGGCGATGGCCTGATGCAGGCTGTGCAGATCGCGGCCAGCTTCGTCGAGGAGCCCGTCGATCTGATCGGGCATTCCTTCGGCGCAGTCGTCGCGCTGCGGCTTGCGATTGCCGCGCCCGACGCGTTCCGAACCCTGACGCTGGTCGAGCCGGTGCTTTTCGCCGCCGCGAAGGACGATCCGGAATGGGAGGAACACCGAGCGGAAATGGCGGATTTCGACCGCTTCATGGCCGAGGGGAACCGGGAGGCCGCGACGGCGGCCTTCACGAGAGTTTGGGGCGTAGGTGCCGACTGGGAAAAGATGAACGAGGAGCGCCGCAGAGATGTCGCGGACCGGATTCATCTGATCGTGGCGAGCCACCCCGCGCTTTTCGAAGACAGTGGTGGCATCCTGAAACCAGATGCGCTCGAAAGCCTCGACATGCCGGTTCTGCTGATCCGGGGTGAGGCCTCGCCCTCGATCATCGAGCGCATTGCCGAGAACATCGCGGCGCGGCTGCCGGATGTGGGCATTGCGACCGTTCCCCGAGCGGGTCACATGGTGCCCATCACGCATCCCGCTGAAGTGGCAGGCCTGATCGGTGTCAATCTTGACCGCGGATGACGTTCAGAAAGGCGTCGACATCGTCCGCCGTCGTTGACCATGAGCAGACGAACCGCGCACCAAGCGGCGCGTCTTCGGGTCCGTAGAGCGTCGCGTCGTGAGGCCAGAAGTAGTAGTGCGCCCCGGCTTCCAGAAGCTTGCGGTGAAGGTGGCGAGGAAACTCGGCGAATATGATGTTCGCATCGCGAGGATGGAGGAGCTTCGCATCGGGACAGGTCGCGATCCCCTCAGCCAGCCGCGCCGCCTGCGCATTGGCGGCTGTCGCGAGGCGAAGCCAGAGACCGTCGGTCAGATAAGCCTCCATCTGCGCCGAAAGATAGCGGTGCTTGGAGAAGAGGTGACCGCCACGCTTGCGCCGAAGCTCGAATTCCCAAGCCTTCGACGGGTCGAACAGGACCACCGCCTCGACCCCCATGCAGCCATTCTTGGTGCCGCCAAAGGACAGGATGTCGACCCCTGCCTTCCAGCTCAGTTCCGCCGGGGTGGCGTTCGTCGCGACCAGCGCATTGGCAAAGCGCGCACCGTCGAGATGGACCGGAAGGTCGTAGGACTTGGCGACCGCGCACAAAGCTTCGAGTTCGGTCACCGAGTAGTTGGTGCCCGCTTCCGTGGTGTTGGTCACCGTCACAACACCGCGCTGGATCGAATGAACGAAACCATGAGGCGTCGCCTCGATCGCGTCTTTCAGCGCGTCCGGCGCCATCTTGCCGTCCGCCCCCGGCACGCGGATGAGCTTGCCGCCACCGATGAAGAACTCCGGGGCGCCGCATTCGTCCACTTCGACATGGGCGGTGTCGTGGCAATAGACCCCGCCCCAGGGCGGGCAGTAGGTCGCAAGCGAAAGCGCATTTGCGGTCGTACCGTTGTTGACCAGATAGACCTCGGCTTCGGGCGCTTCGAAGATTTCGCGGATCATGGTGCGGACCCGGTCCATGACCGGATCTGTGCCATATGAGGGTGCGTAGCCCGCATTGACCGCGCTCAGAGCTTCCATGATCTCCGGCGCGGTGCCGGAGGAATTGTCGGATGCGAATTCCATCAGAGGTCCTCGATGATGTGGTCTTCCCACTCTTCTTCAGGCACTTCGAATTCCGGCAGCGTCCAGCCCCGGATGGACTGACCGGCTTCGTGTACGCTGTCCGGGTCACCGGATATCAGGGGGTGCCAGTCCGGCAGGTCCTTGCCCTCGTAAAGCAGCCGGTAGGCGCAGGTCGACGGCATCCAGTAGGCAACGTCGCCGATGGTCTTCGGCGTCAGGACGACGCATTCCGGCACGAATCTTTTGCGGTTCTCGTACTGGCCACAGCGGCAGGTCTGGTCGTCCAGAAGCCGGCACGAGATGCGGGTGAAGAACAATTCGCCCGTCTCTGCGTCCTCCAGTTTGTTGAGGCAGCACTTCCCGCAGCCGTCGCAGAGCGCCTCCCACTCCCTCGGCGTCATCGAGGTAAGCGGGCGCTTCCAGAAACTGGGGCGCAGGGCGTCGCGGGGAATGTCGTGCTTCATGGCGCGCGACTTTGGCTGAGCGGTCGGAAAAAGAAAAGGGGGCGAAAGGACGGGCTGCTTCGCAACGGAAAAGTGCTCTCAGGCCTCGGTGAGGATCGCGCGCGCGTGGTCGCAGTCGGCCTGCATCTGCGAAATCAGCGCGGGCAGACCGTCGAACGCCATTTCGGGGCGCAGGTAGTCGACGAGCGCGACGGACATATGCTCACCATAAAGGTTGCCAGAGAAGTCGAAGAGATAGGTTTCGAGATTGGGCCGGTTGTCGCCGAACATCGGGCGGACGCCCAGATTGGCGGCACCGTCGTAGCTGCCGGCATGCGGTCCCGTCAGGACGTCGGCCTTGACCGCGTAGACACCCAGTCGGGGCAGGTGCAGCCCTCCGACATCCATGTTCGCGGTCGGGAAGCCCAGATCCTTGCCGCGCTTGTCGCCGTGAAGCACTTCGCCTTCGATGCGGTGCCAGTGACCGAGCATCTGCGCGGCGTCGCGCGGGCGGCCTTCAGTCAGCGCAAGCCGGATCGCGGTTGAGGACACTTCGGCGCCGTCGAACGTCACGAGTTCGGCGACGGACAGGCCGAAGCCATGTTGATCCGCGGCGGCGCGCAGGGTGTCGACATTGCCCTTGCGGCCTTTGCCGAAGCAAAAGTCGGCCCCCACCGTGACATGGGCCACGCCAAGGCCCGCCATGAGCACCTCTGACACGAACTCCTCTGCCTCCATGCCGGCAAGTGCGGCATCGAATGGCAGTTCATAAAGCTGGGTGACGCCGAGCTTTTCCAGCCGGTGGGTGCGTGCCTCGGCGTTCATGAGCCGGAAGGCGGGCGCTTTCGGTGCGAAGAACTCGCGCGGATGAGGCTCGAAAGTGACGATTCCCAAAGGCGCACTGGCGCCACGGGCTAGGTCGATCACGACCTGGTGGCCAAGGTGGACGCCGTCGAAATTGCCCATTGCGACCGAAGCGCCCCGGTCGGAAGCGGACAATCCGTTCCAGTGGAAATGCCTGTGCATTAGCCCCCGTCTGGCGGGAGCACCCGCCGGCTCAGTCGAACTTGCGGCTTGGCGCCAGAACCAGCGCCTCACCCTTCAGGACGACCGTATCGCCCACAGCGCAATGGGTTTCAAGGGTGACCCGCCGCCGCGCGTGGTCGATGGCGGCGACCTTGACCTCGGCATAGACGGTGTCGCCGGGACGGACGGGCGCCATGAACTTCAGCGATTGGCCCAGATAGACGGTTCCGTGGCCGGGAAGCTGTTCGCCGATCACTGCGGAGATCAGGCCTGCCGTCAGCATGCCATGTGCGATGCGGCCCTCGAAGATCGTGTCGCGCGCATATTCGTCGTCTAGATGCACCGGGTTGTGGTCGGTCGACACCTCGGCAAACATCTCGATATCGCGGTCCGTTATCGTCTTCTGAAGATAGCGGGTCATCCCGATCTCCAGGTCTTCGATGCAGATCGTTCCGCGCGGCATATTGTCGAGCATCATCCCGAATCCCAAGGGTTCATGTTGCGCTGCAGCATAACCGGGATCGTCGGTGCGCGCAATGCGACTGAGTAACTATTGAACGAAAAGTAGTAGATTTGAGAAACATTGTTGCGATAGCGCAATAATAGTTCGCGGATGAAAGAGGCTTGGACAAGCGTCGCGCTGCGGACTTCGCAGCACGGGTGGCAAATGCAAATACTGCCAGAGTTACGCCGGGGCCGCCGGCCCGCCTAGCGCAACCGCCCGATGGCGTATGTCGCCGAAAGCTGGTGTTCGGTGAGCCATGTTTCCAACAGCGCGGGATCCGGCGCTTCGGTATCCGCGCCGAACGCGTCGGCCGCGATTCCGCCCGTCACGAACAGCGTGTCGATCCCCTCGCCGATCCCGCCCTGAATGTCGGTATGGATCCCGTCGCCGATCGCGAGGACGCGGCCGTTCTCGACGAAGCCGCCCTGTTCGGTCAGCCGTTGCCGGGCGAGGTCGTAAATCGGCGGGTGCGGTTTTCCGAAATAAAGCGCCTCGCCGCCCATCTCTTCGTAAAGCTGAGCGAGCGCGCCTGCGCAGTAGATGCGCGTTTCGCCAAGGTCCACGACGATGTCGGGATTGGTGCAGAGCATCTTCAGACCCTTCGTCTTGGCGTAGAGGAAGGTCGCGCGGTAGTCCTCGGGCGTCTCGTTCAGTTCATCGAACGGACCGGTGCAGACGATGCCCTCGGCCTCTTCCAGCGGGACGCGCGTGATTTCGGGGGCGTCGCCGTTTGGTAGGTCGGTGAAGAAGCCGTCGTCTTTCGACGGTCCAAGGTGGTAGACCTTGTGGCCCACAAGACCGGACAAGAGCCCCAACTGCGCCGCGTCGCCCGACGACACGACAAGGTCCCACGCGTCGCGGGGGACGCCCAACCGGTCGAGCTGCGCCTGAACATAGGAGTTGGGCCGGGGCGCGTTGGTCATCAAAACGACGCGCCCGCCACCCGCACGGTAAGCCTGAAGCGCCGAGACGGCGGCGGGAAACGCCACGCGGCCGTTATGCAGGCAGCCCCAAAGGTCACAGAACAAAGCTTCGTAACGCCCGGAGATTTCCGAAAGCGACTGGATGATCCGGGTCATGCTGGTCTCCTGGCTGCCGGGCGCTGCCGGCGAAGCTGATCTGCCTGGGCGTCGCGGCGGACGCCCAGGCTGGGTTTCCGTTCAGATCTTGAGTGCCGGAATAATCTGCTTCTTGCGGCTCATGATGCCCGGCAGGACGACGGAGTTGCCATCGACCTTCGCGCCAAAGCTCGCCTCGGCGATCTTCTTGACGGTGTCGTTCGGCACCAGCAGCGTCGCCTCTTCCTTGATGATGTCGACGATGAACAGCAGCACCTCGTCCGCGCCATCCTCTTTGGCGACACCCGCCATCGAGTTCATCAGGCTGTCCTTGCGGTCCAGGAGAACCTTCGGCGCGGTCGTCTCCAACACCGAGATCCGAAGTTCTTTCCCGCCGATGCTGTATTCTTTCGAGTCCATCCGCAGCAATTCCGCGTCGGAGAAGGCCGAGACATCGGATTTCGCCGCGAAGAGTTCCTCCGCGTAGTCGGGGATCGAGATTCCGAGTTCGCCCGCAAGCGTCTCGGCGACCTTTCGGTCATGCGCCGTCGTGGTGGGCGAGCGGAATTCGAGCGTGTCCGAAAGGATGCAGGACAACATCGCGCACTTGATGTTGTCGGGCATCTTGGCTGCGTCGGCGCCCATCAGGTCGTACATGATCGTCGCCGTGCAGGCGAGTGGGCGAACCGTGATGTCGATCGGACCCTTGGTCTTGAGGCCGCCGGCCAGAAGATGGTGGTCGATGATCTGAATCACGTTCGCGTCGTTGATCGAGGCGGGAAGTTCACCGGGATTGTTGGTGTCGACGATCACGCAATCCTCGCCCGCTGCCACGTCCGAGATGATCTCGGGCTTGGGAAGGTCCCAGCGCTTGAGGACGAAAGCGGCTTCGGTGTTCGGCTCGCCGAGCAGCACGGGCTTCGCCGGCGTGCCTTTCACCTCGTTCAGATACCAGGCCCAGATGATGGGCGAGCCGGTGGAGTCGGTGTCGGGGGACTTGTGGCCGAATACCTTGATCATGTGCGTCTTCCGTCGGGGCTGTTGCAAATCGCGCGCCTTATAGGCGCTGACCGTAACAATGTCACGGGGCCGACAGAATTCAGGTGCTTATCGCGGCATCGAAAATCCAGAGCGGGATGCCGCAAGACCGGCGACGACACGAATGTACGCGTCAAAGAAGATCCCTCGGGCCGATCCGAGAGGGGAATTCGCGGTAGAGATCCCCAGTTTCTTTTCAGAATGGCTGCCGTGTCAGCGTGAAGCCATTGCGTTCCAAGAGCGCGAGAACGCCGTCCTCGCCCGACAGGTGAAGCGCGCCGAAAGCCGCGAAGACCGGGCCTTCTGACAGCGCCTCTTCGATCACGGGAATCCACGACCGGTTGCGCTGGATCATGAGCACATCTTCCATCTGTGCGAGTTCGGCATCGACGTCTTCGACGGTTTTGCCGGGCAGCTCATACGCGGTAAACCGGCCCAGTTCCCAGGTCACGCGGACGTCTTCGGCGAAATAGGCGTCGGTCAGCGTCGCGCTGTAATCCTCTGCCTGATCGCCGATCGCCAGCGTCATCCGGATCATTTCCAGCTGAGTGTCGTCTGACATCGCATCGAAAAGGGAGAAAACCGTGTTGTAGGGTTCGAGGGCACGGACCGGGATGCCGCGCTCCGTCGCCCTTTCGATCACCCGGCGGTCGAGACCGCGCACGCCGCCCGCCATTTCCTCGACAGCGCAAGGCGGGATGCCGAGCATCATCGCCACATACCATGGCTGCATTTTGGCGGCGAGAAACGCAGGGACTCCGCGCGCCTGCATGGCCGCGGTCAGGGCCTGCCAGTCTTCTTCCTCAAGACGTTCGGGCAGGGTTGGCCCGGACAGGGTGAACAGCCGGTCCGGTTTTGACAGCATCTCTGACTGGAGCTTGGCTTCTTCCTCGGGACCTGCCTCGACAAGGACGACAGCGGCCCCGTCGATCGCTGTGCCGAGCCTTTCGATGATTGCGTCGTGACGCGGGTCGTCGAAATGGTATGTGCCGACGATGTGGACGACTTCCTCGCCGCGCTCGGCCCGCCAGGCATTGCCGCGCGCATAGGGGGTCGCGGCAACGCGCGCCTCGATTCCGGCGCGGGTCTCGGGGGCGAGCGTGTTCATCAAATTCGTGCCGCCGCAGGCTTTCGCGAACGCGGGGATCGGCAAACAAAGGAGCAGGAACGCAATGGTCAGGCGGCGCATCAGGTGTCTTTCGTTGCGGAAGGCAGGCAAGGCCTGCGAGGCGGCGACATCCTGACACGAGCGGCATGGCAAGACCAAGCACATGGCAGGGATTTTTTTGGGCGAGGGGGGTGTTGACAGCCTTCGCGGCCCTGCCTACTTAAGCGTCGTTAGCACTCGCCATAAGTGAGTGCTAATCTCATTCCAACTGGAAACCCAAGGGAGAGTGTCCAGATGAATTTCAAACCGCTTCATGACCGGGTCCTGGTCAAGCGCGTCGAAGGCGACGAGAAGACCAAGGGCGGCCTTATCATCCCCGACAGCGCAAAAGAAAAGCCCGCCGAGGGCGAAGTTGTCGCTTGCGGCGAAGGTTCGCGCAAGGATTCGGGCGAATTGATCGCGATGTCGGTGAAGCCGGGCGACCGGATTCTGTTCGGCAAGTGGTCGGGCACCGAAGTGACGATCGATGGTCAGGAACTCCTGATCATGAAGGAAAGCGACATCCTCGGCATCATCGAGGCGTCGGGTTCCAAGGCGAAAGCCGCCTGAGACCCAACCGAAATCAACGAGCTTCTGAGGAGCAGAACACATGGCTGCTAAGGACGTCAAATTCGACACCGATGCCCGCGATCGCATGCTCAAGGGCGTCAACATCCTCGCCAATGCGGTGAAGGTGACGCTCGGCCCCAAGGGCCGCAACGTCGTGCTGGACAAGAGCTTCGGCGCGCCGCGCATCACCAAGGACGGCGTAACCGTCGCCAAGGAAATCGAACTTTCCGACAAGTTCGAGAACATGGGCGCGCAGATGGTGAAAGAAGTCGCCTCGCGCACCAATGACGAGGCCGGCGACGGCACCACGACTGCGACCGTTCTTGCCCAAGCGATCGTTCGCGAAGGCATGAAGTCGGTTGCCGCCGGCATGAACCCGATGGACCTCAAGCGCGGCATCGACCTCGCGGTTGCGAAGGCTGTCGAGCATATCAAAGGCGCCGCCCGCAAGGTCGCCGATTCGGCAGAAGTCGCTCAGGTCGGCACCATCTCGGCCAACGGCGAAGCCGAAATCGGCCGCCAGATCGCCGACGCGATGCAGAAAGTCGGCAACGAGGGTGTCATCACCGTCGAAGAGAACAAGGGTCTCGACACCGAAACCGAAGTTGTCGAAGGCATGCAGTTCGACCGTGGCTACCTGTCGCCCTACTTCGTCACCAACCCCGACAAGATGATCGCCGAGCTGGATGACTGCCTCATCCTGCTTCACGAGAAGAAGCTGTCGTCTCTCCAGCCGATGGTTCCGCTTCTCGAGTCGGTCATCCAGTCGCAAAAGCCGCTTCTGATCATCGCTGAAGACGTCGAAGGCGAGGCTCTGGCCACGCTCGTCGTCAACAAGCTGCGCGGTGGTCTGAAAATCGCTGCCGTCAAGGCTCCGGGCTTCGGCGATCGCCGCAAGGCCATGCTTCAGGACATCGCGATCCTGACCGGTGGCCAGGTGATCTCGGAAGACCTCGGCATGAAGCTTGAGAATGTCGGCCTCGACATGCTCGGCACCGCCAAGAAGGTGCTGATCAAGAAGGACGACACGACCATCATCGATGGCGCTGGCGAAAAGGCCGAGATCGAGGCGCGCGTTGCTCAGATCCGTACGCAGATCGAGGAAACCACCTCGGACTACGACCGCGAGAAGCTGCAGGAGCGTGTTGCGAAACTGGCCGGTGGCGTCGCTGTCATCCGCGTCGGTGGCATGACCGAAATCGAAGTGAAAGAGCGCAAGGACCGCGTCGATGACGCGCTGAACGCGACCCGTGCTGCGGTTCAGGAAGGCGTCATCGTCGGTGGCGGTGTTGCCCTGATCCACGCTGCGGCTTCGCTGGAAGGCCTGAAGGGTTCGAACTCGGATCAGGAAGCGGGCATTGCTATCGTCCGTCGCGCTCTTGAAGCGCCGCTGCGCCAGATCGCGGAAAACGCAGGCGTCGACGGTGCCGTCGTCGCTGGCAAGATCCGCGAGTCGAAGGACAAGAACTTCGGCTTCAACGCGCAGACCGAAGAATATGGCGACATGTTCAAGTTCGGCGTTATCGACCCGGCGAAAGTGACCCGCACGGCGCTTGAAGACGCGGCCTCGATTGCTGGTCTTCTGATCACGACCGAAGCCATGGTCGCCGACAAGCCGGAGCCCAAGGGCTCGGCAGCTGGCGGCGGCATGCCCGACATGGGCGGCATGGGCGGCATGGGCGGCATGATGTAATCACGCCGTTCCGCGAGGAACACGGAAAGGCCCCCGGTTTCGGGGGCCTTTTCTTTTGCGGACACCCGCCGTCGTTGCGCGGACAAGGTTCCGTGGCGTGCCCTTCGGTAGGTACTGGCCCGTCCGAAAGTTGCGGTGTACGCATTTCACATGCGCCTTCTGGTTCTGACCGCGATCACGATGACGGCCTTCGCCGCGAATTCGGTATTGAACCGGATGGGCGTGGGGTCAGGCCACATTGGTGCAGTGGATTTCGCGCTGGTTCGGCTGTTCAGCGGCGCGGTCATGCTCGCCGTGCTTATCGGCGTCCGCCGCGCGGTGGGCCGGGGCGAACTCTGGGCTGGTTCCTCGGGGCGCGTTTTGGGCGTGCTGTCGCTCATCCTCTACCTGTTCGGCTTTTCGCTCGCCTATGACGCCCTTGATGCTGGAACGGGGGCGCTCATCCTGTTCGGCATGGTTCAGTTGACGATGTTCTCCGGCGCGCTTTTGCAGCGTGAGCATGTGCCGCCGCGCCGCTGGATCGGATCCGCGGTCGCGTTCCTCGGGCTCGCTTACTTGCTGGCACCCGGGTCAGCGGCAAGCGAGAGCTTCTTCCACTCTCTCCTGATGGCGGCGGCAGGCGTTGGATGGGGGCTTTATTCGCTTTCGGCGCGCGGCGCGTCGGACCCTCTGGGCGCGACGGCATGGAACTTCATCCTTGCGTTGCCTGTGGCGTTCGCGATCGGCGTCGCTCTGCCGTCCGAAACGGCGGCAGTCGCCGTCACGTCCGGTGGCGTCGCGCTCGCCGTGGCCTCAGGCGCGCTGACCTCGGCGCTCGGCTATGCGCTGTGGTACCAGATCCTTCCGCAACTCGGCGCCGCGCGCGGCGGAGTGGCGCAACTGACCGTGCCCGTCATCGCGCTGGCGGGAGGCGTGGCGTTTCTGGGGGAAACCCTCAGCCTGCGCTTCGCGATCGCCGCGGCGCTTGTTCTTGGCGGGGTCGCCTACGCGGTGCGGTCGTCGTCGCGCGGATAGTCGATCGCCAGAACATCCAGATCCATCCGGCCTGATGGCCGCGCCCATTCGACGGAGTCTCCGACGCGCGCGCCGAGCAGCGCACGGGCGAGGGGCGACTGGGGCGCGATCCGGCCAAGCGCTGCATCCGCCTCGTCCTCGCCCGTGATCTCGAAGGCCCTCTCGCGGCCCTCCTCGTCGGCGACGGTCACACGGGCGCCGAATGCGACTTCGTCCTGCGGCTGACCGGCCGGGTCGACCACAATCGCCGATCTCAATCGCGCCTCGATGTAGCGGATGTCCCGCTCCGCCGCCTTCTCAGGCAGAAGGTCGAGCCGGTCCGCGCGACGTTTGAGGCGCGCGAGTTCGGCCTGAGTTTCTGCCAGCCGGTCGCGGAGCGCCTGAAGCCCGCGGGGTGTCACGTAATTCGGATGGGGTGAGATCGGCAGGTCGGGCAGGGGTTCGTTGTCCGGCCCGTCCTCCTTCACGAAGGCGCGGCTCATGGAACGATTACCTCCATGGGATCGTAGTGCGGCACGTCGCCCCGACCGAAGGCCACAGTCGGCAGACTGTCTGGTTTGAGCCGGATCGCGTCCAGTTCCGCCGGGGTGAAGAAACGGCGGCTGTGAACAACGTTGCCGGGGTCCATCCACGCGGGATCGATCCGTCCTTCGATGACTGCGCAGCGGAAGAACAGGTCGACCTGGTGGAAGCCGGAGCGCGGGTCATGGAACTCATTCACGAGCGCGAGTGGCCCGACATCCACCGCAAGGCCGCATTCCTCGTGCACTTCACGGACCAGGTTGTCAGGAAGGGATTGCCCCGGTTCGACACCTCCGCCCGGCGCGCACCAGAGGTCCGAGCGATCGCCGGGATAGGCGTTCACGAGCAGGAGTCGTCCGTCATGGACGATGATCGCGCGCACGGCGAGGCGAGGAGAGCGGGTCTTCATCGGATGAGAGTGACGGAGCGCCGCAGGGTGCGCAAGGGTCTCGAAACGGGGGCGGAAATCGCCTATCTCCCACTCATGATACGCGTCCTTGCCTTCGCTTTCGGATTGATGCTCGCGGCTGGTTCCGCGCGGGCGGATTGCGTCGTGCTGCTTCATGGGCTGGCGCGTACGGCGACGTCTCTTACCGTGCTCGAAACAGCGTTGGAGGCGGCCGGATATCGTGTCGTCAATGACGGCTACCCATCGACCCGGGCGCGGATCGAAACGCTCGTGGCGAATTATGTTGGCCCGGCGGTCGCGAAATGTGGGGGCGAGCGGACGCATTTCGTCACCCATTCCATGGGCGGTATCCTTGCCCGTGCCTGGCTGTCCAACAACCGGCCGGCGAAGATGGGGCGGGTCGTAATGATGGCTCCGCCCAATCACGGTACCGAACTGGTCGACGCGTTTGGCGACCTCGGCCCGTTCCGTTGGCTGAACGGCCCGGCGGGGCTTCAGCTGGGCACCGGGCCCTGGAGCATTCCGAACGAGTTGCCGGCGGTTCAGTTCGACCTCGGAGTGATCGCGGGAGACCGGTCGCTGAACCCGATCTACTCGGCAGTGATCGGGGGGGCCGATGATGGCAAGGTCAGCGTCGACAGCACGCGGATCGGCGGGATGAACGACCATATCGTTCTGCCGGTCACCCATACCTTCATGATGAACAATCCGCTGGTGATCGCAGAGGTCATGGAGTTCCTGCAGAACGGCCGGTTCGATCAGGAACTGACCTATCTCGAGGCTGCCGAACGGCTGATCGAGTGAGGGGCCATTTCGCAGGTGCGGCGGGTCAGCTTGCCACCTGAAATGCCGTACTGCAGTATCGGAGCGCACAACCAAGTCCACCAGGACCATGGCGATGAGCTCAGAGACTAATAGCGTTGAAGGCCCCGAACGGCTTCTTGAGGAGCTGCGCCTAAAGGAGGCGCGGCTGCGGGATTTCGCCGAAGCTGGATCGGATTGGTTTTTCGAGACTGATCGCGAGCTTCGGTTTTCTTACCTTTCTGACCGGTTCCAAGAGGTGACCGGTATTCCATCGGAACAAGTGCTTGGAAAGCAACGAGAGGCCTTCGCCAAACATAATCTGCTTGCCTCTGAATCGCATTTGTTCAGAGAGATCAGTGCCAAGATGCGGGCAAGAAAGGACTGGAAGGACTATACCTTCACCTTCGTCCGGGACGATGGCGAGCGCCGAACTCTGAGAACGAGCGGCAAGGCCATATTCGACAAACAGGGCGAGTTTGTCGGGTATCGCGGCGTGGGCAGCGACTTGACCGATCAGGTAGCGGCGCAAAAGCGTGTTAGATCGCTTGCCCAGATAATCGATGAGTCCGTGAACGAAATTTACGTGTGTGACGCCGAGACATACCAGATTCGAGACTGCAACAAGGCGGCGCAAGTCGGGCTTGGCTATTCACGCGAAGCACTTGGCGGGCTTCTGCCGTGGGATTTTGTTCAAGGGTTGAACCAAGACAACATTGAAGACCTAGTTGGCCCGCTGCGCGATGGAGCCATAGACCGGCAGGTCTTTGACGCTATCCAGGTAAGAAGCGATGGTTCGACATATCCCGTTCGTACGCAACTGCAGTTCATGCACACCCAGGATCCGCCGGTGTTCGTCGCCGTCGTTCAGGACATCAGCAAACAGGTTCGGGCAGAGTCGCAAAGCCATAGGTTTGCGCGGATCGTCGAAAACTCTCTCAACGAAATCTATGTGTTTGATGCGGAGACACTGAAGTTCACCCAAGCGAACTTCGGCGCCCGAAAGAATATGGGCTACTCTGCGAAAGAGTTTCGCGAGTTGACGCCCGTCGACATCAAGCCGGAAATCACGTCCGACCAGTTCAACAAGCTTATCGAGCCGTTGAGGAAGGGCACCGAAGAACTGCTTGTGTTTGAAACCGTCCATCAGCGTAAGGACGGCTCAACCTATCCAGTCGAAGTGCGTTTGCAGTTCGTTCAAGCAGCCGACGGATCCGTATTCGTCGCGATAATTCAAGACATTACCGAGCGTCAAAAACGAACCGAGGAATTGAAGCTTCGGGACCGTGCCATTGCCGAGGTGGACACGGGCGTTCTGATCACCGATGCAAGACAGGCCGGCAACCCGATCGTCTATGCCAACAAGGCGCTGGAGCGGATGACGGGCTATACGGCAAAGGAAATGCTCGGCCGAAACCCGCGCTTTCTGCAACGAGATGATCGCGATCAACCGGCCCTTGGTCGAATACGTGCTGCGATTGAAAACGCGGTTCCGGTTAGCGAGACCGTGCGCAACTATCGCAAGGACGGGTCTTCTTATATCAGCGAGCTTTCGATCTCTCCCGTGCGGGACGAGGCCGGTGAGGTGTCTCACTTCATTGGTGTGCAATCCGATGTGACCGAAAAGCTC